>NZ_JAAKZX010000178.1 GCF_011045025.1 Streptomyces ureilyticus
ATGGTCTTCTCATAGACGCGGATGGCGTCGTCGACAGTGGCTCCGTTCGCGAGGGCGAGGGCGAGTTCGCCGGCGTCAAGCATGGCGAGGTTGACGCCGGTGCCGAGCGGGGGCATGAGGTGGGCGGTGGAGCGGGGCAGGGCGCGCTGGTAGAGCAGTTCGCGCACGCCCGTGAGGAACGGGGTTCCGGCCAGGTCCCCGGCGATCATCAGCACCCCGGGGTTGAGCAGCGTCACCACGGTCGCCAGTACGTCACCGACCCGCCGCCCGGCGTCCCGCGCGAGCGCCGCCGCTCCCGGGTGCCCGGCGGTCAGCAGATCCCGCACATCCGAGCCGGAGGCCGCCGGCACCCCGGTCTCCGCCAGCCGCCGCGCCACGGCACCGCCACTGGCGACGGCGGCGAGACAGCCGTACGAACCGCACTTGCACAGCGTGTCGGCGCCCTCCGGGACCCGTATGTGCCCGATGTCCCCGGCGCCTCCGTCGATGCCCCGGTAGATCGTGCCGCCGACGACGACGCCTGCGCCGATACCGGTGGACACCTTGATGAGGACGAAGGCCGAGCAGTCCGGGTGGGCGGTGCGCTGTTCGCCGTACGCCATGAGGTTGGCGTCGTTGTCCACAAGCACCGGGACGGATTCGGCGCCCGCGTGCTCGGCGAAGGCGCGGGCCAGCCGGGTTCTTATGTCGTAGCCGTCCCAGCCGGGCATCATCGGCGGCTGGACGACGCGGCCGGTGTCGCTGTCGACCGGGCCCGGCACGGAGAGCCCGATCCCGCACACCTCGTGCGCCCGGTGCCCCGCCTTCTCCAGCAACTCGCCGAACCAGCGCCCGAGTTCGCCGAGCACCGCGTCCGGGCCGTCCTCGATGAGCAGCGACCCCGTGTGCTCGGCCAGCAGCTCGCCGCTGAGCGAGAGGACCGCGGTGCGCGCGTGCCGGGTGTCGAGGTCGGCGGCGAGGACGACCGCATGTGAGTCATCGAACTCAAGTCGGACCGAGGGCCGGCCGCCGAGCGGCGAGTCCACCGGGCCCGCGGCGCCCTCGCGCAGCCAGCCCGCCCGGAAGAGCCGGTCCAGGCGCTGGCCGACCGTGGCCCGGGACAGGCCCGTGACCTGCTGCAAGGCACCGCGTGTGGTGGCCCGCCCGCTGCGCACCAGCGCCAGCAGCTCGCCGGCGCTTCCCTGGCCGGCCGCCCTCGCTGCCCGTCCTGCCGTACCGGTTCTCCCGGCGTTCTCGGTCATGCACACCCCCTTGCGCTCCTCAACTCTGCATTACATATTGAGTTTTGCGTGTTAAATAGACGTAACCCTACGGCAGCTACCGCCGAACTGGCCGGACATACGTCTTCGTGGAGACCCGAGTGAACCGCTCGACCCAGCTCACAGCCCGCCGCACCGGACACCCCGAGCCCTCCGAGCCCGTACACACCTCGGCCTCACCTCCATTTTCCGGCCAGGGTGAGATCGGCCGTTCCGGGACAGCCGTATACGATCCGGGCCCCGCCTCGCGCTCGCTACACCTGAGGGCCGCGCGCGTCCTGCACGACAACTGGACCGGGACGTCAACAGTGCCCTCGCGCGGCCTGTACCCCCACCAGTGGTCCTGGGACTCGGCGTTCATCGCGATCGGGCTGCGCCATCTGTCGCCGCTCCGGGCCCAGGTCGAGCTGGAGACGCTCCTGGACGCCCAGTGGGGCGACGGCCGGATTCCGCACATCGTCTTCAACCCCTCCGTCCCGCTCGACGCGTACTTCCCGAGCCCCGACTTCTGGCGCTCCTCCACCGCGGGACGCACCGCGGGCGCCCCGCGCACCGTACAGACGTCCGGCATCGTGCAGCCACCGGTGCACGCGCTCGCCGCCTGGCTGGTGCACGTCGCCGACCCGGGCCTGTCGCGGGCCCGCGGCTTCCTGTCCCGCCTGTATCCGCGGCTCGCGGCCTGGCACCGCTATCTGCTGCACCGCCGGGACCTGGGCGGCGGGGGCCTGGCCTCCGTGGTCCACCCGTGGGAGCAGGGGATGGACAACGCCCCGTCCTGGGACGCCCCGCTCAGCCGCGTCACGCCCGCCCCGCCCCGCACCTTCCGCCGCGCCGACCTGGACCACGGGGCCGCCTCGGACCGGCCTACGGATCTGGATTACGGGCGGTACGTGGCGCTGGCGAGCGACTACCGGGATCGTGAATACGCCGACGGGGAAGGCGAGGGGGTGGCCCGCAGGGCCTCGTTTGAGGGTGGTGGTGGGAGACGGGCGGGACAGTTCGCGGTCGAGGACCCGGCGTTCAACGCGCTCCTGATCGCCTCCGAGTACGCGCTGGCCCGGATCGCCCGCGAGCTGGGTGCCACTGGCACGGCCCGCCAAGCGCGCGCGGAGCGGCTGACGGCGGCGCTGGTGGAGCGGCTGTGGGACCCGGCGGAGGGCATGTTCTTCTGCCGGGACGTACGGACCGGGGAACTCATCCCCGAGCGCGGCGTGGCCGGACTCGTCCCGCTGCTCCTGCCCGCCCTGCCCCGCGAGATCGCCGACCGTCTCGTACGGACCCTGCGCGGCCCGCACTTCGGGCTCGGCGGCGCCACCCGGCTCGTCCCGAGTTACGACCTGACCGGCGAGGCCTTCGACCCGCACCGGTACTGGCGGGGCCCGGCCTGGTTCAACACCAACTGGATGCTGGAGCGCGGCCTGAGGCTGCACGGGGAGCAGGCCCTCGCGGGCAGCCTGCGGGCCGCACTGCTCGACACGGCGGGCGCCTCCGGCTTCGCGGAATACGTGACCCCGTACAGCGGCGAGGCCTGCGGAGCGCTCGGCTTCAGCTGGACCGCCGCGCTGACGCTCGACCTGCTGCACGACCACGACCACCAGCACGAGCCGGGCCCGGCACACCACACGGCACTGGGCGCGGCGCAGCACGTAAGCGATCACGTAGGCGAAGAGATCGGCAAGGGTGCCAAGGGAGGGGACCAGGTATGACGGACCGGCAGCATCTGCTTGTGCACGGTGGGACGTTCGCGGCCGTGGGCGACGGCGGGGACATCAGCGGAGTGCGCGGCAGCGGCTCCCCCGACGGGCTGTTCGTACGTGACGCCCGGCATCTGAGCCGCTGGCAGCTGACCGTCGACGGCGCGGTGCCAGAGTTGCTGTCGCCGGTCGCGGACGGCGACTCGGCGCGCTGCGTCCTCGTACCGCGCGGGGGCCGTCAGGAGCCGCCCGCGTACACCCTCTTCCGTGAACAGGCCGTCGCCGACGGCGCGTTCGTCGAGGCGCTGCGCGTCACCAGCAACCGCCCGGTGCCGACGACGGTCCGGATCGCGGTCACCGCGGACGCCGACTTCTCGGACCAGTTCGAGCTGCGCTCCGACCACCGTACGTACACCAAGATCGGCGCCGTCCGCTCCCGCCAAGTCCTGGACGACGGCGTGGAGTTCAGCTACCGGCGGGGCGAATGGCGTTCCTGTACGACGGTCACCGCCGAGCCCGCCCCTGACGGTGTCGAGGAGACGGGTACGGGCGCCCGTCGCCTGGTCTGGGCCCTCGACCTGGAACCGCACGGTTCGGCCGAGTTGGCCCTGAGGGTCGCGGCCCGCCCGCACGGCACGCCGCACCCGGAGGTGCCCGCCTCCCCGTCCGCCGTGAACGAGCAACTCCGCGCGCTGGAGGAGGAGTTCACCAAGGGCGTGCCCTTCCCGACGGGCTGGCCGGAGCTGTCCGCCGCCTGCGCGCGGGGCCTCGCCGACCTGGCCGTACTCCAGGTCCCGGCAACGGGCCCCGACGGAGAGGAACTTCGCGTCCCGGCGGCCGGAGTCCCCTGGTTCCTGACGCTGCTCGGCCGGGACGCGCTCCTCACCTCCCTCTTCGCCCTTCCCTACCGCCCCCAGCTCGCCGCCGCCACCCTGCCCGCGCTCGCCGCGGCCCAGGCGACCGCGACCGGCACCGGGGCGGTGGCCCAGCCGGGCAAGATCGTGCACGAGGTACGGCACGGGGAGCTGGCGCACTTCGGGCAGGTGCCGTACGGGCGTTACTACGGCTCGGTCGACGCCACGCCGCTCTTCCTGGTGCTGCTCGGCGCGTACGTCGAGCAGACCGGCGATGTCGCGACCGCCCGCCGCCTCGAGCCGCATGCCCGCGCCGCGATCGGCTGGATGCTGGACCACGGCGGCCTCACCTCGCGCGGCTACCTCGTCTACCGCGCCGACGAGGGCGGCCTCGCCAACCAGAACTGGAAGGACTCCCCCGGCGCCATCTGCTCCGCCGACGGCAGCCGCGCCACCGGGCCTGTGATGGCCGCGGGTGCGCAGGGGTACGCGTACGACGCCCTGCGCCGCACCGCGCACCTGTCGCGCACGGTGTGGGAGGACGAGGTGTACGCGGCGCTGCTGGAGCAGGCGGCGAGCGACCTCCGCGACCGCTTCCAGCGGGACTTCTGGATGCCTGAACGCGCCTTCCCCGCACTGGCGTTGGACGGTGACGGCAACCAGGTGGACGCGCTGGCCTCCGATGCCGGGCATCTGCTGTGGTCGGGGTTGTTGGACAAGGAGTACGGGGAGTTGGTGGGGCGGCGGTTGCTGGAGCCGGACTTCTTCTCCGGGTGGGGGGTGCGGACGGTGGCCTCCGGCCAGGCCGCCTACCATCCGCTGTCGTATCACCGGGGGTCTGTGTGGCCGCATGACAACGCGCTGATCGCGTTGGGGTTGTCGAGGTACGGACTCCATGACGAGGCCCGTGCCGTCGCCCATGCGCTGGTCGACGCGGCGGCTTCTTCCGGGAGCCGGCTCCCGGAGGTCCTCGCGGGATACGCCCGCGATGCCCATCGGGGGGAACCGGTGCCGTATCCGCACGCGTGCGTACGGGAGTCTCGGTCAGCTGCGGCTCCTTTGGCCTTGCTGACGGCTGTGGGCGGGGCCTAACTAATAGCTCGCGGCTGCGGGTGCGTTGTGGCTGGTCGCGCAGTCCCCCGTCAAGGGCGGCCCAGGGCCCGGTACTCCCAGCCGGCCGCGCGCCACTGGGACGGGTTCAGGGCGTGGCGGCCGTCGACTATGCGGCGGTGGGACACCACGGCCGCCATGGCGTGCGGGTCCATTTCGCGGAACTGGGTCCACTCGGTGAGCAGGACCACCACGTCGGCTCCGGCGGCGGCCGTGAGGGCGTCGGAGCCGTAGGTCAGTTCCGGGAAGGTGCGGCGGGCGTTCTCCGTGGCCGCCGGGTCGACGACCGTGACGTGGGCGCCCGCTTGGTGCAGGGTCCGGGCCACATCCAGGGCGGGGGCGTCGCGGATGTCGTCCGAGTTGGGTTTGAACGCGGCGCCGAGGGCGGTGATGCGGGCGCCGGCCAGGTCACCGCCGACGAGTTCGCGGACCAGGTCGACGGTGCGCGCCCGGCGGCGCTTGTTGATGGCGTCCACCTCGCGCAGGAAGGCGACGGCCTGGCCGACGCCCAGTTCCTCGGCGCGGTGGCTGAAGGCCCGGATGTCCTTGGGCAGGCAGCCTCCGCCGAAGCCAAGGCCCGGCTTGAGGAAGCGTCCGCCGATCCGGTCGTCGTAGGAGAGTGCCTCGGCGAGGCCCGTCACATCGGCGCCGGTGGCCTCGCAGACCTCGGCCATGGCGTTGATGTACGAGATCTTGGTGGCGAGGAAGGAGTTGGCGGCGACCTTGACCAGTTCGGCCGTGGTGAGGTCGGTGACGACCACCGGGGTGTCGCGGGCGATGACGGGGGCGAACGCGGCCCTCAGCCGTTCCTCGGCCCATGCCGACTCCGTGCCGAAGACCAGCCGGTCGGGGCGCAGGGTGTCGTCGACGGCGTAGCCCTCGCGAAGGAACTCCGGATTCCAGGCCAGTTCGACGTCGGTTCCGGCGGGGGCGAGCCGCTGCACCAGTTCCGTCAGCCGGGCCGCGGTGCCCACCGGCACCGTGGACTTGCCGACCACCAGCGTGCGGCGGCGCAAGTGCTCCGCGAGTTCGGTCACCGCGCTGTCGACGTAGCGCAGGTCCGCCGCGTCGGAGCCCTTCTGCTGGGGGGTGCCGACGCAGAGGAAATGGACATCGCCGAAGTCACCGGCCTCGGCGAAGTTGGTCGTGAAGCGCAGCCGGCCGGAGTCCAGAGCCTTGGCCAGCAGTTCGGGCAGGCCCGGCTCGAAGAAGGGGACCCGGCCCGAGTTCAGCCACTCGACCTTGACCGGGTCGACGTCCACGCCCAGGACCTCGTAGCCGAGGACGGCCATGCAGATGGCGTGCGTGGCGCCGAGGTAACCGGTGCCGATGACGGTGAGTCGGGGGACGGGGGCGCCGTAGACGTCGAGTACGGCGGCCGTGTCGGCGTCGGGTCTCAGTGCGCTGTCCGGCCTCGGGTCGGTGGCGAGGGTCATGGCGTGCTCCTTGTGAAAGGTGAGGGTGTGCTCGCTTTGGGGATGGGTGGGCCGGCACAGGGCCCTTCGGACCGAGGCCGCGGTGGCTCCGCGGGCCCTGCGTGGAAGCGGTGTGTGTTTGTTCTGTCGGCCCGTCAGGAACCGGCGCAGTCGACGTTGGACAGGCCCTCGGCCGCCCCTTCCGCCTTGTTGTCGCAGGCGACCTTGTTGCCCTCGACGGGGGTGAGCTTGAAGCCGTAGCCGGGTCCGTTCACCTCCGCGGTGTTGCCCTTGAAGGTGTTGTCGGTGCCCCAGCCGTCGACGATCTCGTGGGTCTGGAAGCCGTCCTCGAGTGCGTTGCGGCCGGTGTTGCCCTGGATCAGCCAGCCGTTGCCCTTGACGTCGACCCAGGAGTCGTTGTGGGAGCCGCTCAGGCGTGAGCCGTCGAAGGTGTTGCCGATGACCTTGCCGTCGCTGGTGCCCTCCTTGATGTCGATGGACTCGGCGGTCGTGGCGCTGATGTCGTTGCCGCTGATCACGTTGCGGTCGCTGTTGTCGGGCTTGCAGTCCGAGACGGTGCACCAGTTGGACTCGGCGGAGCCGATGTAGACGCCCTCGCCGAACTTCTCCTTGCGCTGGCCCGTGTCGCGGACGGTGTTGTTCAGCACCACGTTGTCGGTGCTGAAGTTCCGCAGATGGATGGCCTCGTCGCCGATCTGCTCGACGGTGAGGCCCTGGATGACCGAGCCCTGCACACGGTCGGCCATCACGCCCTTCTGACTGTTGCGGACGGTGAAGCCGACCAGGCGCCAGTGGGCGGCGCCGTCCAGGTGGAAGCCGTAGCCGCCGTCGGTGCCACCGCCGTCGATCACCGCGCCGGGGCCGCCGCAGACGTAGACCGGCCGGTCCGCGGTGCCCGGAGTGGTGGCCTTGAAGCGGCCCTCGTACGTGCCGTCGGCGAGCCCGATGCTGTCCCCGGGCCCGGCGTCGGCCAGGGCCTGCTCCAGCGAGTCGGCGTCGTTCACCGTGACGGTGGCCGCCGGGCAGCTGACCTTCTTGGCGGACGCCGTGCCGCCGCCGGACGTCGCGCCCGGGGTGGACTCGGTGGCGGGGGTGGTGGACGGTGCGGACGGTTCGGCGGTGCTCGTCGGTGCGTCGTCCGCCGAGGCGGTCGGCTTGCGGGTGGTCGGAGTGGGACCGACCTCACCGGTGGCCCCGGCCGTGTCCGGGGTGGCCGAGTCCCCGCCGGAGGTCAGGGCCACGATGAGGGCGATCACGGAGCAGATGAACGCCCCCGTCGCCAGCCACAGCACGCGGTTACCACTGGTCATGGGTCATCACCGGAACCCGGTTGTGTGGATGCTGTTGGTTCTGTGGATGGTGCTGGTTCTGCGGGTGCTGTTGGTTCTGCGGGTGCTGTTGGTTCTGTGGGTGCTGTTGGTTCTGTGGGTGCTGTTGGTTCTGTGGGTGCTGTGGGTGCTGTGGGTGCTGTGCGGCCAGGCGGATCTCCGTGGGCGGAGGGACCGGCAGGGGCTGCTTGTCGGCGTAGGGGTGAAGGCGTCCGCGGCGGCCTCGTCCCCGGCTGCCGTGCCGTCGCTGCCCCATCACCGCCGACAGGAGGATGAGCAGCAGGATGAAGGCCCACAGCAGGGTCATCGGGCTGGCGTAGTGCCGGAACTTGGTCCAGAAGGAACTGGTGTCGTGCCAGGCGAACGTCTGGTTCTTCTTGATGTTCATATCGCCGCCCGCGCGGACGGTGTCCAGGGCGCTCGGCCCAACTCCGGCGATGACGTTGTAGGAGATCGTCGAGCCGCCGACGCCGCCCACCATGGAGACGCCGTGGTTGGTGGCGTCCTGGACGGTGTTGCCGCGGACCTCGGCGACCGAGTCGCGGATGTAGACGCCGGTGTCGGCGTTCTCGACGATGTTGCCGGTGACCTGAGCCGCCGTCACGCCGTCGCGTACCGAGATGCCCTGCCGGATCTGGCCCTTCAGATGGTTCCCGGTGATGGCCACCTTCGAGGCGTCCTTGCGGGCGACGATGCCCATGTCACCGCCGCGGACGTTGTTGTTCTGCACGCCGACGTCCACCCCGCCGAGGATCTCGATGCCGTAGCGGCCGTTGTCCTCGGCGGTGCTGTTGGACACCGAGTTGTTGCCGTAGCTGCTGATGGACTCGCCGGAGGCAGAGGGACCGCTCGCCAGGGGCCGGCCACTGAGGGTGAACCCGTTGCCGCCGTTGCCCCGCGCGGTGGATCCGGTGACCTGGACCTGCTGGGTGGCGCGGGCGAGGACGAAGCCGTTGCCGCCGTTGTCCTTGGCGGTGGTCCGTTCGACGTCGGCGTTGGTGACGTAGCGGTGCAGTACGAGGCCGTCCTGGAAGCTCTTCAGCACCTTGGTGTCGGTGATGCTGACCCCGGTGGCGCCGGAGACGAACAGTCCGTAGGTGTTGCCCGTGACCGTGGAGTGGTCGACCTCAGCCGACACGTACGACATGTCGGGCACGGTGAACCTGCTGTCCGGCGTGGTCAGTTCGCCGGGCGGCTGGGCGAGCACACCGCCGCTGCTGGGCGTCTGCTCCGCCTCCTCCTCCGCTTTGTCCGCGGCCTCCTCCCGCTCGCGCTGGTTGAGGTCGTCGCCGGTCGGGGTGTCCGGGCCGTCGATGTTCCCGGTGTCGGGGCGGTCGGTTCCGGTGAGGCTGAGGCCACCGGTGCGGCCGCTCCAGAAGCCGAGGTCGCCGACCTTGGCGTACTTCATGTCGAACTGGCCGCCGATGGCGCGGATGTAGGCCCTGCCGTCCCGTACGTCGGTGTCCGGTTTGTTGGTACGGGTGTCCCAGCTGCCGATCTTCATCTGCGCCTGTGCGGTGCCCTCCAGGGTCAGCCGGCCGCCGAAGGAGACGATGGAGACGAAGCCCTTGTTGCTGCTGGCCATCCGTACCGTCAGACCGCCCGGGTTGGACAGTTTCAGCTTGGCGCCGGCGTTGAGGTAGAGGTTCTCGGTCAGCAGGTAGGAACCGTCGCGCTTGCGGACGAAGGTCTGCGGGGCGAGGGAGAGCAGGTCGGAGATGCCGTACGGCTTGGTGCGCCCGGTGAGGACCAGCGTGTAGCCGCTGCCGGTGTCCAGCCGGTACGGCTTCGACCACTTGGCGCCCTTGAGCGGGGCGACCGCGGCGACGGCGCGGACCTGGTCAAGCCGTTTGTCCTCGGCGGCGACCAGGGCCGCCTGGGCCTCGGACTCCTCCGGGGTGAACGCCTGTTCATCGCCGTCGTCCACGGCGCGGGCCTCGGCACGGGCTCCGGCCAGGACCCTCTCCGCGACGACCGTCTTCGGCGCGGCATGGGCGACGGGCGCGGACCCGAGGAGCGCCAAGGCGACCAGGGGCAGGAAGGCGGCGGCTGTCGCCGTGCCGCGCAGTGTTCGGAAATGGAGTGTCACGGCTGGAACACCCCCTCGCGGTGGCCACCGGCGGGCGGCCGCTGGGGGCCGTTGCCCGAGAGGGACGCGGCGTTCTGGCCTTCGCCGCCGATGCTGTCGCTGGTGCGGGTCAGCCAACCCTGCTTGTTCATGGTGATGAAGGCCCACAGTTTGATCGGCAGGGAGATCATCACGACCACGAGGGCCAGCAGCGGCAACAGCAGCACTTCCTGCGGATGTCTGCGCAGGTGCGAGTAGCCGCGGATACCGCGTCCCACGAAGAGCCAGATCAGGACCAGGACCACCCCGCGGCCGGTCAACTCCAGCCGGCTGAGCAGCAGATAACCCAGCGCCATGCCCATGGTCACGGGCGTCAGCAGGATCTGCAGCACGGTGATCTTGGTGACCAGCGGGACCCGCCACAGCCAGCCCTTGTGGATCGCCGTGAGATAGCAGCGGTAGGAGTTGCGGCTCCAGCGCACCCGCTGCTTGACGAAGGCCCGGAACGAGGACGGGAACATGGACAGCGCCCGCGCGCTGCTCTGGTGCACGGTCTTGTACCCGGAGGCCAGTACCAGCCAGGTCAGCCGGCCGTCGTCGCCGGCGACGCAACGCCGGCCGAGGAAGAACTCGTTCTCCAGGTTCTCCAGAACGGGGTCTATCGCGGCCTTGCGGTAGGCGGCGGTGCGGCCGGACAGACACGCGACGGCACCGGCGCGACCCATGGCCGGCACGTAGTCGTAGTAGCGCAGGTTGACCAGCCAGTCGGCGATACGCCGCCACACACTGCTCCGGCGCATGAACACGTTCTGCTGGGTGCCGACTCCGCCGACCTTGGGGTCGGCGAAGGGCATCTGCACGGCGTCGAGTAGCCCCGGCTGCCAGCGGGTGTCCGAGTCGACCAGCACCACGAGTTCGCAGTGCGCGGCCCGGATCCCCACACCCAGCGCGGACCGCTTGCCCCGGTGCTCGATCGCGAGCACCCGCACCCGCCGGTCCCGCACCTCGGACAGCCTGCGGAGCACCTCGTGGTCCTGGACGTCGGGGACGATGATCACCTCGTCGGGCCCCTGGGCCAGCCAGGTCTCCAGACAGTCGAGCAGGATGTCCGGATCCTCGCGGTAGGCGGGGACCACGACGGACACGGAGGTCCGGTAGTCGTTCACGACCGGCCTGGCCAAGCGGGAAAGGATCGCCCGGTAGAGCCAGAGCCCCCAGACGAATGCACCGGCGATGCCCAGCGGCATCACCTCACGCCACGACGTTTCCCCAACCGCCGCGACGATCCATGACCAAAAAGCGTCGAAGTACTCCGACATGAACAGGTCCCCCCAGGAACGCACCGAGACCGATCAAGATCCCCAAAAGTGCGGTCTGCGTCATATATGGCGGGGACTCTAGAGGGAGGTTCATCGTTTCTTCACAGCAGAAACACAAACGTCATCGGAGCGCCGGGGACTGGTGGGGCGGAGGCGAGCGCCCGGGGCCGGGCTTGGCGACGAAAAGAGGGGCTGTTTTCAGCCGCGTGTACATGACCTAACAGGTGTCATATCTCGCCCCACGCAGGGAAGTTACCCACGGTAGCGAACATTGCGTCTGTTGCCGTGCATGCCGGGCGGGGCGAGCGAGAGGGCGGCGACACCTGAGACGGATGTGACGTAAGTCACGGCAACGTAATCGTTATCGGTGGCCACAGATGCGCCGGAAAACGCTCAGCCCCCGGACGTGTCCAACTCCGCGTCCTCGCCGATCCCGGCACAGTCGTACGGGTCCTTCAGCCAACCGTCCGGCAGGACAACCCTGTTGTTGCCGGACGTACGGCCGCGGGGCCCGTCCGCGCCCGTCGGCCACGGCTGGTCCAGGTCCAACTCGTCGAGGCCGGAACGGAGTTCGGCCAGTGACGACGTGATCGCGAGGCGCTTGCGCATCTCGGAGCCGACCGCGAAACCCTTCAGGTACCAGGCCACGTGCTTGCGGAAGTCGATGACTCCGCGCGCCTCGCCCGCCCGACTCCCACCACCACCCTCAACGGTGGCCCTTCGGGCCGCCCCTCCTTGTTCGATCCACTCCCCGAGCAGGGTCGCGTGGCGGACCATGACATCGGCCACCTCGCGGAGGGTCGGTCGCGCGTACTCCCCCGTACGCCCCTCGAAGGCGGCCACCAGGTCCGCGAACAGCCACGGGCGGCCCAGGCACCCGCGCCCTACGACCACGCCGTCGCAACCCGTCACCCGCACCATCCGCAGCGCGTCGTCGGCCGACCAGATGTCGCCGTTGCCGAGGACGGGAATCTCCGGCACGTGCTCCTTGAGGCGGGCGATCGCGTCCCAGTCCGCCGTGCCGCCGTAGTGCTGTGCGGCCGTCCTGCCGTGGAGGGCGATCGCCGTCACGCCCTCCTCCACGGCGATCCGGCCCGCGTCCAGGTACGTGATGTGGTCGTCGTCGATGCCCTTGCGCATCTTCATCGTGACCGGCAGGTCCCCGGCCCCGCTCACCGCCTCGCGCAGGATCGCGCGCAGCAGGTGGCGCTTGTACGGGAGTGCCGAGCCGCCGCCCTTGCGTGTCACCTTCGGTACCGGGCAGCCGAAGTTGAGGTCGATGTGGTCGGCGAGGTCCTCCTCCGCGATCATGCGGACGGCCTTGCCGACGGTCGCCGGGTCGACCCCGTACAGCTGGATCGAGCGCGGAGTCTCCGAGGCGTCGAAGTGGATCAGCTGCATGGTCTTCTCGTTGCGCTCGACCAGCGCCCGCGTCGTGATCATCTCGCTGACGAACAGACCTTTGCCGCCACTGAACTCCCTGCACAGCGTGCGGAACGGCGCGTTCGTGATCCCGGCCATGGGGGCGAGGACGACGGGCGGCCGCACCGGGTGCGGGCCGATCGACAGCGGAGGGTTCACGAGAGGTGTGGGCGTGGGCATGCGACCCATTGTCCCGCACCCCGACAGGCACGAGCCACGGCCTTTCGGCGACCGACCGAGGTAGTTAGTTAGGCGCACTACCGATATCGGCGTACCCTGGTGGAATGCCCGAGCTCAACCACCGCCGCCGCATGCTGGTCCTCGCGATCTGCTGTATGAGCCTGCTGATCGTGAGCCTCGACAACACCGTGCTGAACGTCGCGCTGCCCTCGATGCAGCGCGAACTGCACGCGAGCACGGCCGGCCTCCAGTGGACGATCGACGCGTACACGCTGGTACTCGCCTCGCTGCTGATGCTCGCGGGGTCGACGGCCGACCGTATCGGCCGCAAGCGGGTCTTCATGGCGGGGCTTGTCGTCTTCACGATCGGCTCGGTGCTGTGTTCCCTCGCGCCGAATCTCGAATCGCTCGTCGCCTTCCGGATGGTGCAGGCGGTGGGCGGTTCGATGCTCAACCCGGTGGCGATGTCGATCATCACCAACACGTTCACGGATCCCCGCGAGCGCGCCCGCGCCATCGGGGTGTGGGGCGGTGTCGTCGGCATATCGATGGCGGCCGGCCCCCTGATCGGCGGCCTTCTCGTGGACTCGGTCGGCTGGCGCGCGATCTTCTGGATCAACCTTCCGGTGGGCCTGGCCGCTCTCCTGCTCACCTTCCGGTACGTCCCCGAGTCCCGCGCCCCGAAGGCCCGCCGCCCCGACCCG
The DNA here is from genome assembly GCF_011045025.1 of Streptomyces ureilyticus. GTDB lineage: Bacteria > Actinomycetota > Actinomycetes > Streptomycetales > Streptomycetaceae > Streptomyces > Streptomyces ureilyticus. The sequence continues at coordinate 13,375 of NZ_JAAKZX010000178.1, forward strand.
GTCGGCCAGCTCCTGGTGATCGCGCTGCTCGGCTCCCTGACGTACGCGATCATCGAGGCTCCGCACGCGGGCGCCCCCACGGTCATCACCTTCGGCGCACTGGCCCTGGCGGCCCTGCTGAGCCTCCTGTGGTACGAGCCGCGCCGTGCCGAACCCCTCATCGACCTGTGCTTCTTCCGTTCGGCGCCGTTCAGCGGGGCCACGGTCGTGGCGATCAGCGCCTTCGCGGCACTCGGCGGGTTCCTCTTCCTCTCGACGCTCTATCTGCAGAACGTACGCGGGCTCACCGCGCTGAGCGCGGGCCTGTGGATGCTCCCGATGGCCGCCCTGACCTTCGTGTCCGCCCCGCTGTCCGGCCGCCTGGTCGGCAGCCGCGGCCCTCGACTCTCCCTCCTCGTCGCCGGAGTGGCGATGACGGCGAGCGGGGTGCTCTTCGCCGCCTTCGAGGCCGAGACGTCGAACGTGACGCTGGTCATCGGTTACGTCCTCTTCGGCCTCGGCTTCGGCTTCGTCAACGCCCCCATCACCAACACCGCCGTCTCGGGCATGCCCCGCGCCCAGGCCGGTGTCGCCGCCGCGGTCGCGTCCACGAGCCGCCAGATCGGCCAGACCCTGGGCGTGGCCGTGATCGGCGCCGTACTCGCCTCGGGCATGGGCTCGCTCCCGTACCGCGAGGTCTACGTCTCAGCCGCCCGCCCCGGCTGGTGGATCATCGCGGCCTGCGGCCTCGCGGTCCTGCTCGTCGGCGCCCTGACAAGCGGCCGCTGGGCCCGCCGAACCGCCGAACGCACCGCGGAGCGGCTGGAGTCGGCGGAGGTCAAGGAGCAGGCGGACGTACTGGCCTGATCCTCTCAACCCCTCTCGAGGGCGATCGCGTGCAGCTTCTCCAGGCGTTCGCGGGACTCGGCGTCAGCCGGGGCGAACGTCAGCATGCGGGGGCCGTTGTGCGGGCCCAGCCACAGGTCGGTGCTGTCCACGGTGAGCAGGCCGACGTGGGCGTTGGTGAACTGCTTGCGTTTGCTGCTCGCGCTCACGACCTCGTGCCGCTCCCAGATTTCCCGGAATTCCGGCGACTCGGTGCGCAGCCGGTTGAGCAGCATCTTCCAGGCGGGCTCGGCGAGATGACCGGCCATCGAGGCGCGGAACTTGGCCGCCATGACCCGCATGGTCTCCTCCAGCCGCACGAGCGACGACTGCCAATCGTCGTTCGTGAAGCACAGGAGCATGCAGTTGCGGTCCTCCGGCGGAATGGCGTCGAGGTCGCAGAACAGCAGCCCGTACGTGCGGTTGTAGGCAAGGACGTCGTACCGGCTGTTCTGGATGGAGGCCGGGATCGGATCCAGCTGTCGCAGGAGTGCGCGCTGGGCATCGGTGACCGACGCGCAGTGCGCGCCGGGTGCGGGGTCGACGGCCCCCGCCAGGTTGAAGAGGTGCGCACGCTCGCTGCCGTCGAGCATCAGCGTGCGGGCGAGGGCGTCGAGGACCTGGACGGAGACCTGGATGTCCCTGGCCTGTTCGAGCCACGTGTACCAGGTGACGCCGACCGCGGAGAGCTGCGCGACCTCCTCGCGGCGCAGGCCCGGGGTGCGCCGGCGGCGGCCTCGCGGCAGGCCCACCTGCTCGGGGGTGATGTGCTCGCGGCGGTGGCGCAGAAAGGCGGCGAGCTCATGCCGCCGAATCACCGATTCCTTCGCCGCCCCCGGCTCCTTCCCCTTGTGAGCCTCCGCCTCCCGGACCTCACGTACCTCTTGGACCATGCTCGTCATGCCTCCAGCCTGCCGCCCCGCCGATCCTGTTGCCAGGTACTGCTTCTACCAGGATGAACACACTCTGGTACCCGTCTGGGAGTTGGCCCACGCTGAGGTACGTGACCGACACAGGAACTATCGACCGCAGTGCCGCCCGCTCCCCCGCCGCCCCGCCCGTGCTCGGCGGACTGGGGCTCTTCACCGTGCTCCTCGGCGCGGCGCTCCCCCTCATCGACTTCTTCATCGTCAACGTCGCCCTGCCGACGATCGGCCGCGACCTGTCCGCCGGCGAGGCGGTCCTGGAACTCGTCGTCGCCGGATACGGAGTCTCGTACGCCGTGCTCCTCGTCCTCGGCGGACGGCTGGGCGACATGTTCGGCCGGCGTCGGCTCTTCCTCGCCGGTATGGCCGCCTTCGGGCTGACCTCGCTGGCGTGCGGCCTCGCGCCCACCGCCTGGACGCTGGTCGTGGCACGTGTCGCGCAGGGCGCGGCGGCCGCGGCGATGCTGCCGCAGGTCCTCGCCACCATCCAGTCGGCGACTCAAGGCCCGCGCCGCGCCAAGGCCATGAGCCTGTACGGAGCGACGGCCGGGCTCTCCATGGTCGCGGGCCAGATCCTCGGCGGCGTCCTGGTCGCCGCGAACATCGCGGGCACGGAATGGCGCTCGGTGTTTCTCGTGAACGTCCCGGTCGTCCTGCTCGGCCTGGTCCTGGCCGCACGCGCCGTCCCCGAGACCCGCTCGCAGCACCCCGAGCCGGTGGACGTCCCCGGCACGGTACTCCTGGCCGTCTCCCTGCTGACCCTGCTGGCACCGCTGACCGAGGGCCGGGCGGCGGGCTGGCCGCTGTGGACCTGGCTGGCGCTGGCGGCGTTCCCCTTCGCTGCGGCGGCCTTCTACCTCGTCGAGCGCCGGGAGGACCGCCAGGGCCGTACACCCCTGGTGCCGCCGAGCCTGTTCGCGCTGGCGTCGCTGCGCCGGGGCCTCGCCATGATGGTGCCGTTCTCGATCGGCTTCAGCGGCTTCATGTTCGTGATCGCGGTGGCGCTGCAGCAGGGTGCCGGGCTCGGCCCGGTCCCGGCCGGACTCGCGCTGGCGCCCATGGCGGTGGTCTTCCTCGTCGTCTCGCTCTGGGGCCCGCGGCTCGTCACCCGCTACGGCACCCGCATAGTGACCGTCGGCGGACTGATCCAGGCGGTCGGCGTGGCCCTCATCGCCCTGGCCGCCTGGCGCTCCTGGCCGGACCTGGGCGTGGTGGAACTGCTGCCGGGCGCGGCCGTGGCGGGCGCGGGCCAGGCCCTCCAACTCCCCATCCTTTTCCGCGTGATCCTCTCCGAGGTCCCGCCCGTCCGGGCCGGAGTCGGCAGCGGCGTGATGATCACCGTCCAGCAGTCGGCCCTCGCCCTGGGCGTCGCGACCCTCGGCACCCTCTTCCTGGCCCTGGTTCCCGGCATGGGCATGCGAAATGCCCTGGTCATCACGCTGTTGGCGCAGCTGGCAGGCATCGTCCTGACGATCCTGCTGAGCCTGCGCCTGCCCCGCAGGATCAGTTAGCGGGCGGTTGGCGCGTCCGTGGACCGACGCCGTTCGTGCGCCAACTCTCCTCACAAGTAACCCCTGTTGATGTTGGTCTTGCTGCACACTCGCTCTGCGAGCCACCCCCACAAGAGGAGTTCGTCATGCTGCAGATCAACACGAGCAAGGTCAGCCGCTGGGACCAGCACGGCCGCGAGCACGTCGTACGGGTCCAGCGCTCTGGCGTGCAGCGCACCATCAGATGCGATACGTGCGGCTGGCGGAAGGGCGCCCAGTTCCTGCCCTGGCTGAAGGCGGAGGAGCACCTCGCGGAGGCGCATCAGGCGACGGTGGATCCCTCGGAGGGATAGGGAAAACCGGTACGCGGCTACCTTGCCCTTCCGGCGTCCACCAGCCGGCGGCGCAGCCGGGCCGCGTCCTGGCCGGGCGGCAGTCCGTACGCCCGTCGGTACTCGCGGTTGAACTGGGTCGCGCTCACATACCCGACCGCTTCGGCGACCACGGCCGCCGTGGTGTCGCCGGTGAGGAGACGGCGGCGGGCCTCCTGAAGCCGCAGGTGCTTCTGGAAGCGCAGCGGGCTCATGCCGGTGGCGGACTTGAAGTGGCGGTGCAGGGTGGCGGGGCTCATGTGGGCCACCCCCGCGATCGCCTCGATACTGAGCGGCTCGGTGAAGTGGGCGCAGATCCACCTGGCCGCCGTGCGGACGCGGGCGGCGGCGGTGTCGGCAAGCGTGAAGTGACGCAGGGTCGGGCCGAGGGGACTGCCGAGCAGGCGGTAGAGGATCTCGCCCTCGATACGGTTCGCCAGGGGGCTGATGTCCTCCGGAGTGTCGAGCAGCCGTACCCATCGGGTGACCGCGTCGACGATCTCGGGGGTCATCGGCGCGGTGATCTGCCCGCCGGTCTCGGGCTCGGGCCCGGTGAGCGTGGCGGGGTCCGTTCCACCCAGTTCCAGCAGGAGGTCGGCGAGCATCGGGCCGTCGAGGCGCAGCACCGCCGAGCGGTACGGCAACCGCTCGAACGTGGAGGTGACCGGCAGCACGAGCGAGTTGAAGAGCATCTCCCCGCTCCCGGTCGTCCAGCTCCGGTCGCCCGCGACACTGCTCTTGGAGCCGTGGACGATGAAGCAGATCATCGGCTCGTACAGCAGGTCGATGGGGGTGATGGGCTCGTCCAGCCTCACCAGCCGGAGGCGGGGCACCGCGGTGTCGGACCACCAGTCGTCGCCGTGCCGGGCGATGGCCGACGCGAGCTCGTCCAGCATGAAGCGCTCCCTGGGTAGCGTGTTCCTGGGCCGGGGTCCTGAGAGGATCAGGCAATCCTATGCGGTCCCCGGCCCATGACCCGGCGGGGCCCGCGCTCATAGCGTCGACGGCATGACACAGCAGGACACAGACCAGCAGGGCACAGACCAGAGCAGGAACCTGCCGAAGCGCGAGCTCGGCACGCAGGGCCTTGAGGCCGGGGCGATCGGTCTCGGCACGATGGGCATGACCATGGCGTACGGCGCCGGCGACGAACCCGGCGGCATCGCCACCATCCGCCGGGCGTACGAGCTCGGCGTCACCCTTTTCGACACCGCCGAGCTGTACGGCATGGGCACCGGCAGCAACGAGCAGCTGCTCGGCCGGGCGGTGAAGGACTTCCGCGACGACATCGTCATCGCCACCAAGTTCGGCTTCGACATGGACGCTCCGCAGAACGCCGCGGGCATGGCGCTGAACAGCCGCCCCGACCACATCCGCGAGGTCACCGAGAACAGCCTGCGCCACCTCGGAACGGACTACATCGACGTGTTGTACCAACACCGCGTCGACCCGGACGTACCCATCGAGGACGTGGCGGGCACCGTCGGCGAACTGATCGCCGAAGGCAAGGTGCGCTACCTCGGGCTCAGCGAAGCCGGCCCGGACATCCTGCGGCGCGCCCACGCCGTCCACCCGGTGTCCGTGCTGCAGACCGAGTACTCGGTGTTCGAGCGGGCGGTAGAGGCCGAAGTACTGCCCGTGGTACGCGAGTTGGGCATCGGCTTCGTACCGTACTCACCGCTGGGCCGAGGCTTCCTCACCGGCGCGGTGAAGCCCGCCGCCGAATACCCCCAGGACGACATGCGCAGCTGGGACGACCGCTGGCAGCCCGGCAACTACGAGAAGAACCTGGCCGCCATCCGCGAGCTGACCGCGCTGGCCGACACGAAGGGGATCACGGCCACGCAGTTGGCGCTGGCCTGGCTCCTTGCCCAGGGCGACGACATCGTGCCCATCCCCGGCACCCGCAGCCCGCAGCGCCTCGCCGAGAACGTCGCGGCGGCGCAGGCCACGCTCACGCCGCAGGACTTGGCTCGCGTGCAGGAGATCCTGCCGCGGGGCGCGGCCGGGTCCCGCTACCCGGAGGCGATCATGCCGTCCTGGTGAGGCATCCAGGGCCCCGGGCTCTTCACCGGTTCGGCAAGGTGCCCGCCTGACATGACAGTTGGCAGATACCGGATCGGTATCTGCCAACTGTCATGTGCCATGTGTCAGCCCTCGTGGCAGGCCGACATGGGATCGCTACGGACAGCTGATCCGACGGGTGAGTCTTCTGTCGTCGGCTCAGCCCTGCCGAAGCGGCAGCGCCAGGTCCACGACCGCCCGGCCGCCGTCGAACGTCCCCGTACGGGCCACCGAGCCGTTCAGCAGGTCGGCCCGGTACAGCCGCTGCTTGCCGTCGACGCGCAGGACGGCGTACGCGGTGTTCGAGCCGGAACGGGTCGAGGTGTAGATGTCGAAGCCCGCGCTCGGTCCGGCATCCACGCCCAGCTTGCCGGTGGGCGCGAGGTTGCCCGCGTTGGCCGGGGACTGGAGGGAGACCTGGTCGAGAGCCGTGTCCACGTCGAAGAGGGTGGTGGCGGTCGCCGCGGCGAGGTCGTTGTTCGTGTACGCGGCTCCGGTCACCCCCTGCGCGGTGGCACCGGTCGTGGCGGGCGGGACCGGCGGGTTGGTGAGCGTGCCGTCGACCGCGGTGGTGCCCGCGGCGGGCGCACCGGCCGGGTCGTCGATGTTGTGGCGCAGGTTCTGGCCGGTGTCGCTGATGACCCGCAGCCGGTTGGCGGCCGGGTTGAAGTCGACACCGAAGGAGTTGCCCTGCGGAGCCACGCTCAGCTGCGAGACCTTGGTGGCCTTGGCACCGATCTCGCGGATCGTGTAGATGCCGCCGCGGTCGCCGACGCCGTACAGCTTGCCGTTCTGCACGCGGTAGTCGATGCCGATCAGCTTGCTGTCGCCCTTGAGCCCGTTCACCTTGCCGAGCGGAAGGGTGCGGTTCGGCTGGTCGACACGGAACTTGACGAGCCGCTGGTTGTCGGTGATCCCGATGGCGCTGAGCCGCCCACCCGAGCCCGCCGGCAGCGCCCCGGCCCCACCCTTGGCCTCGATCGCCGAAGGGGACGCCGCCCCCGAGGAGGCCTGCTTCCCGTCACTCCCCGCACCACAGCCGACGGTTCCGATGGCCAGCGCCATGGCCGCGACAGCGATGATTGCCTGCTTACGCATTGATGCCCCCGTGAGAGGTCCGGCGGCCCACCCCCTGCGGGCCGCGCATGCCCTCTCTTCGGAGCGATTTGCCCCGCGGATTGCGAAAACCCCGGTTCGTTACGTCCGTTACGGACGTGACAGAACCGGGGCATTTCAAGGGGGC
>NZ_JAAKZX010000179.1 GCF_011045025.1 Streptomyces ureilyticus
CGCCACCGCCGTCCTGCCGGCCCCCCGCCCGGGTTCCCGCACCGCGGCCCGTGCGGCCTCCCGCTCCCGCCGCCGTACCCCACCCAAGCGTTCCGCTCTGCTGACGGTCGCCGTGCCGTCAGCGTGTGTGATGGGCGTGGCCGGGATCGCGGCGGCGTCCGTGGGCAGTGGAGGCGGGAACGAGCGCAACGAGACGACGGCCGCGACCGACACGACCGGTGTGCAGCCCGCGACCGCCAACAACAAGCTGGACACCCAGCTCGAGAGCCTGACCGCGGACGCGGACGACTTCGCCGACCGGGCAAGCCGCACGCAGGAGCGGATCGATCTCAAGGCCCAGCAGGCGGCCGAAAAGAAGCGGGCGGCAGCTGAGGCGGCGCGCAAGGAGCGACTGCGTCCGAAGTTCGCGCTGCCGGTCGAGCAGGAGGGGATCAGCGCCTACTACGGCCAGGCCGGCATCAACTGGATGTCCGTACACACAGGCATCGACTTCCCCGTCTCGTACGGCACGACGGTGAGGGCCGCGACGGACGGCGTCGTCCGTACGGAGTGGAACAGCGCCTACGGGAACATGGCGATCGTGACCGCCAAGGACGGTACGGAGACGTGGTACTGCCACCTCTCCACCTACAAGGTCGCTTCCGGGACCGAGGTGAAGGCCGGCGACCCGATCGCGTACTCCGGCAACTCCGGCAACTCGACGGGTCCGCACCTCCACTTCGAGGTACGCCCGGGCGCCGGCGACGCGATCGACCCCCTGCCGTGGCTCCGCAGCCACGGCCTCAACCCGACGTAACCGCCCCGCCGCGCGGCCACCGAGCCCCGCAGGGCTACAGCTTCTGCACCGGCGCGTACCGCAGCAGCAGCCGCTTCGGCTTGGTGTCCCCGAAGTCGATCGTCGCCTCCGCGTTCGACCCCGTGCCCTTCACGCCGACCACCGTGCCGAGCCCGAACTGGTCGTGGGTGACCCGGTCACCCACCGCCAGCGACACCACCGGCTTCTCCGTGGCACCCCCCCGCCGCGTGGCGAAACCGGAGGCGCCCGAGGCTGCGGAGCGCGAGGAGGACAGGGAGGCCGCCACACCCGCCGCGGGGCCGGAGGCCACCGCTCCCATGGACCCCGTCCGCTTCCACTCCAGATGGGTGTCCGGGATCTCCTCAAGGAAGCGGGACGGCGGGTTGTACGAGGGCTGCCCCCAGGCGCTCCGCATCGAGGAGCGGGTCAGATACAGCCGCTCCCGCGCGCGCGTGATGCCGACGTACGCGAGCCGCCGCTCCTCCTCCAGTTCCTTGGTCTGGCCGAGGGCACGCATGTGCGGGAAAACGCCGTCCTCCATGCCGGTCAGGAACACCACGGGGAATTCGAGGCCCTTGGCGGTGTGGAGGGTCATCAGCGTTATGACGCCGGAGCCGTCCTCCTCCTCGTCGGGGATCTGGTCGGAGTCGGCGACGAGCGCCACCCGCTCCAGGAAGTCGGAAAGCCCGCCCGAGGCCTCGCCCTCACCGGCCTCCTGCTCGAACTCCAGGGCCACGGCGGCGAGTTCCTGAAGGTTCTCGATGCGGGTCTCGTCCTGTGGGTCCGTGGAGGCCTGCAACTCGGCCAGGTAGCCGGTGCGTTCGAGGATCGCTTCCAGGACGGTCGCCGGGCCCGCGCCCGATTCGACGATGGTCCGCAGGTCCTCCATCAGCGTGTTGAACCGCTTGACGGCGTTCGTGGAGCGGGCCGCCATGCCGTACGCCTCGTCGACGCGGCGCAGCGCCTGGGAGAAACTGATCTTCTCCCGTGAGGCGAGTGCGTCGATCATCGCCTCGGCGCGGTCGCCGATGCCCCGCTTGGGGACGTTGAGGATCCGCCTCAGCGGTACGGAGTCCTCCGGGTTGGCGAGCACCCTCAAGTACGCGAGGACGTCCCGGACTTCCTTGCGCTCGTAGAAGCGCACGCCACCGACGACCTTGTAGGGCAGGCCGACACGGATGAAGACCTCTTCGAAGACACGGGACTGGGCGTTCGTACGGTAGAAGACGGCGACGTCGCCCGCCTTCGCCTCCCCTGCGTCCGTCAGCCGGTCGATCTCGTCGGCGACGAACTGTGCCTCGTCGTGCTCCGTGTCGGCGACGTAGCCGGTGATGCGCGCGCCCGTGCCCGCGTTGGTCCACAGGTTCTTGGGGCGGCGGCTTTCGTTGCGCTCGATGACCGCGTTCGCCGCGCTCAGGATCGTCTGTGTGGAGCGGTAGTTCTGCTCCAGGAGGATCGTCGTCGCGTCCGGGTAGTCCTCCTCGAACTGGAGGATGTTGCGGATGGTCGCGCCGCGGAAGGCGTAGATGGACTGGTCGGCGTCACCGACGACGCACAGCTCGGCGGGCGGCACGTCGTGCTCGCTCGGGGGTACGTCCGCGGGGTGCTCGGAGGTGCCGACGAGTTCTCGTACGAGGGCGTACTGGGCGTGGTTGGTGTCCTGGTACTCGTCCACCAGGACGTGGCGGAAGCGGCGGCGGTAGTGCTCGGCGACGTCCGGGAAGGCCCGAAGGAGGTTGACGGTGGTCATGATCAGGTCGTCGAAGTCGAGCGCGTTCGCCTCGCGCAGCCGCGACTGGTAGAGCGCGTACGCCTGGGCGAGGGTCTTCTCGAAGCCGTCACTCGCCTGCGCGGCGAAGTCCTCCTCGTCGATCAGCTCGTTCTTGAGATTCGAGATCTTGGCGCTGAACGACTTGGGCGGGAAGCGCTTCGGGTCGAGGTCCAGGTCGCGGCAGACCAGGGCCATGAGGCGCTTGCTGTCGGCGGCATCGTAGATCGAGAACGAGGAGGTGAAGCCGAGCTTCTTCGACTCCCGCCGCAGGATCCGTACGCAGGCGCTGTGGAAGGTCATCACCCACATCGCGTTCGCACGCGGGCCGACGAGGTGCTCGACGCGCTCCTTCATCTCGCCCGCGGCCTTGTTGGTGAATGTGATCGCGAGAATCTGGCCGGGATGCACCTTGCGCTCGCCGAGCAAGTAACCGATCCGGTGTGTGAGCACACGGGTCTTGCCCGAACCAGCGCCGGCCACGATGAGCAGGGGGGAGCCGGAATGCACGACCGCCGCACGCTGGTTGTCGTTGAGCCCCTCCAGGAGCGCGGCCGCGTCCACGTGCGGACGGGGGGCGCCATCGCGGTAGTACGCCTCCCGGTCCGGCGGCACGTCGAACTTCCCGCCGAACAGATCGTCCGGAACCTGCTCCGGTACGTGCTCGTCCTCGGGCGGTGGCGGGGGCTCTTCCTCGTGGTCCCGCGAGGGTTTGAGGTCCGCCAGGAAGCTGTCATCAAAGAGGCTGCTCATCGCTCTCCGAGTCTAGGCTCCCCCACTGACAGCTCGCCGCCGCCCTGAAAAGCTGTCCGGGAAAACCCTGAGAACTCCGCTCGTACCAGGCTGCCGGGAGCCCGCCCGGATTTCTCTCACCCTCCAGGACCGTCCCGTCACGGTCGGCGACGGATCATGGCGCATGAGGCTAAGGTCACGAAAACGTATCGGACAATTCGCTCATCAACCTTCACAGGAGCCACACGAGTTGGTTAGCTTTCGCAGTGGGCCGCTCGACCCCCACCGGCGAACGTCGCCGGGCCGTGCGGCTCCCGCCGAGTCCGGTACGCCCTTGTGGCAACCCGGAGCCGGGGACCCACCGACCTTGGGGTGAATCGGTCCAACTCCCTTAGGGGACAAGGACCGTAGGGCAAACCTTCCGAAGCACACGCCCGAACCCGACAGCTAACTCGGTAGGCGGAGCACGGAAGGAGTCGCCTTCGTGGCGCCACACCGCAAAGCGCGGTCGTCCAGTCCCAAGGGCATACGGACCCCTGCCCTCGCCACCGCCGCTCTCACCTCGGTGGCCCTCCTGTCGCAGACCGCGAACGCCTCGCCCTCGGCGGAGCCGAAGCCCAGCCTCGACGAAGTCCAGAAGAAGGTCGACGACCTCTACGCGCAAGCGGAGACGGCGACCGAGAAGTACAACGGCGCCAAGGAGAAGACCAGCAAGCAGCGCAAGAAGGCCGACAACCTCCTTGACGACGTTGCCTCCCGCACCCAGAAGCTCAACGAGGCGCGCGAGGAGCTCGGTACGTTCGCCGCGGAGCAGTACCGTACGGGCGCCGCCGCTCCTGACGCCGCGGCCATGCTGCTCGCGGACAGTCCGCAGGACTACTTCGACCAGAACCAGCTGATGGACCGGCTGACCAGCCGCCAGCAGCAGGCCGTCGACGACTACGCGACGCAGCAGTCCGAGATGACGCAGAAGCGTCAGGAGGCCTCCGAGAGCCTTCAGGCGCTCACCAAGACCGAGAACACCCTGAAGTCGTCCAAGGCGGACGTTCAGCGGAAGCTCGCCGAGGCCCGCCAGTTGCTCTCGCGGCTGACCACCGAGGAGAAGGCGCGGCTCGCGGCGATCGAGCAGGAGAAGCGGCAGGAGGCCCAGCGCAAGGCGGAGGAGCTTGCGCGGCAGCAGCAGGCCGCGGAGGAGCAGCGCCGCCAACAGCAGCAGGCACAGCCGACTCCCGCGCCCTCCACCGGCGCGGGGACCTCGACCGGCACGGGCACCTCCGCGGGCGCCTCGACCGCCAAGGGCGAGAAGGCGCTCGCCTTCGCCCGTTCCCAGACCGGCAAGCCGTACGTCTGGGGCGCCTCAGGTCCGGACTCCTACGACTGCTCCGGCCTCACCCAGGCCGCCTGGAAGGCCGCCGGCGTCACCCTCCCGCGCACCACCTGGGACCAGGTCAAGACCGGCACCCAGGTCTCCGTCGCCAGCGCCCAGCCCGGCGATCTCGTCTTCTTCTACGACGACATCAGCCACGTCGGCCTCTACCTCGGCGACGGCATGATGATCCACGCCCCGAAGCCGGGTGCGTACGTCCGTGAGGAGTCGATCTACTACATGCCGGTCCACAGCGTGGTCCGTCCGGCGTGAAGCACGCGCGCGTGGACCCCTTTTTGGGGTGCACGCGCGCGTGAGCCTTGGCCTCCACTGACTTGGCGCTCTTCAAGGCCCGACTTTGCGACCCGAGGAGATGGATGAGTACGTCCATGAAGCCGGAGCGTCTCTGATTGGCTTAACGATCCCCAGTGTTGCTCAGAGACGTGAACCAATCGTCTTCGTGCCCTGGTGCTGGTCGGCGGGAGCCGTCAGCCCTCGTGGCACGTCCCTCCGGACGCTGGTCGGTGAGGCCTCGCGACCTCACCGAGGAGGGTGCCCGACGTCGCCTGGGCGCCGGGCGTGCGCGTAACACTCTGCCACAGGTCTACTACGGATCGCTAATCCGACTTGTGAGCCTAACGAGGGCTCCCGTAAGGCCTCAAAGACCGCGCCGCGCCCCGGAGCAGACCCCGTACGGCACCTGACGGACGCCGACGGGCCCCCTAGCACCGCCGCGCCGCCCGCTCCTCCACAACCCCCGCATCGGTCAACGCCCCGCGTCAACTTGACGGCTCCAGGCCGGGATCACGGTCGCATACGGTCACCACACGGCCCAGTGCCGACAGTTCCGTACATGCCGTTACCAAGCGCCCACGCCCAGGTTTAGCGTCCTTCCCCAGGTGACCGGCTCTTCACCGCCGCCCGGGCCAGGGGCGGCAGCCGGACATCACCGCCGAGGAGATCCGGCGGCGGCCCGCTCCCCTGTGCGCGCCGCCGCCGGACGCGTGACCGGACCGTTCGGGAAGGAAGTGTGTCCAGGTGGCAGCGCACCGCAAGCCAAGACAGCGCTCACTCGGGGGCAATACGGCCCGTACCGCCTTCACGATCGCGCTGGCGGGCGCGGCGAGCGCGACCTCCTTCGACGGGGCGGGGCACGCCGAGCCTCGGCTGACGCCGGATCAGGTGCGGGCGAAGGTCGACAAGTTGTACCAGGAGGCGGAGGTCGCCACCGAGAAGTACAACGGGGCGAAGGAGAAGGCCGACAAGGCGGAGGACCGGGTGGACTCTCTGCAGGACGAGGCCGCCCGCCGGACGGAGCGGCTCAACTCCGAGCGGGACGCGCTGGGTTCGGTGGCTGCCGCGCAGTACCGGGACGGCGGCCTCGACCCGGCGCTGCGGCTCATCCTCTCTTCGGAGCCCGATCAGTACCTGGATGAGGCCGCGTTCGCCGAACGCGCCGGCAGTCGGCAGGCCTCGGCCGTTTCGCGCGTACGCGGCCAACTGCGGGAGATCGAGCAGTTGCGCGGGGCCGCCCATGTCGAGCTGGCCTCGCTCAAGTCCCAGCAGGCGGCGCTGAACCGGCACAAGAAGACGGTCACCGGCAAGCTGGGCGAGGCCCGGCGGCTCCTGTCCCGGCTGACGGACGAGCAGCGCGCGCGGATCGGCGCGGACGATGCAGCCACGGCTCGTGCCTCCCGCGCCTCCGCCTCGCCGGCACCGGGCTCGACCGCTGGGGCTCCCAACTCGCGGGCTGCGGCCGCCATTACGTACGCGTACGAGAAGCTCGGCAGCCCGTATGTGTGGGGCGCCACCGGGCCCGACGCCTTCGACTGCTCGGGGCTCATGCAGGCGGCGTACCGCTCCGCGGGGATCTCGCTGCCTCGGACGACGTATGACCAGATCGAGGCCGGGGAGCGTGTCGCGCGCGGCGGCCTCCGGCCAGGCGACCTGGTGTTCTTCTACTCGAGCATCAGTCATGTGGGGCTCTACGTGGGTAACGGGCAGATGATCCACGCGCCCAATCCTTCGGCGCCGGTGCGGCTCGCTCCGCTGGACGAGATGCCGTTCGCGGGGGCCACGCGGGTGGTGTGAGGTTGTCTCGCCCCCGCCGCCCTTACCGTCCCACCGCCCTGGATTCCCCGGATCCGCGAACCGCTTCGCCGACACCAACGCGTCCCTGTTACCGCGGCGGGGGCACCACCATCCACCCCATCCCGAGGAATTGGGTTGCTCACGGCGGACGCCGGCGAATACCTCTCCTTCACCCTCGTGACGGCCCGCAAGAACTAGTCGCGACGGCTGTTCGTCCGGACCGGGTCAGACCAGTCGTCGTGCCGTCGCCCACCGGGTCAGCTCGTGGCGGTTGGACAGCTGGAGCTTTCTGAGGACCGCCGAGACATGGGACTCCACCGTCTTCACCGAGATGAACAGCTGCTTGGCGATCTCCTTGTAGGCGTACCCGCGGGCGATGAGGCGGAGGACCTCGCGCTCGCGTTGGGTGAGGCGGTCGAGGTCCTCGTCGACGGGCGGGGCGTCGGTGGAGGCGAAGGCGTCGAGGACGAATCCGGCCAGGCGCGGGGAGAACACCGCGTCGCCGTCCTGGACGCGGAAAACGGAGTTGACGAGGTCGGTGCCGGTGATCGTCTTCGTCACATAGCCCCGCGCGCCGCCCCGGATGACGCCGATGACGTCCTCGGCGGCGTCGGAGACGGACAGCGCGAGGAACCGTACGGGCTGCTCGGCATCCGCCATCAACGGGGCGCAGCGGCGCAGGACTTCGACCCCGCCGCCACCCGGAAGGTGCACGTCGAGGAGTACGACCTCGGGCCGGGTCGACGTGATGACCGAGACGGCCTGGTCGACGTCGGCGGCCTCCCCGACCACCTCGACACCCGTCCGCTCGGTCTGCCCGATCTCCGCCTGGACCCCCGTACGGAACATGCGGTGATCGTCGACGAGGACCACCCGGACTCGCCGACCCGGTCCGGCATCCGCCGAATCGGGCGTGCCCGCCGGGTCGTTGGCTTCGGCGGCAGCCTGCGGCGCGTCGGCCGCGGCAGAGCCGGTGCCCGTGGCAGGGCCGTCGGCCGCGCCCGCGCCGGTCGCGCCACCGCCCGGCTCGACCGTCCCGGCCGGCTCGTTCGCGTCGCTCATGTCTTCGCCCTCTCCATCTCCAGCTCGACCTCCGTGCCGCCGTCCGGCACGGCGCGCAGCCGGGCCGTGCCGCCGTTGCGCTCCATGCGGCCGATGATCGATTCTCTGACACCCATGCGGTCGGCGGGTATCGCATCCAGGTCGAAACCTGGGCCGCGGTCCCTGACGGACACGAAGACCGTCCTGCCCTCGACCTCGGCGTAGACCTGCACCGCGCCGCCCTCGCCACCGTACTTGGCCGCGTTCACCATCGCTTCCCTCGCGGCCTGCATCTGAGCCCCGATTCTTTCGTCGAGCGGGCAGTCACCGACGACCACGACCTCTATGGGGACGCCGTGCTTGTCCTCCACCTCCGCCGCGCTGCGCCGGACCGCCTCGGCGAGAGTGTCCGGCTCGTCGGCCTCGTCCTTGCCGGTGCCCTCCGGTTTGTAGAGCCAGTTACGCAGGTCGCGCTCCTGGGCACGGGCGAGGCGGCGGACCTCGCCCGCGTTCTCCGCGTTCCGCTGTATCAGCGTCAGGGTGTGCAGCACCGAGTCGTGGACATGGGCGGCCACCTCCGCCCGCTCCTGGGCACGGATACGCATCAGCCGCTCCTCGGAGAGGTCCTGGGTCATGCGTACGAGATAGGGGCCGGCGAGCAGCGCTATACCGACGAGGACCGCGAGCGCCGCCTGCAACACCGAGCCGAGGTGGGCGGCGGAGCCCTGGAGGACGAATATCCCGGAGACACCTACGGTGACCAGCAGGACTCCGGCCGCGGAGCGGGCCAGCGTCAGTGTGCGCCGGTGGCGGCCGACCTCCATCCAGCGGGCCCGGCGCGCGTTGTCCGCCTGGCGCCAGACCAGGGCCACGCCCGCGCCGACGAGAACGACGGGCCAGAGGTACAGTCTGGCCCCGCCGCTCAGATCCACATTGCCGACGAAGATCATGGCGACGACGACCATCGCGAGCAGTGCGACGATCTGGCCCTTGTCGGGCTTGCGGGCGACGAGTCTGCGGCGCCCGTCAGCGGAGGTCTCGGTGGCGAGGGCCGGAGGCCGTCCGGTGTCCACGCCTCCGACGCCCAGCGGCACGAAGAACCAGAACGCGGCATACAGCAAGGCCCCGAGGCCCTCGGCCATGAACAGTCCGACGAAGACCAGCCGCACCCAGACCACGGGCAGCCCGAGATGCCCGGCGAGCCCCCGCGCCACACCACCGAGCCAGCGTCCGTCGCTGCTGCGGTAGAGCTTGCGCGGCGGCCGCGGGTCCTCGACGGGCACAGCTGCGACTTCCGGCATGCCATCGATATTCACACGCGAGGCGGGCCAGGACATCAGGGTCGACCCCCGAGACTCCCCTGATCTTCGAAGCCCGGGGTGTCTCGGGGATCAAGGGCCCAATGCCTCGGGGACGATTTCAGGGTTCGGCCAGGGTTGTCCCGACTGCCGCCCGGCCGCCGCGCCCGTCACCATGGACACATGACAGATCACACGCACGCCGCGACGGGTCCAGGACCCGGCTCCGGCCCGCGTCCCGGCGAGGCTCCGCCCGCCGAGCCGCGGGACACGGTGCCCGCCGCCGGCGCCCCGGCCACCGCGGCTGAGGAACCGCGCGCGCACGGGGACCCGCCCGCGCCCGGGGATCCGGTCGTGCCCCAGGTCCCGCAGAAGTTCCGGCGCGACCGGCGGCACAAGATGCTGGGCGGCGTGTGCGCGGGGCTCGGGCGGCAGTGCGACATGGACCCGGTGATCTTCCGCATCGGGCTCGCGGTGCTCTCGGCGAGCGGCGGCATCGGCCTCATCTTCTACGGCTTCGCCTGGCTGTTCGTGGCGTACGACGACGAGGAGGAGAACGAGCTGCGCAAGCTGCTCACCGGCCGCGTGGACGGCCAGGCCCTGACGGCCGTGCTCTTCGCGCTGGTCGGCTGCGGGGTGTTCCTGTCCATGCTGGGCAACGGCGGGGTGCTCACCTTCGCCACCACGCTCGCGCTGGTGCTCGCGGGCGCCGGTTACTGGTCGCGGCAGCGCGGCGCCCCCGGCCCCGACCCACTCGCCGCACAGGCGGTCGGCGACGCTCCACCCGAAGCCCAGGCACCGCCCGTCCCCGCCTCCTTCTCCTCCTGGTGGCGCGACCCCATCGTCAAGGACGGCACTCATGTGGGAGGCACGGGTTATCTGTGGGGTCCGAGTGACACCCGGGGCCGGGACATCGCAGCGGCGGTGAACATCGCGCAGGGCAACTACCGCCCGGACATACGCGCGCGCGAGCCGAAGCCGCGCGGCCCTCGCTGGATCGGCGGCTGGGTGTTCCTGCTCGCCCTGCTGGCGGGCGCCCTCGGCACCGGTGCGACCTGGGAGGAACACGCGCTGGGCACCAGCCTCCAGGCCGGCCTGGCGAGCGCCCTCATCGTCCTTGGCACAGGCATAGCGGTCAGCGCGTTCCTGGGGCGTACGGGAGCGGGGTCGGTCTTCCTCGCGATCACCACCGCGGCCCTGCTGGCCTGCTCGGCGGCGCTCCCTAAGGACATCAGCACGCACTGGGTGCGCACGAACTGGACACCGGCCGCGGTGGCGGACGTACGGCCGGCCTACGAACTCGGCACAGGCGTCGGCACACTCGATCTGACCCGGATACGCCTCACCGAGGGCCAGACCGTGACGACGAACGTCGAGGTGGGCGTAGGCCAGCTCAAGGTCGTCGTGCCCAAGGACGCGACCGTGAAGCTGAACGTCGACGTGGGCGTCGGCGACATCCAGTTCCCCGGCGACGGAAAGCAGGACGTGGACGTGGCCCCCGGTAAGTACGAGGAACGCACCCTCAGGCCCACGGGCAACACCAAGAACGGCGGCACGCTCGACCTCACCCTCGAGGTCGGCGTCGGACAGGCGGAGGTGTCCCGTGCTACGTCATGACTTCCAGCCCGGCCGACTGATAGCGGGCTTCTTCCTCACGCTCACCGGCATCGTCTACGCCGGCGACGCGGGCGGGCTCTGGGAGACCCCTTGGTTCGCGGTGATCCCTCTCGTCACCGGCGGCCTGTTCTTGGCGGCAGCGACGGGCACGGTGACCCACGCGATACGCCACCGCCGCAAAAGCCTCGCTTCCCGGGAGACGCGGGAGGCGCCCACGCAGAGCTGAGAGCTGGAGGGAGCTGGACCTGATCGCCGGAGGCCCTGGCCAGGCCTAGTACGCGCCGGCTCGCTGCCTTCGTCGTGATCGCAACATCGAGTCGATCGAGAACACCGACGCACCGGCGAGTACGAGGGGGAGCCAGGCCATCAGGTAGGGGAGGTCGTTGCCGTAGTAGTACGGGTCCGAGGGCCAGCTCACGGTCAGCCAGAGGCTGAGGGAGATCATGGCACCACCGAACGCGGCGAGGCGGGCGAACAGGCCGATCAAGGTGCCGATGCCGACGGCGAGTTCGCCGAAGGCGATGGCGTAGGCGAAGCCGACCGGGTTCTTGAGGGAGAGGTCGACGAGTTCCGGGATGGCCGAGGAGTCGCGCACCGTGCGCATCATGTCGCCGATCGAACCAGAACCGGCCTCCGACATGAACGCGCTGTCGGTGAGCTTGTCGATCCCCGCGTAGATGAAGGTGACGCCGAGGAAGACGCGCAGCGGTAGCAGGGCGTACCGGGTGGCGGCGTCCCGCCAGTCTCTGCCTCCGCCGTCGAGGTAACCGGAGTGCGTATCCATCCGCATACCGTGAGCCATCGCCCTCCGCCACCTCTCACCGAACAGACAGTTCGCCCCTCAACAGACCATACGTAGCCCTTGGGCGGGCGGCTCAACCGCGGACCGAACTTTTTACCTCCGGCGGTGGAGCGGGGGCCTCCGGCGGAGGGGCGGTTGGGTTCGTTGACGAGTGCGGGTTCGTCGTGGCTTGTCGCTCCCCCACTCTCGGCTGCGCTCGAGCAGGGCCCCCATCGCGGCGGAGCCGCAGTCGCCTATGAACCGAACTCACCCTGCCGGTAGGCGCCCCCTCAACCGACCCAGTCAATCCGTCACATCGATCGCGTACCGGTTCGTCTCGGCCCCCGCCGCAGTGACCACCTGCACCTCTACCCGCCCTGGTTCCACATCCGCAGGCACCGGCACAGTCAGAACCGCGTCGGACGGATTCCGGAAACCCCCGGCCACGGGCACGAGCGGTACATGGACATGGACAGCACCGATCCGGACCACCATCCGCGACAGGCGGTCGGCCGTGTGCGCACCCGGTGGCACGAAACCGGCGCCCCGGATCTCGATGTCGTCGCCCGTGCGGATCGGCGCGTCCAGGTCCCCGGCCTCGCGGGACCGGACGACCGAGTAGATCACCGGTCGCCCGCCCTCCGCGTACTTGGCGGCGACGTACGTCGCCGCCGAGACCAGCACCACCAGCGCCAGTCCCCACGGCAGGTCCGGCAACTGCTCGGGCCGCCGCGCGAGCCGTACCGCCGCGAACACCAGCGCGGCGCCGGTGATCACCACGTACTGCGTGTCCGCGAAGTTGCCCCGACCCGAGTCGTCGGTCAGCAGGTCGGCGGCCCGCGGCCGGTCGGCACGTATCTTCTGCAGGCGCTGACCGAGCACGCGCAGGCCCACCACCCGTCGCACCAGCACAGCGATCCCGCACACCATGGCGAGAACGGTGACGATGCCCGCGCCACGGGCGAGTTCGAGCCCGGAGATCAGCGCGTCACGTTCGCCCGGCGAGGACTCGCCCGCGAGGCGGCCCGCCAGCACCAGCACGGCGTAGACGACGAACAGCACCCAACTCGCCGCCACCGCACGGGAAGTGGACAGCCGGTTGTCCTCACCGATGACGGGCGCCAGCGCACCCCCGCGCGCCCGGTGGAACCACGACGCCGCGACCAGCAGCCCGCCCACGACGAGCGCGGCGAGGAAGCCGGCGGTCCGCGCGGCGGTCCAGCCCGCCCCGATCGCGGTGAACGCCTGCACCAGAAGCAGGCCCCCGACGACTCCCGCCACCGCGAAGGCCGTACGCCGCCACAGCAGCCCCAGCCAGGCCTCGCCCTCGGCCCGGCTCCGCTCGGCGACGAGGTCCGCGGACTGGGTCAGTTCGTCCGACACCCACTGCCGTGAGGCCCCAGCCGAGTGCGCGACCGCGGCGGGCAGCCCTCGGCCGGAGGCCAATTCGTCCCGCTTGGAAAGGAATGCGGCAACGGCTCGTCGATGCCCTTCGCGCGCCCCCTGCGGACAGTCCCCGCAGGTGCAGCCCCCTTCGTGCGCGCCTTGTCCAGCCTCCTGCACCGCCACCGCCCGCTGCCGCCTTCCCGCACCGCTCCGTAGGACCAACTCGTAGAACCAACTCGTAGGACAAGCCCATAACCGCAAGTACCAAGCACCGGGATTGTGCCGTACGCCACTGCGACCTCACCCGGCAGGTCCACTCAGCGGCGGCGAAGTACCCCGCCCCGCCTCGCCCCACCGGTGCGGCCGTCGCCCCAACCTGCATCGCATCCCCGACCCCTTGTTGACCCGGCTGCGAGAATTTCCGTATGGCCGAGATCATCCAGCGCGACGGGACCTGGGCCTTCGACGGCAACACGGTCCGGATCACGCCGGGACTCCACCGCTCCGTACCGCTGTTCCGGCAGACGTACGGAGAGATCGCCGTGCCCCTCGAAGCGGTCGCGAGCGTCGTCTACGAGCCCGAACGCAAGCGCGGCCGGCTGCGCCTGAGACTTCGCGAGGGCGCCGACCCGCTGCTCCAGGCGACCGGTGGCCGGCTTCCCGACGCGGCCGACCCGTACAGGCTGACGGTGGATCTCGACCGTTCGGGCGTCGCCGAGTACGTCGCCGAGGAGATACGCCGGGGGCTGCTCCTCGAGCAGATCCCCAAGGAGCCCGCGAAGGAGTACCTGCTGCCGGGCCCGCCCGTGCCGGTGTCCGTACGGTCCAGCGACGGCACGGTGTCGTTCGACGGAACCCAGGTCCGGATCGACTGGAGCGACACCTCGGACCGGGTGAAGCGGGCGACGGGCCCGCGCATCATCGACGTACCGGATCTCGTTCAGGTGGAGTGGCTGCCCAACTCCGGTTACGAGGACGGTTTTCTGCGCTTCGTGACGCGCGAGACGGCGTTCTCCAAACTCCCGCCGGAGAAGGACCCGTTCGCCCTCGACTTGTGGGGCAGCGCCCGCCGCGATCTGCTCACGGCGCTGGTCGCCACCGCGGTCACGGCCCGTCTTCCGCATCCGTCGACCCGCACCGGCGAGTATCTGCCTGCTGACGCGCCCCGCCTCCCGCTGACGACCAGGGACGCGGTACCGCCTGAGCCGCAGGCCGCGAATCACGACGTACTCCTGCGCCGGCTGCGGGAGTTGGGCGAGCTGCACCGCGAGGGCGTGCTGACGGACGAGGAGTTCGCGGCGACGAAGGCCGCCGTGCTCCGCGACTTCTGAGGACCCGGACGCACCAGGACGCCCTGGAACCCGCAGGTCAGACCAGGCCTCCGGAACGGAACCCGCAGACCGGAACTCTCAGATCACGACAGCAGATCCGGCTCACTCCGGCTGATGTCCTGCCACAGCGGCTGATAGTTGATCCACGCCACCAGATCCCCGCCGAGCTGCTCACGCGTCGCCACCGCCTGCCGGTGGTCGATGAGCACGGGCCGGCCCGCCGCGCGGGCGGTGAGCTGGACCTGGGAGGAGCGTTCCATGGACAGGAACCACCAGGCCGCCGCGTCGACCGAGTCGCCGACGGTCAGCAGTCCGTGGTTGCGCAGCACCAGCGCCTTTCGGGAGCCGAGCGCGGTGGCGATCCGCCGCCCCTCCTCGGCGTCCACGGCGACACCGCTATACGCGTCGTAAAGGGCGTGATCCTCGTAAAAGGCGCAGCTCTCCTGGGTGATCGGGTCGAGCAGTTCGCCGAGCGCGGCCAGGGCGCGCCCGTGCACCGAGTGACAGTGTGCGACCGCGACGACGTCCGGACGGGCGGCATGCACCTGGGCGTGCACCGTGAACGCCGCCTGATTCACGTGATAGCGCCCCTCGATCACCTGCCCCTCCCCGTTGGCCATGACAAGATCGCCGACCGTGACGTGTTTGAAGGGCATCCCGAACGGGTTTACCCAGAAGCAGTCGCTGAACTCCGGGTCGCGCGCGGTGATATGGCCGGAGACCCCGTCCTCGAAACCGAGACGCCCGAAGATCCGCAACGCCCCGGCGAGCCGTTCCTTGCGATGCCGCCGTTCGTCGTCGAGCGACTCGTGCATCGGCGGCATGGCGAAGCGCAGTTGCTCGGTGGGGCGGGGCAGGGGCGGCGTGGGCCCGTGCATATGTCCTCCAGCCCAGAGGTACGGACTTGTTTGCAGCCCGGAAGTTACCGTCAGTCAGCGCAGGAGAACAGAGATGTTCGTGAAGAGAGTGCACAACCGTTGTGCCGGGTTGAGTGTCTGCGTGTCTGCGAGAGTGATACCGACTGCCCAGTCGGGCACGGTCCGATTAGGCACGATCCGGTCGGGCCATCAGGAAAGGCGAACAAGATGAGGGGAGGCATGAACAGAACCGAACGCCGGGTCGCCGACATGCTCCGGCAGATCGCGACCCGGGACGTCGTCGTACTGAACGACCTCGGCGGCTCACCGCGCAGACTGGCCGCGCTCACCTATGTCGCCGTCCAGTACGGATTCCGGTACGGGGAGACGACCAGGAACGGCCAGACGCTCCAGGTCCGCCTGATCCGGGACAACCGCCCCGAGGCACGCGAGCGGAGCACCGCCGCGCTCAGCCGGCTGGCGGCCGGCCGCACGCCGGGCATGCGCCCCGGCACCCTCAAGCCCCTTCCGGACGCGGCACCCGCGGTCGGGCTGATCAGGGCCCGGATCGAGTTCGACGCCATGGACGACGACCCCGACTGGGGCCGCAAGGCCGGCTTCATGACCGCCAGCGCGGCCCTGATGACGCTGCTGCTGATCCCCGTGGGATGGAGGGCATCGCTCTGCGCCGGCGCCGCGATGGGCCTGGTGTTCGCGGTCTTCCTGCGCCTGGAACTCGGACGCAAGGACCGGCTGGAGCGGCGCCTCAGGGCGCACGGGCTGCTCTGAGGCACACCACGCCTCAGCCGCTGCACACCACGCCTCAACCGCTGCGCACCGCTCCTCGGCGACCGTTCTTCAATAGCGACGGGCCGCTCTCCAGCAGCGACAGGACCGCTCCCCAATAGCGACAGAAGGTGTCGGGTTTCGGCGTCAGACTCGTCGTATGACGCCGAAACCGAACCCGAGCCAGAAACCGAACTGGGCAGCCTTCACCGCCGCCGAACCCGACCTCGCCAAGCTGACCGAGGAACGCTTCGGCGCCTTCACCCACCACGTCCTCGCGACCCTCCGCAAGGACGGTTCGCCCCGCACCTCGGGGCTTGAAGTCCAGTTCAAGAACGGCGAGTTGTGGCTCGGCATGATGCCGGGCTCGCTCAAGGCACTGGACCTGCGCCGCGATCCGCGCTTCGCGCTCCAGGCGAACGCGGGGGCCGGGACGGAGATGGGAGGCGGCGACATACGGATCTCGGGACGGGCGGTCGAGGTCACCGATCCCGAGACGTACGCGCTGTACACGGGGAAGACGGAAAAGGCGGAAGAGGCGGAACCGCCGACGGGGTTCCACCTCTTCCGCACCGAGCTGACAGAGGTCGTACGGACCTACGTCGAGAACAACGCGTACCTGGTCGTGCAGTTCTGGAAGCCCGGCCAACCCCTGCGCTCTGTCAAGCGCGAGTGAGTTGCCGGCTCCGGAGCGTCACTCCCACTCGATCGTGCCGGGCGGCTTGCTCGTCACGTCGAGGACGACGCGGTTGACGTCCGCGACCTCGTTCGTGATCCGGGTCGAGATCTTCGCGAGGACGTCGTACGGCAGTCGCGACCAGTCGGCGGTCATGGCGTCCTCGCTCGACACCGGGCGGAGCACGATCGGATGGCCGTACGTCCGGCCGTCGCCCTGGACGCCGACGCTGCGCACGTCCGCGAGCAGCACGACCGGGCACTGCCAGATATCGCGGTCGAGTCCGGCCGCGGTCAGCTCCTCGCGGGCGACGGCGTCGGCCTCGCGGAGCAGGTCGAGGCGCTCCTTGGTGACCTCGCCGACGATACGGATGCCGAGGCCGGGGCCGGGGAACGGCTGGCGCTGCACGATCTCGTCCGGCAGGCCCAGCTCCTGGCCCACCATCCTGACCTCGTCCTTGAAGAGCTTGCGCAGCGGCTCGATCAGCTGGAACTCGAGGTCCTCCGGCAGCCCGCCCACGTTGTGGTGGGACTTGATGTTGGCCGTGCCGGTACCGCCACCGGACTCGACCACGTCCGGGTAGAGGGTGCCCTGCACGAGGAAGGCGACCTCGGGGCCCGCGTCCGCGATGATCTCGGCCTGCGCCTGCTCGAAGACCCGGATGAACTCGCGTCCGATGATCTTCCGCTTCTCCTCGGGGTCGCTGACCCCGGCGAGCGCCTTGAGGAAGCGCTCCTCGGCGTCGACGACCTTCAGCTGCACACCGGTGGCCGCGACGAAGTCCTTCTCGACCTGCTCGGTCTCGCCCTTGCGCATCAGACCGTGGTCGACGTACACGCAGGTCAGCTGCGAGCCGATGGCCTTCTGTACGAGGGCGGCGGCGACGGCGGAGTCCACGCCGCCGGAGAGCCCGCAGATGGCGCGCTTCGTGCCGACCTGCTCGCGGATGGCCGCGACCTGCTCCTCGATGACACTGCCGGTCGTCCAGGAGGGGGTGAGTCCCGCGCCCCGGTACAGGAAGTGCTCGAGCACCTGCTGGCCGTGCGTGGTGTGCATGACCTCCGGGTGGTACTGAACGCCGTACAGCTTCTTCTCGTCGTTCTCGAAGGCGGCGACCGGGACGACGTCCGTGGAGGCGGTGACGGCGAAGCCCTCGGGTGCGGCGCTGCACGCGTCGCCGTGGGACATCCACACCGACTGCTCGTCGGGGGTGCCCTCGAAGAGGGTGGAGCCCGACTTGGAGACGTGCAGGGGCGTACGGCCGTACTCGCGGGCGCCCGTGTTGTCGACCGTGCCGCCGAGGGTCGTCGCCATCAGCTGGAAGCCGTAGCACATGCCGAAGACGGGGACGCCGGCTTCGAAGAGCTCGCGGTCCAGGCGGGGGGCGCCCTCCGCGTACACCGAGGAGGGGCCGCCGGAGAGGATGATCGCCGCCGGGTTCTTGGCGAGCATGTCGGGGACCGGCATGGTGCTCGGCACGATCTCGCTGTAGACCCGGGCCTCGCGGACCCGTCGGGCGATGAGCTGGGCATACTGCGCACCGAAGTCGACGACCAGGACGGTGTCGGGGACGGCTGGGGTCGCTGATGACACGGGTTGCCTTCCGGCGGTTGAGCAGGGCTTGTGTGGCCGAGTTTAGCGGGGAGCTCGGTGGTGGTGGCGCCGTCACTGGGGCTCCGCCCCCGGACCCCCGTATCGGCCTGAACGGCCTCGTCCTCAAACTCCCCCAGCTACCGCTGGGAGGTGCCCCCAGACGGGCTGCTTGATGCCGGACCTGGCTGAGAAGCCCAGCCATCTCAGCATCCGGAACCGCTTGGCCCACCGCTGCCGCCCGGTCCATACTCCCCCCATGCTCACGCACCCGACCTTCGTCTTTACCTATGGCAACCGGCCCACCGGCTGCCATGGTCGTGCTGCTTGAGCTACTGACAAGCGACTTACCAGGCGCCCCGGGCCGACAAGGTCCGGGGCGCTTGACGTTTCCGGGGCTTGCCGGTCCAGGACGTCGCTCGAAGAAGAGGAGCCCGACATGAGTGACGTACTCGACAAGACCGGTGCCCGTACCGACGAGGCGGCCGGCGTGATCAGCGGTGCGCGCGAGCGTATCGACGCGATCGACGACCGGATCATCGGTCTCGTACAGGAACGCATGGCCGTGTCGGCCGTGATCCAGGAGGAGCGGATCGCGTCCGGCGGGCGACGGGTGAACCTGTCGCGGGAGATGGAGGTCCTCGGCCACTACAGGGAGGCGCTGGGCAAGCCCGGTACGTCGCTGGCGATGACGTTGCTGGAGCTGTGCCGGGGCCGCATCTGAGGCCCCGCCCCCGGGGTCCCCGTATCTGAGTTCCGTGTACGCACGTACCCATGACCCGTTCCCGTGAGACGCGTGACCGTGTCGCGGCGCGCTTCGTTGGTGTCGGTGTCCGTGCCAGCCAGGGGCGGCCCGAAGAAACCACGCGTGGCTCCGCTGGAGCGATGAGGCGTACGGACGTGCGTCGTGGGACCTCGCTCCAGTAGACGTGACCGGACTGCAGGGGACAGCAGCCCGGCCACGACCAGAGAAGGCCGGCTCCGGGGACGCCCGGAGCCGACCGGCCGAATCTGTGTGAGGGCGGTCGAAGCGGTTGCGGAGGCCTCCGCCCATCGAGCACGATGCGTAGAGCAGCCACAAATCGAACAGCCCACCCGAGTCCCAGCGCAGACAACCGCAATGTCTCGCTCGACTGCCAAAGGTCTACCCCACTGGCGCTCGCCAAGTGTTCCGGGGCGCAGACCGGCGGACACCCGCACCACCACCGAACCAGCGGCGCTTCCCCCGGCGCCGCTCCTCAGGCACCGGCGCTGCCCTGACGTCGGTGCTGACCGGGAAGGGCCCCGCGGATCCCCCCGCCGCGGGGCCCTTCGCATGCCCGAAGCCCTGCGCTTCCCCGTCAGGTCCGCGAGACGGTGTCGCAGGTCTCCGTACCGGAGTTCTGGATGTCTCGGCTGCGGTCGTACGGGTCGACCTTGGGCCCTGTCGGATTCGTCGTCCCCTTGGTGGGGGCCGAGTCGAACCGCGGGTGCATGTAGCCGTCGTAGATGCCGCAGCCGATGTTGGCGCGATCCGAGTCGTAGCGGACGATCACCAGTTTGCCCGGGGTGAGCCGGAAGCGCGTCGGATCGGCCAGCCCCGTCTCGAGGACGCGGCGCGCGATGACGCGGGCCACCTCCGTGGAGTCCGGGTCGGCCGGGGCCAGCGCGTAGACGAAGGTGTAGTCGGCGCGGATGACGACCGACCCCTTCTCGTCCCGTTCGAAGCTCATACGTCCACGGGTCTTGACCACATCGCCGACGAGCCGCACCTCGTTCTTGTCGAACCGGCTGAACATCAGCAGGGGATCGTTCTGCTTGTCCGGCTTGCGCAGCCAGGACCGCACGTCGGAGAGCATCTGGGGCTGCTTCGGGTCGAGGGTGCCGAGCACGGTCTCGGGGGTGCCGCCGAGCAGGGTCTTACGGTCGATGTTCGCGTCGACGAGCAGGGCCTTGGTCTGCTCCAGGGCCCGGCCCACCTGGTCCTTGCTGAACGAGCCGACCGGCTTCGCCTCCGGCAGCACGATTCCGGCTTCCCCGTCGGCGTACCGCTCGGCCGGAGATCCGGCGAACGGCCGGTCCATGGTGGGCGTTCCGGGGGCGGCGGAGGG
>NZ_JAAKZX010000017.1 GCF_011045025.1 Streptomyces ureilyticus
CCCCCATCCCGGGGGCCCCACCCCCCGTAGTCCCAGAAGTCTCGCCGGAGGCGTCGCCCACCGGCCGGGTCGCTGTCTTTTCGGTCACAGGGAAAAGGCGTCGCATGCCGTGCAGTGTGGCACGGCCCTTACTGATCGTTTCAGAATGAGGTGTGGGGCTCGTCAGGCTGCTTCAGCCATTGAGGCGATGCAGGATCTGATTTGGGATCATCGCCCGGCAATACATCTACCGGGGAACGTGGTAAGCGACAACGTCCTGGTCAAACAGATCGGTGGCTACATCAAACTTTTAGTGCGAAAACGCGAAAACCCTCGCCTGGACCGCTACCGCAGACGAGATCCTCGCCAGCTCTGACTCGTCCAGACCAGTGTGAAGAGACTCGTCAATAGCAACTCGAAGTAGTGCAATTCAGAGTAAGAAGACACTAATCGGATTTGCGGCACCATTAGTCCAGGGCCGGGACCTGTGATCCCCTTAACGAATTGTTGCATCTTGGGGGAAGATATTGCATGTGCCGAACTAATTTGGTGCGGTGGATTCTTGACGCCGGATCCATCCCTGATGCATGCTCGACCAGCGCGCAGTTCTCTGGTCGGACCCACCAATTTCCGTCCGTGGGCCAAGTGGCGAAGATGTTTTCACTCGGCCCGCACCGGCAGCCC
Source organism: Streptomyces ureilyticus (assembly GCF_011045025.1). Classification (GTDB taxonomy): domain Bacteria; phylum Actinomycetota; class Actinomycetes; order Streptomycetales; family Streptomycetaceae; genus Streptomyces; species Streptomyces ureilyticus. The sequence goes on from NZ_JAAKZX010000017.1 coordinate 664, forward strand.
CGCGCCTCTCGCAGCCCTTCGCAGCCTTGCGAGTAACCTCACCCCCCTCGCCGAATGAACCAACAACGCCGCCATCCACGACCGCACCCCGACGCCGTACGCGAGTGATGAGCACGCATCATGCCTGACGGCTGGCTCATCCTGCCGACATAGGAATGTTGCATGGCTTGCCGAGACGGAATGCAGTGGATTGACTCGAAGCGATCTATATGTCCACCGGACAGGTATTTGCAGTGGCTCATGATCTGTATCCTATTGAGAGTGAGTTCGGATGATTTCCCTGACTGATTTGGTAGATTTAGCGCGGCGGTTTGAGAGTGACCTCTCCTTACCAGTCGACCTGCTTCGCGTGGGGAATCGGAAAATCGATGTCGACGCCACCCCTGCCATCATGGGATGTGTCAATCTTTCTCAGGACTCGACCTATCGAGAGAGCATCGCGACCTCAACTCATTCCGCTATCCGAAAAGGGCGCATTCTCGCGGCGCAAGGAGCCGATATCGTCGATATAGGCGCTGAGTCCAGCAATCCCCGTACTGTGCAGGTCACCATACGCGAGCAGATCTCCGCCTTGGTGCCAGTCGTGGAGGAACTTGCTTCGCAAGGCATCGTCGTTTCGATCGAGACCTACGAGCCTGCAGTTGCCCGATCGTGTCTGGAAGCTGGGGCGCTCGTCTTGAATTACTCCGGTGGGTTGGCGTCAGATGGTGACATATTTCCCATGGTAGCCGAACATCAGGCCACGATTATTCTGTGTTATGTCGAAGGGGAGAACTCTCGGGACGTCAGCGCAAAGGGTATCGACGAAGACCCCATTCCTGGGATGCTTGACTACTTTGATAGGCGCGTGGATCACGCTCGCTCGGTGGGAGTCGATCGAATCGTCATTGACCCTGGAATCGGCTTCTCCCATGAGAGATCTGTACCCGCCAATGTTCGCACTCATTATCAGGCCAGGGCCCTCCTCAATACATTCCGGTTGCGACGCATAGGTCTTCCAATCTGCCACGCCTTGCCGCATGCTTTCAGTCTCTTCGAGGATGAGTTCCGCACCGCCGAAGGCTTCTTTACGGTGTTGGCACACCTTGGAGGAACAGGCATTTACCGCACGCATGAAGTACCTAGGATCAGGGCGATACTAGGTGCTCTCCGGGCACTCGGCCCTCAAACGTTCAATCTGGACAAGGCCGAATCGACCGCCCAGTGAATTCGTTGAGGTTGAAGTCGGGTTGTCGTCGGCGTGAGTGAACTCTTTTTCCAACCTGCCAAGCCAGATGGGTAGTTGGGCTGACAGGCAGGTGAAACCCCTGGTAGATGGGTTTTCGACCAAGAGAACCTTCTCCACCAGGGGCTTAGTGTGCTTGTCTACCCGTCCGGCATCGACGTGTCCAGCTCCACCCTGCGCTTCCTTACCGCCCGGCTGCGGGCCCGGCGCCGCGAGCGCGGGACGCGCTGGCGCTGTGTGAGCGCGGGCCGCCAGGCCCTGCTCGCTCTCGCGCACCCGTGCTCCGGTCACACCTACGCCCAGCTCGCCGCCGGGTTCGGCGTCCGCACCACCGCCTTCCGGTACATGGCCGAGGCCGTCGACGTTCTGGCCGCCCTCGCGCCGAGCCTCTCCGAGGCGATGAAGACCGCCTCCACCAAAGCATTCGTGATGCTGGACAGCACCCTGCTCCCGATCGACCGGATCGCCGCCGACCGGCCCTTCTACTCCGGGAAACACGGGATGAACGTGCAAGTCCTCACCGATCCGGTGGGACGGCTGCTGTGGGCATCGCCCGCGCTGCCCGGAGCCGTCCACGACCTCAACGCCGCGCGGACCCACGGTGTCATCGACGCACTGGCGGAAGCTGGCGTGGTGTGCTGGGCCGCCAAGCTACCGGGGCGCCAGCGGCACCATACGCGTTCCCTTCTGGGGGCGCTGGGAGAAACTGTCTGCAGGTCAGCAGGCCGCCAACCGCTCACACGCGAGGATCCGCGCACTCGTCGAACAGGCCATGGCCACCCTCAAGACCTGGCGGCTCCTGCGCAGGCTGCGCTGCTCCACCACCCGTATCACCAGCCTCGTCCAGGCCATCCTCACCTTGCACCTGACCTGCTCAAACTGAGGTTGGTAAACGCTCAATGTCGTGATAATCCGCTTGAGACAGGAGAGTTTCGAGGTCCAGGTGGCTGGGTGACTTCAACGCTCGCACGAGTTTCGCACGGACCACTGACATGCCGGCCGCGTTTCTCCGTAGCCCGCTAGCCGTGGAACAGGGACTGGCGAAGGCCCGCAACCGGCGCATCCCGAGGACCGCGCAGCTGCGCCGCGAGATGCCGGCTCATGTTGGTCAGGCGACATCGCTACGCCGGCTGACTCCGAGATGTGGGATCGCCGTGTCCGGGAAAGAGATCCTGAGTACGGTCGGTGCCGGAGATCCCGCAGCAGACGCCCAAGGGGGAGCGGTGGCACCGCGTATCGGCCTGTACTTTCCGTACGTTCATATCCGGGACGCCGCTTGGGTCAAGGCCACCGCGCTGTACTGGCCGGCGCTGGCGCGCGTCGCCGCGGCCGAGTATCCGGTCCACGACTCCGACACCGTCCGCGCTCTCGCGGACGGACTCGACTTCATCCAGCAGCTGCCTCCGGGCCCGGCGGCCGAAGCGGTCGCCCCGCACTTCATCAACGTCATCCGCGAGCACCACGCCGAGCTGCACCGCTACCTTGGCGTGTCCCCCGAGGACATCGACGAGAGCGACCCGAGCGATCCGGAGTGGCGAGCGGTGAACCGTTACGGTCTCCCGGGGGAGATCTGGCGGCCGCGTGACGAGCGGACGTCCCTGGTCGAAGTGCACTGGGATGAGTTCGCTCCTGCCCTGCGCCAGGTGCTGCTCGACTCCCAGCTGGGCCTGAACACCCACCGCCCCACCCTCCTGTCCGGCGACGAGGAGTACGACTGGATGTCGGTGGACCCGAAGCTCGCCTGGGTCTACAAGTTGGCTTTGACGGAGGAGCTGGCCCGGCAGCACGGGCTGACGCCGATCACCGACAACCCCGCCTCCCAACAGCAGGTGCACGACTGGGATGAGGCGCGGATCTTCGCTGAGCTCTTCGATCACCACCCGCACGACTCAAGCCCGGTATCCGTGGTCGGAATGCTGACCGCACAGCTCCCGCTGCCCGAGGGTATCGCGGACGTACCCGTCGACATCATCATCAAGCTGCGCACCGACTACCAACCCGAGTTCGACCGCTTCGTCGACGCCCTCGACGCGGCCGCCGCCGAGCTGACCAGCTCCCTCCTGGAAGAACAGGGTCCGCAGATCGTCGCCCTCCACGTGGCGCATATCCGCCGGACGCACTTCGAACAGCCACTCAACGACCTCAAGGCCGCGATCAAAGGACTCAAGCTCGGCACGGGACTCGGGTTGATGAACCTGCAGACGCAACTGCCCGCCTTGGGAGCCATCGGCGGCGCGGCAGCGCAGTGGCCGGCCGTCACCGCCGCATCGATCGGCTTCGGCCTGGTCGGGCTCCACCACGTCACGGCCAAAGAACGCGACCGCATCCGGTCCGACTCGCCCGTCACCTACCTGCTCCAGGCCGAGAAGGTGGCCGACCCGCCCTCCTTCATCAACAGATGGACGATCGCAGGCGCCCGCGGTCTCGGCATCAACATCTAGTCGGCTCCAGCGGCTACTTGTAGCGCCAGGTCCGATGCACGCTTAGCACTTCCGTCTGCCACAACGCCTGTGCTTCGCCGCTGTCCCGAGGCACCGTGCGGCCGACGGCAGCGGCGACTCATCGATCACCCTGCGCCTGACCTGCTCAAACTGAGGTTGGAAACGCTCAGTGACAGCCCGGTTCTGACGAAGTAGTCGTCGATCAGGGCGGGGCGGTGCCGGATCGTATTCACGCCGTAAAGGTCTGGGCCAGGTGCTCTGGTGTGGTGAAGGCGGTGTTGGACAGCCAGCCGCGCCGCCGCAGCGACCGACCGCGAGCTGGGTCTTGCCGACGCCCACAGCCCGTGCACGACCAGCATCGCGACGTCGTTCGCCGAGGTGAGGCACTGCCGCAACCCCCGCAGCGTGGCGTCGCGGCCGGTGAAGTTGGTGTTGCGCGGCGGCAGCCGGTACGCCACGGTCGCGGCGCGGCGCGGCGCCTGCCCCAGCCCGACTCAATGCCAGGGGCATCAGGATGAGGAGCACCACCCACGGGTGGGCCCGCACAAAGTCGAGTGGCCCTGGCCGGACGCCGCGTTGAAGGCAAGGCTGCCGACGAACAGCACGAGCAAACCGGCCATCGCGCTGGCTAGCCTTCGCCACATGGTTCCCGATGACGGACGATGCGCTCAATCGGCCCACGGTTCACGCCCTACTCCCGGACGGCACCACCGTGTGCATCTGCCCGCTGGTGAGGGCCGATCACGAGCAGGTGCAGGGGTTCTACGAGGAGATGTCCCCGGAGAACCTGCGGCTGCGGTTCTTCGCCGCGAGCCGCCGGTTCCGGGGTATCGGGTCCTACTGGCCGCGATGCTGGGGCGGGTCATCAGCCTCGCCGACAGGAGAAGACGAGCTCTTGACAAGCAGTGCATCGAGCGCCTGTTGAGCGCCTACGACCAGCCGCCAGAACAGGGCCGTAGCTCAGTGGCCGACATCGTGGTCGCCCGCTTCGATGAGGCCGCTTTCGTAGGCGCAGATCACGATCTGGATGCGGTCACGCAGCCCGAGCTTGGTGAGGATGCTCGACACATGTGACTTGACGGTGGCGGCACCGATGACGAGCTGCTCGGCGATCTCCGCGTTGCTCGCGCCCCGGGCGACGGCGGTCATGATCTCGCGTTCGCGGCCGGTGAGCCGTTCCAGGCGGGCTGCGACGGCGGTGTTGACGGTACGGCGCTGTGTGAATCGGTCGATGAAGCGTCGGGTGATCGAGGGGGCCAGCAGCGTTCCGCCTTCGGCCACGGTGCGTACGGCGGTGGCCAGTTGTTCGGGGGGAATGTCCTTGAGTACGAAGGCACTGGCGCCGGCGCGCAGCGCCTCGTAGACGTACTCGTCCGGGTCGAACGTGGTCAGGATCAGTACGCGGGGGCCCCAGTCGGCCTCCTGAAGGATCCGGGAGGTCGCTTCCAGGCCGTCCATCTCGGGCATGCGGATGTCCATGAGGATCACGTCCGGGCGGTGCCGGCGTGCCGCCTCGAGCGCCTCGAGGCCGGTGCCCGCCTCGGCCACGACCTCGATGTCGTGATGGACCCGGAGAATCATGGTGAAGCCCCGCCGTACCAGCGCCTGGTCGTCGGCCACGACGACGCGGATGCTCACGTGGGCTCCCCCTTGACGGGCAGACGGGCGGTGAGCCGGAATCCGCCGCCAGGACGCGGCTGGGCGTCGAGGCTTCCGCCGAGCAGATGGGCTCTTTCCCGCATGCCGACGATGCCGTGGCCGGGCGGCCCCTTGTGTGCGGTCGGCACAGTCTGGACGGCGGCGCCGTGACCGTCGTCGAGCACCTCGATGGTGAGGCCGTCGCCTTCGTCGCGCAGATGCACGTGGGTGTGGGTGCGTGGTCCGCTGTGTTTGAGCACGTTGGTCAGGGCCTCCTGGACGATGCGGTACGCCGAGAGGTCGACGCGGGCCGGAAGAGGGTCCCGGATGCCGTTGGTGACCGAGACGTCAAGGCCCGCCTCGCGGACCTCGGCCACGAGGCGGGGCAGATCGGCCAGACCCGGCTGGGGCCCCAGACCGTCGCGCTCGGAGTCCGGCCGCAACACTCCCAGCAGGTGCCGTAGTTCGTCCAGCGCCTGGCGTCCCGCCTCCTCCACCGCCGCCATCGCCTCCAGGGCGCCCTGCGGATCCTCGGCGGCCACCATCCGGGCCGCGCCGGCCTGCACCGTCATCATGCTCACCCGGTGGGCGACCACGTCGTGCAGCTCACGGGCGATGTGGGTGCGCTCCTCGGCCACGATCCGCCGCGCCTCGGCGGCCCGCTCCTGGACGAGCCGGGCGGCCCGCCAGGCACGCAGCCGCAGGCGCCGGCCGAGATACCAGGCGCCGGACATGACGAGGACGCCGAAGAGGTCCCCCGAGGGAGTGTCGAGGAGAAGGCCGTCGATGACGAGGCCGGCGACGGCCGCGACGACGGCGAGCGGGCCCCACCGCTGGTCGTCGGCGTGCCGCCCGACGCTGTACAGCGCGACGATCACCAGGAGGCCCAGCGTGGAATAGCTGCTTCCCAGCGTCGGCGCCCACATGGCCAGCACCACGTACGCGACCGCGACCGGCCGCGTACGGCGGACGTAGATCGCCGCACCGGCCACCGCGCAGAGCAGCAGGGCGGGGTGGAAGATGCCGGTGGCCGGGCGGACGGCCATCGAATCTCCCGCGGCCTCCTCGAGGAGCGCCACCCACAGGAACAGCGCCACCGCGAGGACGGCGTCCGCGCCGCGCGGCCAGCGCGTGAACGGGCCGCGGAACCTGCGCGGCACGCTCCGGCCCGGCATCTCGGCATGCGGCGCCCTGCGGTCCATCGTCGCTCCAACAAGAGGCGTCCGGTGCCCTGGTGGGACGGTGCAGGTCATCGGGACGCACCGGGCACGTCATCGTAAATCCGGCTCGCAGGCACCGTCACCCGCCTGGGGACGGATACGGTCTCCGCCGCCGGCAGGAGGCGCCGCACGGTTCTCCCCGCCGCGCGCCGGAGAACCGAACCCGCCGTGCGGCGGGAGACGGCACCGCTGCCGTCTCCCAGGATGGGACTGCTCACTCCTGCTGCCGCCGAACGCCGATCAGGTGTGGCCGGTCGGCAGCCAACCACCGGAGCCCGTCCGGCAGTTGATGCCGGTCGGCTAACCCAACCACGGGACTCCAGTCGGCAGTTGTGACCTGTCGGCAGTCCAACCACGGAAGCCCGCCCGGCAGTTGTCGCCGGTCGGCGACCCAACCACCGGAGCTCAGCCGACACGTGCCGTCAGCCGGCACCCGTCCCTCAGGAGCACCACCATGAACCACGTCACGCGCCGCATCGGCGACGCGAGTGCCCGCCGGCCATGGGTGACCATCGCCTCCTGGCTGGCCGCCCTGGTCCTCGTGCTGCCTCTGGCCGGCCTGGCCGGTGGCTCGTTCGTCGACGACCTCGTCGCTCCCGGCAGCCAGAGCGAGGAGGCGATGGAACTCCTCGAAGAGCGCTTCCCCGAAGCGTCCGGCGGCAACGCCATGGCGGTGTTCGCCGCGCCGGAAGGGGAGCGGATCGATCGCCACCGGCCCGCCATTGAGGCGGCGGTCGCCCGGATCGCCGAGGTCGAGCACATCACTACGGTCACCGATCCCTTCACCGCCGGCACGGTCTCGCCCGACGGACGGATCGGCTACGCCCAAGTCACCTTCGACGTACCGACGATGGAGGTGAGTCCCGAGCAGATCGATGCCCTGGGCGGCGCGATCGAACCCGTACGCGGCGACGGTGTCGTCGCCGAACTCGGCGGCGACACCGTCTTCATCAACGCCGAGACGCCGACTTCGGGCGCGGAGGCGGCGGGTCTGCTGGCCGCCCTGGTCATCCTGGTGGTCGCGTTCGGCACGATCGTGTCCGCGCTGGTCCCGATCGCGCTCGCCCTCGTCGCCGTCGCCGCCGGACTGGGCGGCATCACGCTGCTGGCCCATGCGATGGACGTCTCCACCGCCGCCCCCACGATCGGCGCGATGATCGGCCTGGGCGTCGGCATCGACTACGCCCTGTTCATCATGGCCCGCTACCGCGAGAACCGCGCCGCCGGCCAGGACAACTCCAACGCGCTCTCGAACGCCATGGGTTCGTCGGGCGCGGCGGTCCTGTTCGCCGGCGGCACCGTCGTCGTGGCGATGACCGCGCTCGCATTGACCGGCCTGGGCTTTCTGACCTCGATCGGTCTGAGCACCTCACTGGTCGTGCTGTTCGCCGTGGCGACCGCCCTGACGCTGCTGCCCGCACTGCTGTCCCTGCTGGGGGACCGCATCCACAAGGGCCGGCGCCGGAGCTTCCGTACGCGCCGGGTGAAGAACCCCGACAACCCCGACACCCCAGAGAACCTCAAGAACCCCGAGAACACGGCATGGTGGCGGTTCGCCCACCGCGTCTCCGGCCGGCCGTGGCCGTACCTGCTCGCCGCGTCCGCGGCGCTGTTGGCACTGGCGCTCCCGGCGCTGCGTATGGAGACGGGCTTCCCCGACGCGGGCAACGACGCCACCAGCACGACCCACCGCCGCGCCTACGACCTGCTGGCGGAGGGCTTCGGCCCCGGTTTCAACGCCCCGCTGCTGATCGTCGCCGACCTGCGCAGTCCCGGCGTGGACGCCGAGGGCATCCCCGGGCTGTCCCGCCGCCTCGCCGACGACCCCGGCATCGCGTCGGTCGGCGAGCCCCAGATCTCCGCGGCGGGGGACACCGTCGTCCTGCCCACGCTCCCCACCACCGCCCCCGCGGACGCCGCGACCTCCGACACCCTCGAACGCATCCGCGACGTCGTCCCCGACAACGTCGCCGTGTCCGGCCTGACCGCCATGACCGACGACCTCACCCGCCAACTCGCCGACACACTCCCGGTGTTCATTGCCGCGATCATCATGGTGTCGTTCCTGCTGCTGATGCTGGTGTTCCGCTCCATCGTGGTACCGCTGAAGGCCGCCGTGATGAACCTGCTGTCCATCGGCGGCGCGTACGGCGTCGTCGTGGCCGTCTTCCAATGGGGCTGGCTCGGGGAGCTGTTCAACCTCGACGAAACCCTGCCGATCGCCTCACCCATGCCGACGATCTTCTTCGCCGTTCTCTTCGGCCTGTCCATGGACTACGAGGTGTTCCTGCTCTCGCGCGTCCGAGAGGAGTACGACGCCACGGGTGACCCCAAGGAGTCGGTGGCCCGCGGCATGGCGGTCACAGGTCGCGTCATCACCTCCGCCGCGCTGATCATGACGGTGGTCTTCCTCAGCTTCGTCGTGAACCCCTCACCGCTCGTCAAGATGATGGGCCTGGGGCTGGCGACGGCCGTCGTGCTCGACGCCACGCTCGTCCGGATGGTGCTCGTACCCGCGGCCATGGCGTTGCTGGGCCGCGCGGCCTGGTGGCTGCCCGGTCCTCTCGACCGCCGACTGCCCCGCTTCGGCACGGAGGTCGCGGCTGTCCCAACCTCGCCCGAACCCGTGCTTGCCCCCAACCGTCAGTGACACGGAGCACCGATGACGAAATGCGGCCTGGCGTCACGCCGGCAACTCGGTGACCGTGGGGAGCGTGAGCACGCCGTCGCCGAAGTCCACGACCGTACGGGTCCCTTCGGCCCAACTCACGGTGACGGTCAGGCCGTTCACCTCGGCGGTGGCCTGCCCGGCGAGCGGTGCAGCGTCGCCTTCGCCGGTGAGGGAGGCGAGCGCGGCGAACACCGTGTCCGCCGGGTCCCCGCCGACCCTTCCAGTGAGTTCGGGGACCAGGGCCCATTGGCCGTACGCCGTGCCCTGTGGGGCGCGGACGGTGCGCTGCGTCTGCCAGCCGTGCAGGCCGAGCAGTTGACTGGTCACCTCCGGTCCGGCGAGACGTAGCTCCGCGGCCTGCTGGGTCTCCGCTTCGGCGGCGGCCTCCGGTGACAGGGCGACGGCCCAGCCGCTGTGGTGGATCGGTGTCCCGGCCGGTACGCCGACGGTGCGGTGGACGCGCAGTTCGAGGTTGCCGCGCGCCAGCGTCAGGCTCTCGATCCGGACCGAGGGCAGGACCGGGCCGTCCTCGGGGAAGACCGGCCGGTGCCAGGAGGCGAGCCAATTCGGGCCTGCGGCAAGGGGGTTGATGCGGATACGGGCGCTGCGGGAGCCGCGTACCTGGAGCGCTATGTGGTTGTCGGGGGTGTTGGCGGCACTGGTCGGGCCGGTGCGGGTGGAGTACGCGAGGCGGGCGTAGAGCGGGTTGCCGGGGGCCCGCTCCGGCTCCCCCGAGAGGAGTTTGTAGCTGCCGTGGTTGTGGAGGCGTACGAGACCGTCCCGGCCCGTGGTCTGGATGAGCAGTCCGGGGGAGGGCAGGGCCAGTGCGCGGTCGGGGCCCTCGGAGGGGGCTTTCTCCTCGGTGGCCGTCCATACCGGGTCCTCCGGCGGGAGGAGCAATCCCAAGAAGCCTTTGGACGCCCAGTACGGGGAACCGGGCCCCGAATAGCGCTGGAGCGTCGCCTCGTGCGGCCCGTACCAGCCGAGGCTGAGGATGCCGTCGTCGGTGAGTGCGCCGCGGTCGAGGAAGTGGCGCAGCGCGCCGCTGAGGATGCGGCGGGTGGCGCCGGGGGCCAGTGGCGTCACGCCGGTGAGGGCGCCGAGGGCCACGGCGGCGACCGCCGCGAAGCGGTACGTCAGGGAGCGGCCGTGGTGGATGGGGGCGCCGTTCGCGTCGAAGAGCAGGGCGAAGCCGTCGAGGAACTCCCGTAGTCGCGGGCCGAGTTGGTCGAGCAGCGCCTGGTCGCCGGCGAGGTGTGCGTGGAGGAGCGGGTACATGTGCAGGGCCCAGCCGTTGTAGTGGTCGAAGGCCCGGCCGTCGCCGTCGGAGTACCAGCCCTGCCCCTGGTACCAGCCCTCCAGCAGACCGAGCCCGCGCTCGATCGCGCCGCGCGTCTCGGCGTCGCCCCGCCCGGCGGACTCCAGGAAGCCCGCGACGGTCAGCGGGAACAGGTACCAGTTGTTGGGAGCGGGCGTGTGCCGCAGCGCGCCGCGCAGCCACTCCTCGACGCGGTCCTGGTCGTCGGCGGGCAGCGCATCCCAGGTCCACGGCGCGGTCAGCCGCAGGGCCAGCGCCACGGACGCGGACTCCACCATGGGCTGGCCGTGGATGCCGTGGTGGCCGATCACCGGCCAGGACTCCAAGTCACCGCGGCCGGGCGTGCGGGTGCCGCGCGCGAGCCCGGCCGTGTAGCGCTCCAGGAAGCCGTGCGGGTCCTTGCCGGACGCTCCGGCGGTACGGAACGCCGCCAGCAGGAACGTACGGGCGAAACCTTCAAGACCGTCCGAGCGCACCCCCGACTTCGAGGGCGGGCCCGGCAGGTCGATCAGGGCCTGGCCGGGGGTGGCGTAGCGGAGGACGGCCGCGAGCAGCCGGTCGGCGGTGGCCTCCCAGTGGGCGCGGGTGTACCCGGTGTAGGGGCTCAGGGTGCGGTCTTCGGCGGGCAGCGGATGCTCTGACACTCCAGCCACGTCTCCTGTTCATTTCCGGCTCCGGCGGACGCGCTCAGGCGAGCCGGGCCAGATGTTCGGGCCGTACGGGATGGGCGAACGGGCGGCCGAGGGCGTACGACTCGACCTCGGCCAGCGCCAGATCGGCGAGGCGGCGCAGCTCGCCGCCCTTCGAACCGGCGATGTGCGGGGTGACCAGGACGTTGGGGCAGTCGAACAGCGGTGAGTCGGCGGGCAGCACCTCCGGCTCGGTGACGTCCAGGATCGCGTTCAGCCGCCCGGAGACCACCTCACGGGTGAGCGCGGTCTGGTCGAGGACGGCGCCGCGGGCGGTGTTGATCAGCGTGCCGCCGGTACGCAGTCGCGCCAGCAGGTCGCGGCCGACCATGCCGCGGGTCTCGGGCAGCAGCGGCGTATGCACACTGACGACGTCGCTCTGCTCGAACAGCTCCGGAAGCGCGACCGGCTGCGCTCCGAGCGCACGCGCCTCGGTGGGCGTGACGTAGGGGTCGTGGAGCAGCACCGTCAGGTCGTGCGGGCGGAGCAGGTCGATGACGCGGCGTCCGATGATCGAGGCGCTCAAAATGCCAACGGTTTTACGGTAGTTGCCCGCGTCGGGATGGCGTTCGTTCCAGTCGACGCGGCGGCGCTCGGTGCGGTAGACGCGGGCGGTGTCCAGGACCCGCTTGTTGGCGAGCAGGATCATGGCGAGGGTGTACTCGGCGACCGGCACGGCGTTGGCCGCGGCGGCCGACGATACCGCGAGGCCGCGCTCCCAGCAGGCGGGGGTGATGTGGTGGCGTACGGTGCCGGCGGTGTGCACGACCGCGCGCAGCCGGGGCGCGGCGTCCAGGGCCGCCGCGTCGAGGGGCGGGCAGCCCCAGCCCGTGATGAGCAGTTCGGCGTCGGCGAGCGCGCGGTGCGCGGTGGGGGTGGTGAGGTCGTCCAGGACGAGGTGCGGGTCGATGTCGGTGAGGGCGGCGAGGCGGGTCCATACATCGGTGTCGAGGACCTGTTCCGCGGTCTTCTTCGCCATGGCCAGTACGGCGCGCGGTCGGGGCCGGGGGCCGGGATCGGTGACTTGGGGTTCCGTACGGTGCAACTGGCGCTCCCTGCTGGTCACTTGACGCTTCCCGCGGTCAGTCCGGACTTCCAGTAACGCTGCAGCGCGACGAACGTGACGATCAGCGGGACGACGGCGAGCAGCGAGCCGATGACGACGAGCGGGTAGTACTCGGGGGAGACGGTGGCGGAGCTGTTCCAGGTGTAGAGGCCGAGGCTGAGCGGATACAGGTGCTGGTCGGACAGCATCACCATGGGCAGGAAGAAGTTGTTCCAGATCGCGGTCAGCTGGAAGAGGAAGACGGTGACGAAACCGGGGCCGAGCATGCGCAGGCTGACGCGTATGTACGTCTGCAGTTCGCCCGCGCCGTCCACGCGGGAGGCCTCCAGCACCTCGTTGGGTACGTAGCCGCTGCTGAGGATGCGGGCGAGGTAGACGCCGAAGGGGTTGAACAGGACGGGGATGAAGACCGCCCAGAAGGTGTTGACCAGGCCGATGCCGGAGGCCACCAGGTACAGCGGGAGGGCCAGCACGGTCTGCGGGACCATGACGCCGGTGAGGACGAGCCCGAACAGCTTCTCCTTGTGCCGGAACTCGTACTTGTCGAAGGCGTACCCGGCACTGACGCTGATCAGCGAGCCGACGAGGGCGCCCACGACCGCGTACAGCAGGCTGTTGAGGTACCACTCGCCGTAGAGGCCGCCGTCCATGGCGAACAGGTCGGAGAGGTTCTGGGCGAAGGAGAAGTCGCTGAGGGAGAAGATGTCCGAGCCGAAGAGGGCGTCGGCGTTCTTGGTGGAGGCGAAGAGCAGCCACAGGGCGGGCAGCAGGGTGTAGAGGGTGGCGATCAGGACGACGGCGTTGACGACCGTACGGCTCGTGAGTCTGCTCGTGGCGATCCTGCCAGGGGTGGTGGTCGTGGTCATCGAGCGCTCCGATCCCTGCGGCCGGCCCAGCGCGTCACCGCGTACGACAGGGCGCAGGTGACGATGAGGAGGATGACGGAGGCCGCGGAGGCCAGTCCGTAGTTGTTGCGGCGGAAGGCCGCGTCGTAGATGTACATGTTCAGCGTGAAGCGGGAGTTGACCATCGGCGTGGCCTGGTTCATCAGCATCGGCTCGGTGAACAGCTGGAGCGCGGCGATCAGGGAGAACATGCACACCATGAGGACGGAGCTCCTGATGATGGGCACCTTGACCAGCAGCGCCGTACGCACACCGCCCGCGCCGTCGATACGGGCCGCCTCCAGCACCTCGCGCGGGAGGGCCTGCAGCGCCGCGTAGAAAATCACCATGTTGTAGCCGAGGCCGCTCCACAGCGCGATGTTGACGATCGACGGCAGCACGGTGTGCAGTCCGAGGAAGTCGATGGTGATGTCGGCCTGGGCGAAGAGCTTGATGACCGGGCTGAGGCCGGGGGTGTAGAGGTACAGCCAGATCACGGCGGCGATGATGCCCGGCACGGCGTGCGGCAGGTACAGCAGCATCTGCGCGGTGCGGCGCAGCCGGATCAGGCCCGAGTCGAGCAGCAGGGCCAGCGCGAGGGCGCCGATGACCACGGCCGGGACGAAGATCACGCAGTAGAGGGCGACGCTGCCGAACCCGGCGAGGAAGCTCGGGTCGCTCAACACCGCGATATAGCTGCGCAGTCCGGTGAAGACGGTCTCCCCGCCGCCGAAGCCGAGGCCGTCGTGGTCCTCGGAGAAGAAGCTGAGGCCGATGGCGTAGCCGACGGGGACGAGGAACACGGCGACGAGCAGCGCCGTGAACGGGGCGAGCAGTGCGACGGTGGCGAGTGTCTGCTGCCGGCGTCCGGCGCGGCGGGTGCGGACGGGGCTCGCGGCAGGCGGTGCTGTGCCCGTCCGCTTGCCCCGCTTTCCTGGGGTTATCACTGTGCTCACGGCGCACCTCAGTGGGTAGTGACCGACAGGCCGAGGCTCTTCAGGTCGGGCAGGGTCTTGCTCTGCGCTTCGCGGAGGGCGTCCAGGACGGTGCCGCTGCCCGCACCGGCCCGCGCGAGTCCGTCGTCGCCGGAGCTGATCGTCGACACCATGCGCGGCCCCCACTTCCAGCGGGGGTCGATCAGCTCGGCTTCCTTCTCGAAGAGACCGAAGATGTCCTGGCCCGAGAAGTAACTGGTGTCCATCTCCTTGCGGGCCACCGGCACCAGGTCGGGCACGGACGGATACGCGCTGCTGATGCCGCTGGAGAGCTTGGCGCGCAGCGCGTCCGCGCTGGTGACCATCCAGGAGATGAACTCGAGTGCTTCCTCAGGGTGGTTGCTGTCCTTGGTGACCATGAAGGTCGAGCCGCCCTGGGTGCCGAGAACCGGCTTCTTCGGGTCCCACTGCGGCAGGGGCGCGATGGCCCATTTGCCCTTGCCGCCCGGTGTGGAGGCCATCATCGAGCCCGCCGCCCAGGCGCCCGCCAGCCAGCCCGCCGTCTCACCGCTCTGCAGATGCGCTCGCCACTGCTGGCTGGACGCGGGCTCGACACGCACCAGGTCGTCGTCCAGCAGGCGCTGCCAGTACGCGGTGACCTTGCGGGTCGGGGCGTCGTCCATGGAGATACGCCACGTCTCGCCGGAGGTGTCGTACCACCGTGCGCCGGCCTGCCAGCAGTAGCTGGCCATGTAGAGCGTGCCGTTGGTGGTAAAGAGGCTGGCGATACGGGAACGGGGCTGGGCCTCCTTGAGCTTGCGGGCCGAACTCTCGAACTCGGCCCAGGTCTTGGGAACGGGGATGTCGTGCTCGGTGAACAGGTCCTTGCGGTACAGGAAGACCATCGGCTCGATGTCGACCGGCACGGCGTAGGTGCGCTCGTCGAAGGTGGTGAGGTCCATCGCCTGCGGCATGATTCGCCGGCGTACGGACTCGGGCAGCAGGGTGGTGATGTCCCGGGGCACGCCGTCGATGGCGAAACCGGGCAGCTGGGGGTACTCGATGGTGGCGACATCGGGGGCGTTGCCGGCCCGCGCGGCGTTGCTGAGCTTGGCCCAGCCTCCCTGGTCGCCCGAAGGGACCTGCTCGAAGTCGACCTGGATCTTGGTGTGGGTGCGGTTGTACTCGTCCACCATCTCCTGGCTGCCGCGCAGCGGTGACCAGAAGCTGAGGCGAACCGGCCCGCTCTCGGCGGTGTCGCTGCCGCTGGAGGCGGTGCAGCCCGCCAGCAGCAGGGTGAAGATCATGAGCAGTACCGCCGGGCGTCCTCGACCAGGCATGGGCCCTCCCGCGTCCTTGCTGGGGTTAGGGGCATCCTGATCGCTGACAGAAAAAAGCGTCAATACATCGAACAGAAGAAACTGAAACGGTCAAACGCTCATTCGTGTTCGGGGAGCCTCCCGGCGGGCCGCTGGGCCGCTGGGTCGCCGTCCGCGCCGCCCGGCCACTGCTTCAACCGCTCGACCGCGGACCGGTCGGGGACGCGGGCGCGACGGCCGTGGACTCCCTGATCACCAGGCCCGGCAGCAGCTCCAGATGACGGGTGGCACCGGGACGCAGGCCGTCGCGCGCCGCGTCGAGCCGGCGCAGCAGCAGGTCGATCCCGGTCCGGCCGAGCTCCGCCTTGGGCGGGGCGACCGCCGTCAGCGGGACGGGCCCCATGTCGGCGACCACGTCGTTGTACGCGACCACCGAGCAGCGTCCCGGCACATCGATCCCCGCGGCCTGCAGCCGCTGCACCAGCACCAGAGCGTCCCGGTCGCTGTGGATCAGCACCGCCGTCGCGCCGCTGTCACCCACGACCTCGGCCAGATCCTCCGCCCGTGGGTCCGACGCGCTCGGGTCCGGCCCCGCGGTACGCGAGCTGAGGATCGTACGGCAGTCCTCGGCCAGCCCTCGTGCGGCGGTCTGCGCGGCGAACTCGGCGCGGATCACGCGCGCGGTGGGGCTGTCGTCGCGCGCCGCCAGTACGATCCGCCGGTGCCCGAGGCGGACCAGGTGCCCGAGCGCCAGATGCACCCCGTACGCGTGGTCCGAACGCACGCAGTCCAGCGAGTAGATCGCACTGGTCCGCGCCGGACGCCGCTCCACCAGCACCGTGGGCACATCCAGGGCGGACAGCCACGAGTGGTCCGCCTCGGCCTCGGCCTGTGTGCGCCAGTGCGGCGACAGCAGTAGCCCGCGCGCCCCCGCGTCCAGCGCCTGGCGCACCGCCTCCCGCTCCGCCCCGCCCTCGTCGGCGGCGAGGTGCAGGGCGAGCCGCAGGCCGGCCTTCTCCGCGGCCTCCCGCGCGCCCTGCACGGCCTCGGTGAGGTAGGTGTTGCGCTCGGAAACGATCATGGCGACCGCGTCGCCCCCCGCTGCGCTCTCCTCGGGCACCGGCCGCAGCGAACGCGCCACCCCGTGCCCGCGGCGCACTTCTCCGCGCTGCGCCAGCTCCTCGACGTCCCGGCGCACGGTGACGACGGAAACGCCGAGTTCGTCGGCGAGATCGGTGATCCGCGCGACACCCCGGCCCCGCACCACCTCCGCGATCCGGTCCTGCCGCTTCTGCGCCGACTCCCGCATGTCCCCACCGCTCCGTCCGCGTCGGCCGCGCGGCCCGGGCGTGAGCGCGCGGCGGCTTGCGCGATCGTATTCGCGCGATGCGGCCATGATAGCGATCAATCGATCAGGTGGGGTGGGGTAGTACTGGGACCGGCTCGGGGCGGTCCTGGTCTCGGAGCCGCGCCATGTCCGCCGGCATCAGCATCCGCTAACATAAAATAATTAGATAGATGAATCGGCGATTTAATGGAGCTGCTAGGAGTGGCCGTGGACTTCGGGCTGACCGACGAGCAGGACCTGTTGCGCGCGACGGCACGGCAGTTCGTCGCGGACGTCTGCCCCGCCGAGCGGGCGAAGGAGTGGGACGAGGGCGGAGTCGTACCGCCCGAGTTGTTCGCCGGGATGGCCGAACTCGGCTGGTTCTCTTTGCCGTTCGCCGAGGACGAAGGCGGTGACGGCGGCGGACCGCTGGAGCTCGTCCTGATCGCCGAGGAGCTCGGGCGGGCCAGTTTCGACGTGGCCATGTGCTACATCGGCGTACTCATCCCGGGCATTACCGTGTTCCGCTGGGGAAACGAGGAACAGCGCCGCTTCATCCGCGACCGCGTCATGACCGGACGCCACCGGCTCGCCGTCGGCCTCAGCGAACCGGACAGCGGCTCCGACGCCGCGGCGCTGCGCACCACCGCGGAGGACCACGGCGACCATTTCCTCGTACGCGGCCAGAAGGCCTGGTGCACGGGCGCCGGGCTGCCGGACACCACCATCGCGACGTACGTGCGTACGGGCCCTCGTGAGCCCAAGCACGGCGGTATCAGCCTGCTGCTCGTCGACCCAGCGACCGAGGGGGTCGAGGTGCGGCGGACGCCGACCCTGGCCCGGCACATCCTCGGTACCAACGAGGTCTTCTTCAACGATGCCCTGGTACCGAAGGAGAATCTGGTCGGCCCGCGGGACGAGGGCTGGAAGGTCATGCTCTCCAACATCGAGCTGGAGAAGGTGATCATCAGTGGCGGCTATCTGGGCGCCGCCCAGGCCACGTTGGACGAGATGCTGGAGTACGCGCGAACCCGGCACGCCTTCGGCCGCCCGATCGGCAACTTCCAGTCGCTCGCCCACGCCATGGCCGACCTGCAGACCGAGATCGACTCCGCCCGCCTGCTCGCGTACCGCGCGGCATGGCTGCTGGCCCAGGGCAAGCCCTGCACCAGGGAGGGCTCGATGGCCAAGCTCAAGGGCTCGGAGACGTACGTGGCCGCCGCACGACTGGGCATGCAGGTCTGCGCGGGGCACGGCTTCTCGACGGAGAGCGTGATGAGCTTCCGCTACCGCGAATCCATCGTCGCCACGATCTCCGGCGGCACGAGCCAGATCCAGCGGAACGGGATAGCCCGGAGCATGGGCCTGCGGTCCTACTGAGTGCGGGCCGACTTCGTGCTGATCTCGAGCTGAGTTCGAGTTCCCACCGACGCCCGCCCTTGTCCTGGACGTCACCCGGCCGTCAACGCGCGCCGCGATCCTGTGGCGATGGACATGACGGCACTGGCCGCACGCTGCTCGAGCCCATCCCGGCCCACCGCACCGCCGGTATCGAGGTGCTCCGGGCCGCCGACGGCATGGCCGAGGTCGCGCTGGAGGCCCCCAAGGAGCTGACGAACGTCATCGGTTCACTGCATTCCAGCGGCCTCATCGCCCTGATCGACGCGGTCGGGCTGGCCGCGATCATCGCCACGAGCGAGGCGAACGAAGAGATGGAGGACGTCGTCCCCCTGGGCGCGGCGGCTTCCCTGGAGTTCCTGGCCCCCGCCCGAGGCCGCATCCTGGCCACCTGCCGCGTCTCAGCGGACGCTCTCGATGCGCCGGGTCCTGTCCCGGCACCGCTGGGCGATCGGTCTGATGGAATCGCGGGCCTCACCCGGGCCGGAGACGCTGCGGCATCACGATGCCGTCCTCGGATGCCTTCGCAAGGCCGGTTTCTCCGTCGCGCTGACCGCGCACGCGTACTCGGCCCTCGACAGCTACATCTACGGGTTCGCCCTCCAGGAACGCGACTTGCCCTTCGACACGCCCGACAAGACCGCGGAGCTGGCGCAGGCCATCCTGGCGCAGGTCCCGGCCGACCAGTACCCACACCTGGCCGAACTGACCACCGAGCACATCCTCAGCCCCGGCTACGACTGCAGCAACGAATTCGAATTCGGCCTCGACCTGATCCTCGACGGACTCCAGAGGGCCGGACAGGCCACGTGACCGGCGTCTCCAGGTGGGGAGGGCGGCCCAGCGCCGCTGCGCGACGCCGTCTTGCGCCAAGGCCGTCGAGGCTGCGGGCACGGGGCCGATGAGTTTCCGATGGGGACGGGGTCTACACGGTTATGACTGCACACAAGCTCGAGACCCCCGAGGTCGACCTCGTCTACGACGTCCACGGCCCGCTGCCGACGGCCGACGGACGCCCACCGCTGGTCATGATCGGCCAGCCCATGGACGCCAGTGGCTTCCGCGCGTTGGCGTCGCACCTCCCCGACCGCACCGTGATCACCTACGACCCGCGCGGCCTTGGCCGTAGTACCCGCAAGGACGGCCGCGTCGACCACGTACCCCAGACCCAGGCGGCCGACGTGCACGCCGTCATCCAGGCGCTCGGCGCGGGCCCGGTCGAAATGTTCGCGAGCAGCGGCGGTGCGGTGACCGCGCTCGCCCTCGTGGCGGCCTACCCCGAGGACGTGACCACCCTGGTGGCGCACGAGCCGCCGCTCATTGAGGTGCTCCCCGACGCCAAGGCCGCCGAGTGCGCCCGGGCCGGCTTCCGGGACGCGTACCAGGAGAAGGGCTGGGGTGCCGGCATGGCGGCGTTCATCGCGATGACGTCGTGGGAGGGCGAGTTCACCGACGACTACTTCGCCCAGCCCGCGCCGGATCCCGCCGCCTTCGGGATGCCGGCCGAGGATGACGGCTCTCGTGACGATCCGCTGCTGTCCGACCGGTCCTGGGCGGTCAGCAGCTACCAGCCCGACGTCGACGCGCTCACTGCCGCGCCGACCCGGATCGTGATCGCCGTGGGCGAGGAGTCCCAGGACACCTTCACCGGACGCACCTCGGTGGCGACGGCCGAGCTGCTCGGTCAGCAGGCAACGGTGTTCCCGAGCCACCACGGCGGCTTCGTCGACGGCGAGTTCGGCTACCCCGGGCAGCCCGAGGCCTTCGCACACAAGCTGCGCGAGGTCCTCGACAACGCCGGCTGACGATCGTCCTGCAGTAATCCGCCGCCCTGACGGATCGGCGCAGGGGGCCGTGCGTTCGTCCAGAAGCCGTGTGGTGACTCCGTCCGCGGCCGACGGAGTCACCAGTTCACACGGGCGGCACCTACTAGGTACCATCCGGTGTATGCCATCCCTGAACGTGTCCTTCACCGACGAGGAGCTCGAGGGCGTGCGCGTGGCCGCCGCGGCCGAGGGCAAGAGCCTCAAGCAGTACCTGCACGACCTCGGCGTCCGCGAGATGCAGCGCCAGCGGTTCGTCGCCGGAGCCACCGCATGGGCCGACAGGCTGCGCGGTGAGTTCGACGAGGCATTCCCCGACGAGGTGCCGCCCTCCGAACGCGACGGGGCCGCAGCCGCCTGATGCCGCCCATCCTCTACATCGACGTCCCCTGGCTTCTGGACGTCCAGGAGGCCGCCCTCGGGCACGAGGACATGACGGTTTCCGACTACTCCGCGCTCGTCGCGGCCGTCGGGCGCCACAAGACCAAGCTGCCGACGCTCCAAGCCTCCGACCCGGACGCCGCATGGCGTGCGGCCGCACTGATGCACACGCTCGTGCGCCTTGAGCCGCTTCCGCACCGCAACAGCCTGTTTGCGGCGTTCGTCACCGCGCAGTACATGGGCCAGTCCGGTGAGGGCATCGACCCGCCCTACGGCGCCCTGTCCGACCTCGTACGCAAAATCCGCGACACCCGCCTCAGCGTCCACGCAGTCGCCGACCAACTGCGCTCCTGGAGACTGTGATCAGCCCAGGTTCGCCGTGCGGGGCTGAACTCGCTGAGATGCAGGGGCCGTTGCGGCTAGGTTGGGTGAGAGCCACTGGACGCGCAGCAGGGGGATGTTCTCCATGGGGGACGACGACTCAGCACGGCAGGTAGGGGCCAGGATCGATACGTCAGTGCCGCACTCGGCGCGGATCTGGAATTACTGGGTGGGGGGCAAGGACAACTACGAGGTCGACCGCGAGGCGGGGGACCAGGTGAAGGCGGTGTTCCCGGGCATCGTCGACGACGCCCGTCACACCCGGGCATTCCTGGCGCGTGTGGTCCGCTATCTGGCGGGCGAGGCGGGCATCCGGCAGTTCCTGGACATCGGCACGGGCCTGCCGACCGCCGACAACACGCACGAGATCGCCCAGCGGGTGGCGCCGGAGTCACGGATCGTCTACGTCGACAATGATCCCCTCGTACTGAGGCACGCCCAGGCGCTGCTGACCAGCACCCCCGAGGGCGTCTGCGACTACATCGATGCCGACGTACGAAACCCGGACCTGATCCTGGCCGAAGCCGCCAAGACGCTGGATTTCCGCCGCCCCATCGGGCTGATGATGCTGGGGATTCTGGGCAACGTCCCTGACTACCAAGAGGCGCGAGCCGCCCTGAAGCGCCTGCTGGACGCCCTGCCCTCCGGCAGCTACCTCGTGGTCAACGACGGCACCACCACCGACCAGAAACGGAGCGAGGCCGTCCGCCAGTTCAACGAGAACAGCGGCAGCCCGCATCCCTACACCAACCGAAGCCCAGAACAGATCACCGAGTACTTCCGCGGGCTGGACCTCGTGGAGCCCGGAGTGGTGCCCACCTCCATGTGGCGGCCCGACCCCAGCCCGTGGCCGGCCGGCGACGTAGCGGTGCTGTGTGGTGTGGGTCGTAAGAGCTGAGTAGGGTCGGGGACGGGAGTCACTCCCGAAGGGTGCACCATTCGTCGGAGCGGGCGGCGACGCGCTGCCAGACCTCCTCGGCCTCCTCGAAGGACATGAAGGGGGCGTCGGCTTCGGGAAGTGGCTGGCACCCGTCCACGATCACCTTGATCGCGTCGAGGCTGGCCTCGATGATGGCCCGGCCCTCGTTCTCGCTGGCGAGATGGGCGTCGTCGCCCTGGGCGAAGCGGCCGAGGGGTGTGGTGTTGCGGTCGTCCAGGCGGGTGAGGTCGACCAGTTCCGGGCGGACATACATGAGTTGGGAGATCTCGTAGCGGCCTGCGTGGTCGCCTTCGAACTGGCCCATGACCAGTTCAGGGTCGCTGACCGCGGTGATCGGAATGTCGCGGGCGCGGCGGAACTCCTCGACCGCCAGCCGCAGATCGGGCTGGTTGGCGTTGTGGCCCGTCAGAATCACGGCGGCGCGGAAGCCCGCGTTGACGAACGCCCGGAGCTGGTGGACCAGCAGGCGCAGGACCACATCGGGCGGGAGGCTTCCCATGCGCGGGTTGACGTCGCCCATCACTTCCTTGAGCCACGGCCGGTGGTAGCCGGTCTCGTGGATCTGGTACGTCTGCGTCGGCGCGACGATGCCGCCGAACCGGCGCGCCGCCTCATCGCACAGGTAGACGGCCTTGTGGGTGTCCAGGCCGAATGCGGCGACGTGGCCGTGCGGCTCGCACAGGCCCATCGGCATGTAGACCAGGGGTAGTTGGGCCAGGCGCTCTTCGAACTCGCGCGGCAGCAGGTCTTCCCAGCGGACTGTGTCCGGCGGTGTGCTGGTCGTCATCGGTACTCCCCAAAGATCTTGGTTTCGTTGAAGTTCTTGATGAAGCGGTGCTTGAAGCGCAGCAACTCGTGGATCTCGGCGGGGAGTTCGGGCTCTTCCAACGCCGCGATGTTCGCCTCGCAGTACTCCCGGACCTGCATCGAGGAGATCGCCGTGGTCACGCCCTGCGCCTGGACGACGAACTTCAGGGCGAGCGCGGCGAGCGAGCCGGCGTACTGGGGCACGTACTGCCGTAGCTCGTCGACCTTCCGCAGGTAGACGGCGCGGGGCACGATGTCGTCGAAGTAGCCGTACCGGAAGTCGTCCTCGGCGAAGACGGTGTCCTCGGTGAGCGTGCCGGTCAGTCCGCCCTCGTCCAGGACGCAGCGCGCGATCACGGCGACGTCGTGCTCGACACAGGTCGGCAGGAGGTTGTCCAGGGCGATCGGGTCGAAGATGTTGATGATCGTCTGGACGGAGTCGATCAGGCCGGACTGCACCAACGGCAGCGCCATGTCGCTGCGGTGGTCCGGGATCGAGATCCCGATGTGGCGTACGAGTCCTTCCTGCTTGAGCTGTTGCAACTCGTCCATCCAGTGCCCGTTCACGCCCCAGGTGGGCCACCAGATGTGCAGCTGGAGGAGGTCGACGTGGTCGAGGCCGAGTTCGGTGAGCGAGCGCTGGGTGCTGGCGATGATGTGGCCGGGCGGGTGGGCGAGTTCGGGGTCTACGGGGGTGCCCCAGCCGCGCTGCCCGGAGAGGTTCTCGACTTTGGTGGCGACGAAGGGACGCGTTCCGGACCACTGGCTCAGTGCTTTGCCGACGATGCGTTCGGAGTTGCCGTAGGCCCGGGCGGTGTCGATGAAGTTGACGCCGCGGTCCAGGGCGTACAGCAGGCTGTCGATCCAGTGGGACTTCGAGTCGTCGGCGTTGCCGCCGAACCAGCCGGCGAGTCCCATGGCTCCGAAACCGAGTTTGCTGATCGGTTCGCCGGAGCGGGGGAAGGACGAGTGGTGCATGGAGGGTGTCTCCTGTTCAGCTCGGTGCCTGCCGCAGCAGGGTCTTGAGCGGTACGGCCGGGTCGGTCAGGGGTGCCGGGTCCGGGACCGCCCGGCGGGCGATGAGGATCTCGGCCAGGCTGATGTCCTTGGCCACGGCGTTGCCGGTGCCGACCGCTGCGGCGTACAGCAGCCGGCCGTCGTCCCCGAGGCCGAACCGGATGGTCACCCCGTCCGGACGGTCGCGTACGACTTCTCGCGCTGCGGCGTCGGGCAGTCCGGCGATCTGCAGAGTGAGGTCGAACTGGTCGGACCAGAACCACGGAACGGCGGCGAACGGCCGGCCGTCGCCCAGCATGTTCCGCGCCACCGCCCGGCCCTGGTCCTGGGCATTGCGCCAGGCCTCCAGGCGGATGCGGCGCCCGCCGTAGAGAGGGTGCGGAAAGGAGCAGCAGTCGCCGGCGGCGAAGATGTCGGGGTCGGAGGTGATGAGGCGGTCGTCCACCCGTACGCCGTTGTCGATGGCGAGGCCGGCCTTCTCCGCGAGCGCGGTCTCGGGTACGGCACCGACACCGGCGACGACGGTGTCGAAGGCCAGCGGCAACGCTTCCGAGGGGCGCGGGACTGTGTACGTGTGCGGCTCCGCCGCGGGGCCCGACCAGCCACGACGGTGCGGCAGACGTTGGACGGCAGGTCCCGGCGCTTCCCGCGGAGCGCCAAGCTCCAGCAACAGCGCGCCGTCCTGGCGCGTGAGCCGTTCCATCGCCAGCCCGCAGCGCAGATCGACACCGGCCTGTCGGTGCCGGTCGGCGACCGCGGTGGCGATGGCGGCCGGTACCGCCCGGCTCATCGGGCGCGGCGCCGCCTCGATCACGGTGACGGCACAGCCCCGCGCCGCAGCGGCCGCGGCCACCTCCAGGCCGATGAAACCGGCGCCGATCACGCCGATGCGCGCACCCGGCCGCAGCCGGTCCCGCAGGACGATCGCGTCCGCACGGCTGCGCAGATAGTGCACGCCGCCTGCTTCGATGCCGGCCACCGGCAGTCGCCGGGCACTCGCCCCCGTGGCCAACAGCAGCCGCTCGTACGGGATCCGGCGCCCGTCGGCGAGCACGGCCTCGTGACCTTCGCGGTCGACACCGGTGACGGTGGCTGCCGCGACGTACTCGATCCCGGCGTCCCGCAGCGCGCCGTCCTCGTACAGCGCCGGGGGCTCGACGTTTCCTTCGGACCCGGTGAGCACGTACTTGGACAACGGCGGGCGCTCGTACGGCCGCGAGTGCTCCGCGCCCACCAGAGTGATCGGGCCGTTCCAGCCCGCCTCACGCAGCTCGAACGCGGCCCGCGTACCGCACTCACCGGCCCCGACGACCACCATCCCCGGTGCGGCACCCACGGGTCAGCCGATCCCGATGAAGACGGTGCCGTCCTCGACCCGGACCGGATAGGTCGGCAGATCGACGAGGACGGGAGCGCCATCGGCTCTCCCGGTCGTGTAGTCGAACCGCCCGTTGTGCTTGGGACATTCGATGGTGTTGTCCATGACCAGGCCGTCGCAGAGGAGCATCCGTTCGTGGGTGCAGTGCCCCGCGGTGGCGTAGAAGTCGTCCTCCGGGGAGCGGTAGATGGCGTAGCCGACCCCCTCATGCTGAAAGGGGATGACGTCTTCAGGGTCGATGTCGTCGGTCTGACATGCGGCGATCCACGTGGACATGCGGGTGTACCTCCTACTGGGCGAGCGCACGGCCATCGGAGCGGGCGTGCAACGGCGGCGCCCCCGGCGGCAGTTCACGGCGCACGTAATACGTCGGGTCCTTCAGCTGGCGCAGCACCGCCGGGATGATCTCCTTGTACGCCGCCCACAGGGACGGGTACGCGGGAGCCAGCTGGTCCTTGATCTCCTCGTGCAGCTCCGGCAGCCGGTGGTAGGGGATCATCGGGAACATGTGGTGCTCGACGTGGTAGTTCATGTTCCAGTACAGGAACCGGTGGACGCGGTTCATGTGCACCGTGCGGGTGTTGAGCCGGTGGTCGAGTACGTTCTCGCCCATCCCGGCGTGCTGCGTGAGGCCGTACACGTAGAGCATGTAGCCGCCGTACACCCGCGGCAGGCCGACGAACATCGCCGGCAGGATCGAGCCGGTCAGCACACAGGCGGCGATCACGGCGGCGTAGATCGCCAGCCAGATACGCGCCGTACGGAACACCTTGGCCCGCTCGATATCGGGGACGTAGGTGCGCTGCTCGGCGGTGAGCCGTCCGAACGCGTGCAGCACGGTGTCGCGCAGCGCCACGGGTACGTCGACCAGGCCGAAGAAGTTGGCCAGGAGCTTGGCCAGCCGGGCCGGGCGCATCACCTGGATCTCCGGGTCGCGGCCGAGGATCAGCGTGTCGGTGTGGTGCCGGGTGTGGCTCCAGCGCGACACGGTCGGGTTCCTCATGACCATGAAACAGGCCAGCTGGTACACGGCGTCGTCAAGCCGGCGGCTCTTGAAAGCGGTGCCGTGCCCGCACTCGTGCCAGCGTGAGTCCGACGCCGACCCGTACAGCACTCCGTAGGCGGCGAAGAACGGCACCGCGAGCCAACTGCCCCAGAAGACGGCGCCCAGTGTCCCGAACACCGCCATGGCGCCCAGCCAGATGACCGTGTCACGGATCGCCGGGCCGTCCGAGCGGCGCATGAGCTCCTTCATCCGGCGGCGCGGCACGTCGCTGCGAAACCAGTCGGTGCCGTCGGCCAGCCCCGCCTCCACGGCGCGTTCGCCCTCAGGGCCGACCAGGCTGTAGCGCTGCAGACGTTCTCTGGCCTTCACCATGCATCCCTGTCCTCTCCATCGAGCCGGTCATGCGCGGGTAACTGGAGCGCTCTACTGGAGCGCTCTAATTCCGGTAATGGTGAGAGCGGCCACCTCGCATGTCAAGACATTCGGTTGCAATAAGTTTCGGCAGGCGGCAGGAGCGCTTCCGCCGGTTCCCGCTAGCAGCGGAAGTTACTGGTCCGCCAGCCACGCCTCGTGGCGAGCGAAGTGCCCCGGATCCCGCGTGACCCAGATCCCCGACGCCCGCGCCAGCACCGCGCCGCCCGGCAGCAGTGTCATCTCGCCGGCGATGTACCAGCGAGAACCCTCGCGCCGCTCGACCCAGGCCCGTACCTGAACCGGTCGTTCCACCGGCACCGGTTTCACGAAGCTCACCGTCAGTTCGGCCGTTACGCTCAACACCCGGTTCAGCAAGGGGAGATGGCCCAGGCACTCGTCCATGACGGACGCCGTCCAGCCGCCGTGCGCGACGTTCGGCCCGCCTTCCTGGGAGCGGGGGCAGGCCAGTTCGAACCACGCCACGCCGTCGTCACGGAGCCATTCCTTGTCCACGCCGAGACGGCACGCGCCGGCCGCTCGGCAGGCCCCGCACAGCGCGACCCCGCCTGTCGTACGCGGCGGCTCCTGGAAGTCCGATCCGGCCCACTGGGCGTTTGGCGTCGGCATGCGCGCACTCCCTCGTCTCGAACGTCGGCAGATCGTCGGCGGATCAGACGTCGGCCAACAGCGGCCGCAGCTTCCCGGCGATCAGCTGAACCTGCCGGGCGACCATCTCCTCGGGCATCCCGGCCAGTGAAGCCCACAGGAACACCCCTTCGGCCGGCAACCCGGCCACGTACTCCTTGACGGCCTCGGCCACCAACTCCGGCGTACCGTAGAGGAATTGGGCGAACCCGTTCGCGCGCAGGCCGGTCTCCCGCCACTTCTCCGGATCGATGGGGCGGGGGAGCGGCTGGTCGGTGCCCTCCACCATGTACCGGCGATAGCTGTCCCACTGGTACGCCAAATGCTGGCGCACCACCGGCCAGTCCCCATCCGGATCCTCGGTGACGAAGGTCGTGAACGAACCCTGCATCCGGGCCACCGACTCCGCGTGCCCGCCCTCCGCGAGCCCCTCGCGATACGGCGCGAGCAGCGCGGGATTCAGCGACAGCAGCCCCGTGCCCAGCCGGCCCGCCCGCCGGGCCCCTTGCGGGCCCTGGTAACCGAGCCAGATCGGCAGCGGGTCCTGGACCGGACCCGGGGTGACCGAGGACGATGCCCACAGTTCGCGGATCTCGCGGACCCGGCGGTCGGTGGTGGAGTACCGCTTGCCGAGATCCGCCCCGTACAACCGGTATTCGGGTACGCGATACCCGGTGCCGAGTCCGAGATCGAGCCGTCCCTCGCTCAGGATGTCCACGAGTGCGGCCTGTTCGGCTATCTCGGGTGCCGCGTGCAGCGGCGCGGGGATCACGGCCGTGCCCAGGCGCACCCGGCGGGTGCGCGCGGCAGCGGCGGCGGCCATGGTGAGTGGCTGCGGGAGGTAGCCGTCCTCGAAGCCGTGGTGCTCGGAGAACCAGACCGAGTCGATCCCCAGACGGTCCGCCTCCTCGCACATCTCGAGGGCGAAGCCGTAGACCCGGGACCAACTCCGTTGCCAGAGCGGCGGGTTGCGCAGATCGAAGTAGATGCCGACCTTCATGACTCAGACCACCTCACGGTCATTCACTCAGACTGCTTCCCGGCTCTTCGGCTCGCAGAGCCGGATCTCGGCCCGGGTGACCGCGACCCCTTCTCCAGGAGGCGAGAGTCGTACCGGCCGCAGGTCCATCGACTCGATCTCCGGGAGGTCCTCGACCATCGCGGAGATCCGCAGCACGGTCTCCTCAAGGGCTGCCAGGTCCACACCTCGGCCACCCACCCGGCCGTCCAGCAGCGGTGCCGCCCGCAGCGAGCGGATCATCTCGCGCGCGTCGCGGTCGCTGAGCGGGGTGACGCGGTACGCGACGTCCGCCATGAGGTCGGCGTAGTCCCCGGTGAGCCCGAACGCGACCACCGGCCCGAAGACGGGATCGGCGTCGACGCGCAGGAACGCGTCCCGGCCGGGACCGGATCCCGTTTCGTCGCTTACATCGCTTACGTCGATCCCGTAGCACCCCAGCAACTCCCGGGCCACGGACGCCGGAACCGAACCAGCGGACAGCCCGGCGAGCAGCGCCCGCGCCCGCTCCGTGTCGATGCCGTCGAGGTCCGGTACGAAACCGGCCGGGCGGCTCCGCCATGCCTCGTACGCCGCCGCATGACCGAGTGAGGCGGCGGCCGACTCGGGGAACGCGTACGTCGGTACGACCAGTTCGCCCCGGCGCAGCAGATCGGCGACGCCCGCGCCGCCGAGGAAACTGGTCACCACCGGCTTGGAGGGCTGGGCCGACGCCGCGTCGAGGATCGCCGACGCCACCTCGTCGGCCTTGTCCGCCAGCGGAGGCATGAACAGCACGATCGCGGCGTCGACCTCGTCGTCGGCGAGTACGGCGTCCAGTGCCTGCCGGTAGTGCGCGGCGGTGGCCATCGGCGTGAGGTCGACCGGGTTGGCGACCTCCGCCCGGGGCGCGAGCGCCGAGCGGAGCGTCTGACGGGTGCGGTCGCCGAGCGTGGCGACCCGCAGCCCGCTCGCCGCGCAGGCCCCGACCGTCAGCGCGGCCGGGCCGCCCGCGTTGGTGAGTACGGCGACCCGGTTGCCGGGTGGGGGAGGTTGATGGGACAACAGCAGGGCGACGTCGAACAGTTCCTGGAGGCTCCGCGTGCGGATCACCCCGGACTGCGCGAACAGCGAGTCGACTGCCGAGTCGGCGTGCCCTGGATGCACCGCGACGATCGGCTTGCGCGGCGCGACCCGGCGGGCGATCCGGGCGAACCGGCGCGGATCTCCGAAGTGCTCGACGTGCAGCAGGATCACCGAAGTGCCGGGGTCCTCGTCCCACCACTGGAGCAGATCGTTGGTCGACACGTCGACGGAGTGCCCGACCGACACGAAACCGGAGAAGCCGAGGCGCAGCCGCCGGGCGAGGTCCAGCACGGTGAGGCCGAGCGGTCCGGACTGGCTGGACATCGCGACCCGGCCGGGCGCGGGCAGGGCGGGCGAGAAGGTCGCGGCCAGCCGCGCCCCGGAGCTCGTGTTGACCACGCCCATGCAGTTCGGGCCCACCAGCCGCATCCCGGAGGCCCGTGCGAACCGGGCCAGCTCCAACTCGGCCGCGCGCCCGGCGGGACCCGTCTCCCCGAAACCGGTGGACACGACAACCACCGCCTTGACGCCGACCCCCGCACACTCCCGTACGACTCCGGGAACGGCCTCGGCCCGTACGGCGACCAGCACCAGATCCGGAGGCTCGGGCAGCTCCCGGATGCTGGGATAGGCCCGTGCCCCGGCGATCTCGTCCGCGTGCGGATTGACGGGGAAGACGCCGCCGGGGAAGCCGTCGCGCAGCAGATTGGCCACGAGCTCGTGGCCGATGGTCAGCGGACTGCGGTTGGCGCCGACGACGGCGACGGAGCGCGGTTCGAGCAGGGGCCGCAGCGAGCGCCGTACGGCCGTGTGCTCACGCCGCTCTGCCCGGGCGACGGCCTCGGCCTGCGGGTCGATGGCGATGTCGAAGTGGATGATCTGGCCGGGCGGCCCAGTCTCGACCCGGTAGCCGGAGCCGAGGAACACATTGATCATGCGTACGTTGTCGGCGAGCAGGTCCGCTTCCAGGACCCGGATCCCACGGTCCCGGGCCGCCGCGGCGATGTGTTCGAGCAGCAGCCGCCCGAAGCCCTCGCTCTGGTGGTCGTCCCGGATCGTGAACGTGACCTCGGCGTGGTCCGGCCGTTCGGCGTCGCGCAGATAGCGGACCAGGCCGACGATGTCGTCACCGGCGAGGGCGACGAGGGCCAGCTCGTTGAGGTAGTCGACGTGCGCGCCGCGCCGGATCACCTCGTCCCGGGCCCGGACCACCGGGCCGAGGGAACGGAACGCCAGAGTCGCCCGCGACAGCCGGCCGACGAAGTCGACCAGCCGGTCGGCGTCGTCCGGCCGGATGGGGCGGATGAACGTCGACCGGCCGGTCCGTACGAGCCCCGGCTGTTCCAGATCCTCTGGATATTCGGGAGATGCGGGAGCTTCGGGTTGGCGGGTCATGAGCGCTTCTTCGCGCCTCCTCGCGGACGGGGGTTCAGCGGCCGGGCTTCAGCGGATGGCGCGTTCAGACGGCGGCCTCTTCGGGCGTCTGCTCCGGCGGGCTGAACAGTTCGTTGAAGGTGCCGCGGGTGACCCGTTCACGGATCTTGTCGTCCACGCCCTCGAAGAGCTCGTGCAGCGTCGACTGGGTGTGGCCGTACGTGCCCTCGAGGTGGGGATAGTCGTCGCCCCACATCACGTTGTAATAGCCCGTCGCCTCCACGACCTCCACGGAGCTCTTGTCGTGCTGGAAGGAGGCGTACACCTGCTGGCGGATGATCTCACTCGGCAGCCGGTTCAGTTTCGGCCGTACGAACATGCCGTGCTGGCGGTAGGCCTCGTCCATCCGGTCGCCGATCGCAGGCACCCACCCGGCGCCGCCCTCGGCGATGAGGATCTTCAGGTCGGGGTGGCGGTCCAGGGCGCCGCCCGCGACCATGTGGGCCACCACGCGCATGCCCGGGTAGGTCGTCTCCATGTAGTTGACGACCGCGCCGCCGGGGCCGCGGAAGACCACGTTCTCGCCGCCGGTGCCGATGTGGAAGGCGAGCACCACCCCTGCTCGTTCGGCGGCGGTCCACAGCGGCTCCCAGTGGTCCAGCGCGTACTCCTCGCCGGGCCGTGTGGAGCACGGCAGGAACACCGACTTGAAGCCGAGCTCCGCCACGCGTTCGACCTCGGCGACCGCGTCGTCGATGTCGGCCGTGGACACGCAGGCGGGTGTGATGACGCGCTTGTTCTTGCCGAGGATCTCGGAGTGCGCCCAGTCGTTCCAGGCGCGTACGGTCTCCCGGGCCAGCTCCCGCTCGGTGATCGAGACCAGCCAGAAACCCATGGAGGGGAAGGCCAGTTGGCTCCACACGCCCTCCTGGTCGAGGTCCTTCAGGCGTACGTCGAGATCCTTGGCGCCCGGCGGGCGCATGGCGTCCATGAAGTCGTTGAGCTGGCGGTCGATGCGCTCGCCGTCGATGTACAGCACCTCGTACTTCTCGCCGCGCTCACTGCGTGGCGCCCGGTCGGCGAGACGCGGTGGCAGGGCCTCGGTCCACAGGTCGTCGGGCTCCATCACATGGGAGTCTCCCGAGTTGACCCAGATCTTCGTCATAGCGCTTCCTTCGGGTCAATGGATGCAATTAGTTAGACACTTTAGTTGTTGCTTTGGGCTACGGGAAGCCTCAGCCGCGCCGCCGGTCGATCTCCTCGGCCAACTGCGGCAGCACCTTGAAGAGATCACCCACGACGCCGTAGTCGGCGAGCTCGAAGATCGGGGCGTCCGCGTCCTTGTTGACCGCGACGATGGTCTTCGAGGTCTGCATGCCCGCCCGGTGCTGGATCGCTCCGGAGATCCCGGCGGCGATGTAGAGCTGCGGGGAGACCTGGGTGCCCGTCTGCCCGACCTGGTGGCTGTGCGGATACCAGCCGGCGTCCACCGCGGCCCGCGAGGCGCCGACGGCCGCGCCCAGCGCGTCCGCGAGCCGCTCGATGACGGCGAAGTTCTCGGCGCCGTTCACGCCCCGGCCCCCGGAGACCACGATGTCGGCCTCGGTCAGCTCGGGGCGGTCGCCGCCGACGCGCGGCGTGCGCGACAGGACGCGGGTGGCGGTGGCGGCCGGGTCGAAGGTGACGTCCACCTTCTCTACGACGGGGGTGGCCGGTGCGGGTTCGGGGGCGGTGGCGTTCGGCTTGACCGTGATGACTGGAACGCCTTCGGTGACATGGGCCGTGACCTGGTACGTCGCCGCGAACACGGACTGCTCGGTGACCGGCCGCCCGTCCTCGTCCGCCGTGATGTCGACGGCGTCGGTGATCAGCCCCGCTTCCAGACGCACCGCGAGCCGCGCGGCGATCTCCTTGCCGTCGAGGCTCGACGGCAGCAGCACGGCGGCCGGCCCGCTGCTCGCGGCGATCTGCGTGAGGGCGTCGACGGCCGGGGTGACCAGGTGCTCCGCGACGTCCGGGGCGTCCACGACGTACACCTTCTGTGCGCCGTACGTGCCGAGGACATCGGTCGCGGTGTCCGCGCCCGGCCCGAGGTAGACGGCCGACGGCTCGCCCAAGCGGCGTGCCAGGGTGAGGAGTTCGAGGGTCGGCTTGCGTACGGTGCCGTCGACATGGTCGACGAGGACGAGGATCTCGGCCATGGTGGAGTGCTCTGCCTTTCTGGTGGTTGGGGGCTGGGGACTGTCAGGCGAACTTCTTGGCCGTGAGGAATGCGGCAAGGCCGACGCCGCCCGCCCCCTCGTCCGCGACGATCTCTCCCTTGGCGCGCGGCGGTCGCTTGGCCGCGGTGTCGACCGCCGACCGGGCGGCGGACCGGCCGGTCCACTCCGGCTCGATGTCCAGGTCGGCCAGGTCAAGGGTCTCCACGGGTTTCTTCTTCGCCGCCATGATCCCTTTGAAGGATGGATAGCGGGCGTCGCCGGACCGGTCGGTCACCGACACCACGGCCGGCAGCGTGCCCTGGACGCGTACGGTCGCGGACTCGCCCTCGCGGCGGCCGGTCACCGAGCCGTCCTCGATGGAGATCGCGAGCTCGTCGAGATGGGTGACGGCCGGGACGCCGAGCCGTTCGGCCAGCATCGCCGGGACGACGCCCATCGAGCCGTCCGTCGAGGCCATCCCGCAGACGACCAGGTCGAAGCCGTGTCGCTCGATCGCCTTGGCCAGCACCAGTGACGTACCGAGCGCGTCACTGCCCTGGATGTCGTCGTCGCTCACATGGATCGCGCGGTCGCCGCCCATCGCGAGCGCTTTGCGCAGGGCGTCCTTCGCGTCGTCCGGGCCGACGGTGAGGTACGTGACTTCGGCGTCGACGCCCGACTCGGTGATGCGCAGGGCCTGTTCGACGGCGTACTCGTCGAGTTCCGACAGGACGGAGTCGACCGCGTCCCGGTCGGTGGTGCCGTCCTCGGTGAACGTCCGGTCCGCCGTGGCGTCCGGCACGTGCTTCACGCAGACAACGATCTTCAACGCGGTACCTCCACTCTGGTTGAATGAGTGCTAATAGTTAACTATATCCTGAGGGCTGATGCGAGAGACGGCTCAGTGTCGGTCGGAGTCTCGACTCGATTCCGACGAATTAGTTGACTCATTACGCTGATAGCTGGAAGATCTGGGCAGCCGAACGAGGCTGCGAGGAGGCGCCATGGCCGGTGACAGGTACTTCGAGCCGCAGGTGGAGACGATGCCCCGCGATCAGCTCCGGGCGTGGCAGCAGGAGCGCGTCGTGG
The DNA here is from genome assembly GCF_011045025.1 of Streptomyces ureilyticus. Lineage (GTDB taxonomy): Bacteria > Actinomycetota > Actinomycetes > Streptomycetales > Streptomycetaceae > Streptomyces > Streptomyces ureilyticus. The sequence goes on from NZ_JAAKZX010000017.1 coordinate 34,334, forward strand.
AGCTGGTCGAGTACGCGTATGGCAACTCGGCCTTCTACCGCGAGCTCTGGGACGATCACGGGGTACATCCGCGGGACATCCGGACCCTGGAGGACTTCCAGAACCGTGTCCCCTTCATCACCAAGGACATGGTGCGCGCCTACCGTGCCCGCACCAAGGACCCCTTCGGCGGACTGCTCTGCGTCCCGCCCGAGGAGCTGACCTCGGTGTCCTCCAGTTCGGGCACCACCGGCGACCCGGAGTTCTTCGCGGAGATCTGGGAGGACGCACCGCCCCTGGTCACCGCACAGGTACGCGACCTGTGGGAGGTCGGGCTGCGGCCCGGAGACATGGTACTGAGCCCGCCCGGGACCTTCCGCAACTTCATGGACGGCGGCTACCAGGCGCTCGGCGCCGTGGTGGTCGAGGTGGACACCTGGCTCGGCAAGATGCACGAGGTCGTCGAGGCCGTCCGTACCTACCGGCCCGCCTACCTCCAGATGATCTACCCACAGCTGGTGGAGCTGGAACACCTGGCCGACAAGGTGGACCTCAAGGAGGCGTTCTCCTCCCTCAAGGGCGCCTCGTGTGCCGGCCAGCCGCTCAGCCGCAGGATGCGCGAGCGGGTCCGCGACGACTGGGGCATCGACGTCTACGAGTACACCAGCGCGGCCGACACCGGCACCGCCTGGGAGTGCCGGGAGCACGACGGCTTCCACCTCTGGGAGGACACCGTCTTCGCGGAGTGCCTGGACATCGACGAGTCCGGGTCGCGGGAGGTCGCGGACGGCGACGTCGGTGAACTGGTGGCCACCGACCTCGACAACCGGGCCGCGCCGCTGATCCGTTACCGCAGCGAGGACCTCGTACGGCTGTCCCGAGACGCCTGCGGCTGCGGACGCACCCACGCCCGGATGTGGGTGGCAGGCCGACGCGGCGACGAGACGCTGGTCCAGGGACGTTCCGTGGTCCTGCGGGACATCTGGCAGGCGGTGGAGGACCAGCCCGAGACCGTGGCGGGCGTCTTCCAGATCGTACGAGCGTCACGCGAGGTCGACGAGCTGCGGCTGCGGGTCGGCTACGACCCCGAACTGACCGGCGACGTCGAGGCGTTGGCAGGGCGGCTCGGTAAGGCCGTGCACGAGCGGACGGGTGTCGAGCCGGTGCTCGACCTGCGGACCGAGGAGGAGCTGTTGCAGACCATGACCAGCGTCGCCAAGTTCCCGAGGGTGGTGAAGAGCTGATGGCACGCGCCGACACTCTGGCCAGGGCCCGCGAACTCGACCGGCCCCAAGTCGCCTACATCGTGCGTTTCCCCGCCGCCGACGGCATGCGGGACACCGAGCTGACCTGGGCGGAGATGGACCGCGACGCCGCGTGGACCGCCGAACGACTGCGCGGCCACGGATTCGCCGCCGGGCAACGGGCGCTGCTGACCGCCTCCGGGTTCGAGGGCTTCTGGGGCCGCTCGGTCATCGGCGCGCTGCGCACGCTGAAGGTGACGTACGGCATCGCCGAGGCGATGGGCTGGGACCACCGCCGCACCGCGGTCTTCCACCGCGAACTGAAGCCGCACGCGGTGATAGGCCTGTCCGCCGAGACCTTGGAGGGCCTCAGCGGCGGCGCCGACATCGGCGAGATGTTCCGGGCGACTCAGGTCGTACTGGCCCGCCCGGCCGCCGTGCCGGTGCTGCGCCAGGCGGGCGTGCCGGCCTCCTTGATGACGACGGTGGGCCCGGCCCTCGCGCTGGAGTGTCCCGAGCGGGCCGGAGCACACGTCAACGGAGCCGAGTGGCGGGTCGGTGAGCGGGACGGAGGGCTGTTCATCGCGGCGGGGGAGGGGCGCGGGTCCGGGCTCCCCGAGACGCCGCTGGGCATCGCGGGCCAGGTGGTCACCGGCCGGTGCGGCTGCGGCAGCCATGACCCGCGCGTGCTGCTCACCGAGATCAACTAAGCGTCAACGTCTAGGAGTTGGGATGTCGCAAGGAGTGGTCGACGGCCGCGTCGTGGTCGTCACCGGTGCCGGCAACGGGATCGGCCGGGCACATGCCCTGGCGTTCGCCGCGCAGGGCGCGAAGGTCGTGGTCAACGACCTGGGCGGCTCGCGCGACGGCGCAGGCGCCTCGGCCGGCCCCGCCCAGACCGTGGTGGACGAGATCACCGCGGCCGGCGGCGAGGCGGTGGCCAACACCGACGACATCTCGTCCTGGGACGGTGCCGCGCACCTCGTCCAGCAGGCCGTCGACACCTTCGGCGGCCTGGACGTACTGGTCAACAACGCGGGCATCCTCCGCGACCGGATGATCGTGTCGATGACCGAACAGGACTGGGACAGCGTGCTCGCCGTCCACCTCAAGGGCAGCTTCGCCACCCTGCACCACGCGGCGGCGTACTGGCGCGAGCGCGCCAAGGCCGGGCAGCAGAACGACGCCCGCGTCATCAACACGACGTCGCCGTCCGGCATCTTCGGCAACCCCGGCCAGTCGAACTACGGCTCGGCGAAAGCGGGTCTCGCCAGCCTCACGATCATCGCCGCCGCCGAGCTCGCCCGGTACGGAGTGACGGTCAACGCCATCGCGCCGACCGCTCTCACTCGGCTGACCGAGGACATCGAGATGATGAAACGGGCCGCCGAGACCCAGGACCTGACCCCGGAGGCCATCTCGCCCCTCGTGGTGTGGCTGGGCTCGGCCGCCTCCCGCGAGGTCACCGGCCGCGTCTTCGGTGTCATGGGCAACCGCATCACCGTCCTGGAGGGCTGGGTCAACGGCCCCGGCGCGAGCGCCGAGTCCCGCTGGACTCCGGAGGAGCTGTCCTCCGTCGTCCCGAACCTCGTGGCCAAGGCGGCACCGAACGCCGACGCCCTGGGCAACCGCAACGGCACGGCGTGATGGGGCGCGACATGATGCAGCAAAAGCCTGTAGCCGACGGCCTGTTCACCTGGCCCCCCACCGCACAGCCCCGGCTCATCGGCACCGAGTGCACGGCCTGCGGACTGGTCAGCTTCCCCACCGAGACGCACTGCGTACGCTGCGGCAGCCCGGACGCCAAGGAGCGGCTCCTGGCCGACAGCGGCACGCTGTGGACCTTCAGCACCCAGGGCTTTCGCCCACCCTCACCGCCGTACGACGGATCCGACACGGCCGCCACTTTCGAGCCGTACGCCGTCGGCTACGTCGAACTCCCCGGCGAGGTCCTGGTCGAGGCCCGGCTCACCGAACCCGACCCGGAGAAGCTGACCATCGGGCAGCGGATGCGGCTCACGCTCGTGCCCTACACCGTGGACGCCGACGGCACCGAGGTCCTGACCTTCGCGTTCACCCCGGCCGACGAGCCGAACGAGCCCGTAGAGGCCAACGAGCCCGGCCAGCCCATCGCGCCCGAGGAGCAGTCATGACGGAAGCGGTCATCATCGGAACGGGACTGCACCCCTTCGGCCGCTTCCCGGGCAAGCCCGCGATGGACATGGGCGCGGACGCCGTACGCATGGCGCTCACCGACGCGGGCGTCAACTGGCCCCAGATCCAGGCCGGTTACGTCGGCAGCTTCGAGGTCGCCAACCCGGACGCGATCGTCGGCCGCCTCGGCCTGACCGGCGTACCCCTGCGCGGCGTCTTCAACGGCTGCGCCACGGCCGGTACGGCGGTGGCCATGGCCGCCCGCGCCATCGAGACCGGCGAGCACGACCTGACCATCGCCATCGGCATGGACAAGCACCCGCGCGGCGCCTTCGCCGCCGACCCGTCCGTCGCCGGAATCCCCTCCTGGTACGGGCAGACCGGGCTCTTCCTCACCACCCACTTCTTCGGCATGAAGATCAACCGCTATATGCACGACCACGGCATCTCCCACGAGACGCTCGCACGGGTGGCGGCCAAGAACTTCGGCAACGCCGCCGGTAACGAGAAGGCCTGGCGACGTACGCCGCTCACCGTCGAGGAAATCCTCGCCTCACCGGTCCTCAACTACCCGCTGCGGCAGTTCATGTACTGCGGACCCGACGAGGGCGCCGCCGCCGTCGTCATGTGCCGGGCCGACCAGGCCCACAAATACACCACCTCGACGCCGATACGGGTCCGGGCCACCGCCCTGCGCAGCCGCCGCTTCGGCGCCTTCGAGGTGCAGAGTCCGTCCGTGCCGGTGGGGGAGCCGGTGGCGAGTCCGACCGTGGACGCTTCCCGGGCCGCGTACGAGCAGGCGGGCATCGGGCCCGAGGACGTCGACATCGCCCAACTCCAGGACACCGACGCCGGATCCGAGATCATCCACATGGCCGAGAACGGGCTCTGCAAGGACGGCGAGCAGGAACGCCTCATCGCCGAGGGCGCCACCGAGATCGGTGGCCGGCTCCCCGTCAACACCGACGGCGGACTGCTCGGCAACGGCGAGCCCATCGGCGCGTCCGGACTGCGCCAGATCCACGAGATCGTGCTCCAGTTGCGCGGCGCCGCAGGGACCCGGCAGATCCCCGGCACGCCCCGCGTCGGCTATACCCACCTGTACGGCGCGCCCGGCGTGTCGGCGGTGACCATCCTGTCCACCTGACCGCGGAGCCCCAAATGGAACACGACATGCAGGCCTTCGCCGCCGAGGTACGCCGCTTCCTGGACGCCCACGTGGCGAAGGCCCCCGACCGCACCGCCTTCACCTGGGGCGAGGGCGACGACTCGATGGCGTACTTCAGCTCCCTCCCGCCCGAGGAGGAGCGCGAGCAGGTGCGGCGGGCGCGGGAGTGGCAGCGGATCCGTTACGAGAACGGCTTCGGCTGGATCACCGGCCCGCCCGAGTACGGCGGACGCGGACTCACCCCCGTACACGATCTCCTCTACGACGCGATCGAGTCCGAGTACGACGTCGCCGACACCGGCACGCTCAGCGTGATCGGCCTGGGCATGATCGGCCCGACGATCCTCGCCCACGCCCCGCAGCCGCTGAAGGACCACTGGCTGCCCGCGATGTACCGCGGGGACGCCATCGCCTGCCAGCTGTTCAGCGAGCCCGGCGCCGGCTCCGACCTGGCGAGCGTGACGACCCGCGCCGTACGCGACGGCGAGGACTGGGTGCTGAACGGTCAGAAGGTGTGGACCTCGGTCGCCCAGCACAGCCAGATCGGCCTCGCGCTCACGCGCACGAATCCGGACGCGCCCAAGCACCGCGGCATCACCGCCTTCCTCGTACCCATGGACACGCCCGGCGTGGAGGTCCGCCCGCTGCGGCAGATGACCGGCGGCGCGGACTTCAACGAGGTGTTCCTCACCGACGTCCGCATCCCCGACGACCACCGTCTCGGCGAGGTCGACGGCGGCTGGACCGTCGCCCTGACGACCCTGATGAACGAGCGCGCCACGGTCGGCAGCGAGGGCGCCGGACCGGTGGCCGCCGCCCTGTCGCCCGACCGGCTCTCCGCGCTGATGCGCGCCACCTGGACCTGGGACGACCGGGCCCTGCGCGGCCGGCTCGCCGAACTGCTCGTCGACGTCCTCGCCACCGAACACCTCAACGCCCGCGCTCTGCGCAAGCTGCACGCGGGCGTCGCCCCCGGCCCCGAGATGTCCGTGTCCAAGCTGCTCTACGGCCAGAACCTCACCAAGGCCGCGCACTTCGTCTCCGACGTCCTCGGCCCGCGCGCCATCGCCGACACCGGTCAGTGGGGCACGTACGCCTGGACCGAACTCCTCCTGGCCACCCCGGCGTTGAGGATCCTCGGCGGCACCGAGGAGATCATGAAGAACATCCTCGCGGAACGCGTCCTCGGCCTGCCGAAGGAACCGGTGACGACCGCTGCCAAGGAGGTACGTCATTGAATCCTCCCCCGGCTGAAGCAGGGGGATTCCTGGCTCACGCCGCCTGCGGGTCAGCGACCCGACAGGTCTTCCACGATCAACACCAGCCGGGTTGAAACCAGCCCGGGTTCGTACAGCAAAGCCTGGAGGTGCATGTGCTGTCTTGGTTCTCGATCAGCACGGCGTACGCGCTTGGTTCTCGCAACACACCGCAGACAGCTTACCCGACCGCGCGGGCGGTCCGGGGCATCCTCGGAGGAATCAAGTGATCGCCGACGAGAGCGAACTGGACGAACTGCGGTCTGCTGTACGGGACTTCCTTGAGGCGAAGTCGCCCGAGGAAGCCGTCCGCAAGCTCATGGAGAGCGAGCCGCGTTACGACCCGGCCGTGTGGGCCCAGTTGACCGAGCAGCTGCGGCTGCCGGGCCTGGCGATCCCCGAGGAGTACGGCGGTGACGGCTTCGGTCCCGTCGAACTCGGCGTCGTCCTGGAGGAGATGGGCCGCGCACTGCTGTGCGCACCGTTCTTCGCGACGGTCGTCCTGGCCGCCCAGGCCGTGCTGGCTTCGGGTGACGCCGAAGCCTGCGCGCGTCTTCTCCCCGGTATCGCCGCGGGAGCGACCACGGCCACGCTGGCCGTCGCCGAGAACAGCGGTTCCTGGGACCCGGCCCTGATCTCCGCGCGTGCGGTGCGCGACGGGGAGGGCGGAGTGGGCGGAGGGGGCGGCTGGAGACTGACCGGCCGCAAGGGCTTCGTCATCGACGGTACGACGGCCGACCTGGTCCTGGTCGTCGCCCGTACCGTCGGTGGTCCCTCGCTCTTCGCCGTCGACGGTCCAGCGCCCGGCCTGACCGCCGAGTCCATGGAGACGCTGGACGCCACCCGGGCGATGGCCCGGCTGACGCTGGACGCCGTCCCCGCGACGCTCATCGGCTCCGACGGTGCCGGCGGACGCATCATGGCCAAGGTCCTGGACTACGCCTCGGTCGCCCTCGCCGCCGAACAGTCCGGCGGCTCCCGCCGCTGCCTGGAAACGGCGGCCGAATACGCCCGCACCCGCCACCAGTTCGGCCGGCCCATCGGCTCCTTCCAGGCCGTCAAGCACAAGTGCGCCGACATGCTGGTCCAGGTCGAACTGGCCGAGGCCGCCTCCCGCGAGGCCGCCCGGCTGGCCGCCGAGGGCTCCCCGGACTACCCGGTCGCCGCAGGCGTGGCACATGTGGCCTGCTCACGGGCGTACATGTTCACGGCGATGGAGAACATCCAGGTCCACGGCGGCATCGGCTTCACCTGGGAGCATCCCGCCCATCTGTACTTCCGCCGCGCCAAGTCCTCCCAACTCCTGTTCGGGGGCCCGGCGGTGTACTCCGAGCGGCTGCTGGACCGGCTCGGTATCTGACCGAACCGCTGCGCCGCCGCCAGGCCCTTGGGGCCACTCGACGCGGGCCGACTTTATTCGGTTGCCGCTCCCCGTGTCCGCCCCTCACCATGGGCGAGACACCGGGAGCTGCCCGGTGCTCCACGAGAGGAGGCACGACCGTGACTACGACTGTCCTCGGCCTGCCCGCAGACCGCCTCCCTCTCACTTCATGGAGCACCTCCAGCGATGTCTCACGACGATCTCTCGCAGCACCTTCAACACCCGGCATTTCCTGACGACTTCAGCACCGACGCCTACCGCTATGTCCCGCCGTCGGACGACCTGGGCGACGTCGACGACCGGTTCGTCTTCGACTTCCGTCCCTACGACGACCTCGAGGACGGCCAGCGCTGGTCGACCTGGCTCAGCGTCGAACCCCTCTGCCGAGGCCCCGAGCCGCTCCCGGACTGGGTGGTGACCTCGCAGGGCGCGATCGACACCGAGCTCGGCGTCCTCAAGACCGGCAAGGAGGCCGACGTCCACCTCGTCGAGCGCGCCGACCCGCTCGACCCCGCCGCCAGCGTGGTCATGGCGGCCAAGCGGTACCGCTCTGCCGAGCACCGGACCTTCCACCGCTCCGCGTCCTACACCGAGGGCCGCTCGATGAAGCGCTCACGTGACGAGCGGGCCCTCAAGCGGAAGAGCACCTTCGGCCGACGGGTCGCGGCCGGCGAGTGGGCGGTGTCCGAGTGGGGTGCGCTGGTGCGGCTCTGGGACCTCGGGCTGCCGGTTCCCTACCCGGTCCAGATCGACGGCACCGAGATCCTGATGGAGTGGATCACCGTCGTCGACGAGGACGGCGCCGTCGAGACCGCGCCCCGGCTCGCCCAGACTCGACCCTCACCCGAGCTGCTGGCAGCGTACTTCGAGCAACTCACCGATGCGCTCGCGACGATGGTGCAGAACGGCCTCGTGCACGGCGACCTCTCGGCGTACAACATCCTGGCGGCGGGCGAGCGACTGGTCATCATCGACCTGCCACAGATCGTCGACCTGGTCGGCAACCTCAACGGGATGAACTTCCTCCAGCGCGACTGCGCCAACATCTGTGGCTGGTTCCGCTCACGGGGCCTCGATGTCGACGAGCACGCGCTGTTCGCGGAGCTGATGGCGCACGCCTTCTAGGACCGGGCCGGGGGAGGCGATTCCGCGCGGAGCGAGTACAGGATCGGCAGGTGGGAGTCTCCGAAGGGGAGCCGGTACAGGCCGTCTTCGCCCGCCGGGAATGACACATCTCGGTGGGCGGGTTCAGCCGCGGGCGGCCTCACCGAGCAGCGCCTTCGCGATAATGACCTGCTGGATCTGGCTGGTGCCCTCGTAGATGCGGAACAGCCGGGCGTCGCGGTAGAAGCGCTCCACGGCGACCCCGCGCATATAGCCCGCGCCGCCGTGGATCTGCACCGCGCGGTCCGCCACCCGCCACACCATCTCACTGGCGAAGTACTTCGTGCAGGACGGGCCGATCTTGGTGTCCTCGCCCGAGTCGAAGCCCCGGGCCGCCTCCAGGACCGTGGCCCGCCCGGCGTAGTAGTCGGTCATCGAGTCGGCGATCAGGCCCTGGATGAGCTGGAAGGAACCGATGAGCTTTCCGGACTGCTTGCGGGTGCTCGCGTATGCGACCGACTCGTCGACCAGGCGCTCGGCCATCCCGACCATCAGGGCCGAGATGTGCACCCGCCCGTGCGCGATACAGCCCATCGCAGTGGAGAAGCCCCGGTTCAAGCCGTCCTCGCCGCCGACCAGGGCTTCGGCCGGTACGCGTACGTCGTCGAAGAAGACGTCCGCTGTCCAGGCCCCGAGCTGACCCATCTTGTGGTCCTTGGGTGCCACGGTCAGGCCGGGCGTGCCCGCCGGGACCAGGAACGTGGAGATGCCGCGCGTGGGCGGGGCATCGGGGTCGGTGCGGGCGAAGACCATGAAGACATCGGCGAGCGGCGCGTTGGTGATGTAGCGCTTGGCGCCGTTGATCACCCATTCATCGCCGTCGCGGTGCGCTCGCGTGGTCAGCGTCGACGGGTCCGATCCGGCATCGGGTTCAGTGAGGGCGAAGGACGCCAGCACGTCGCCGGAGGCGATCCGCGGCAGCCAGTGCGTCTTCTGCTCCTCGGTGCCGCCGACCATGAGGACATGCCCCGCGATGCCGTTGTTGGTGCCGAACATCGAGCGCAGGGATGGGGTCGTGTAGCCGAGCTCGAACATCAACTGGGCTTCCTCGTACGTCGACAGGCCGAGCCCGCCGTACTCCTCGGGCAGCGCGAAGCCGAAGAGTCCCATCTTCTTGGCCGCCTCGCGGATGTCCGCGGGCATCTCGTCCTTCTCGTCGATCTCCGCCTCGAGCGGCACGACGCGTTCCCGGACGAAACGCCGGACCTCGGACAGCACCGCGGAGAAGTCATCCGCGTCCATGTCGCCTCCCTGGGCTCACTGCTCTGACTCGTCGGGATCATTGGGATCATCGGGATCCGGCCGGTAGCACACCGCGAGCAGCGCCGCCGCGCTCGCCGCGCCCACCGCGGCGGCGAGCAACGCGGGCCCCGCGCCTGCCCGTTGGCTTCGCAGCAGCCCGTCGACCGAGTACCGGCCGTTGCCGAGCGCGGCCAGCGCCACGGCAGCTCCGCCGACGACACCGACGTACTCCCAGCCGCCCTTGAAGACGAAGAAACCCTTGCCACGGTGGTCGGTTCGGGCCGCCACGGCCATCAGGCCGACGGCCGCCGCGGCCGGGAGCGGGTTCGCGGCGCCCAGAGTGAGGCCGACGCCCGCCGCCATCTCGGTGCCGGCCGCCATACGGGCGTGTACGGGGGCGGGTTCGAGCCCGAGCGATTTGAACCATCCCGTGGTGCCCTCGATACCACCCGGCCCCGCGACCTTGTTCCAGCCGTGCGCGAACAGCATCGGCCCGAGCGTCGCGCGCAGCAGCAACGCCGCGACGTCGCCGCTTCGCGCCTTCACTGGCCCACTCCGGTGGCCCGGCCCGCGGGAGCGGCGCCGTACAACTGCGGTACGGCCTCGACGAGTTCCTCAGGAGTGAGCGCTTCGCCGGACCGGCTGGGGTGCACTCCGGTCACCGTCCAGCCCTGCAGGCGGTTGAGCCGATTGCCCTCGATGCGCAGCACCTGGCCGGTCAGCCAGGACGCGGCGTCGGAGGCCAAGTACACGATCACACCCGAGGCGTTGGCCGGATCGCCCGGGTCGAAGCCGTCGACGGCCGTCTGCGGCTGGCCGACCGCCAGGCCCTCCGTCATCCGGGTGGTCGCGATCGGTGAGATGGCGTTCGCGGTGACGCCGTACCGTCGCATCTCCAGTGCGGTGACGACCGTGAGACCGGCGATCCCGGCCTTCGCGGCGGCGTAGTTGGACTGGCCCTGGTTGCCGAACAGCCCAGTACCGGACGTTGTGTTGATGACGCGACCGGCGACGCGCTCGCCCCGCTTCGACGCCTCGCGCCAGTACGCGCACGCATGCCGCGTCAGCGCGAAGGTGCCCTTGAGATGGACGGCGATCACCGCGTCGAACTCGGTCTCGCTCATCGAGAACAGCATGCGGTCGCGCACGATCCCCGCGTTGCTCACGACGATGTCCAGCCGCCCGAACTCCGCGACGGTGTCCGCCACCATGGTCTCGGTCGCCGCCCAGTCGGTGACCGAGGCGTGGTTGGCCATCGCCCGGCCGCCGAGCTTGGTGATCTCGGCGACCACGTCGTCGGCGGGGGAGTCGCCGGTCTGTTCACCGTGTACGCCGGCACCGGGATCGTTCACCACCACGGCCGCCCCGGCCTCGGCGAGCGCCAGGCAGTGCGCGCGGCCGAGGCCCCGCCCGCCACCCGTCACGATCGCGACCTTGTCGTCGAGGATGCCCACGCCGTACCTCCGGATCAGTTGAATCAGCTTGCTTGTCAGCTCAGTCAGTTCAGTTCGCCGAGTACTTCGTCGGTGTGCTCGCCGAGCGTCGGCGCACCCGCCCGCGGTTTCTCGTCCACACCCCAGAAGCCGACGGGCGTGGCCACCGTTCGCAGCGGCGGCGCGTCACCCATGCCGGGCTGCTCGACGAACGCCCCCACCGCCTCGGCCTGCGGATCCGCCGCAACCTCCGCCAGCGTCTGCACCGGAGCCCACCACACGCCCTCCGCGTCGAGACGCTCCGCCCACTCGGCGAGCGGCAGCTTCGCGAACTCCTCGTCGAAGATCGCGATCAGCTCCCGTACGTGGCCACGCCTGGCCTTGCCCGTCGCGAACCGCTCGTCCGTCCCCAAGTCGTCCCGGCCGAGCGCCTTGATGACTCCGGGCCAGTGCCGGCTGCCCTCCAGACCGACCAGCCAGAACCAGCGTCCGTCGGCGGCCTGGTAGGAGTTGTAGAGCGGGGACTCGTGCTCGGTGCGCGGCCGGGTGCGACCGCGCTTGCCGAAGAAGTTCTGCAGCGCCAGGTCGTTGCCGTTCGCGTACGTCCCGGAACGCAGCAGCGATACGTCCACCACGCCGCCCTCGCCCGTACGCGCCCGCCGCAGCAGCGCGGCCAGCACCCCGGCCACCAGGTTGGCGGCGGCGGTACGGTCACCGAGTCCGGGCCGGATGCCGGGCGGCGGCTCACCGGCCGGGTTCAGCATGGCGGCGATACCGGGCCGCGCCCAGAACGCGGAGACGTCGTATCCGGCCCGGTCACGCTCGGCTCCGGTCCAGCCGTACCCCGTCAACGTGCCGATGACCAGGCGGGGATGGCGTACCCGTATCTCCTCCGGGGCCAGGCCAAGCCGCTCGAGCGCACCGGGCCGGAGGTTGGTGACGAACACGTCGGCGCGTTCCAGCAGGCGCTCGAGCGCGTCCTTCCCCTCCTCGGACCGCAGGTCGAGGACCACGCTGCGCTTGCCCCGGTTGTCCGTCTCGAAGGGCGGTGCGCTGTCGATGTCCTGGCCCACGTGCCGCAGCGTGTAGCGGTTCGGGTCACCGGTCGGCGCCTCCACCTTGATCACGTCCGCGCCCCAGTCGGCCAGCATGGTGGCGGCGGCCGGAGCCGCCACCCACATGCCCAGCTCGACCACGGAAAAGCCCTCAAGTGGCCGCACGGCCCACCTCCACAAGCGGTTCTGCACATCTCGGAAGTTGCTTGCTACGCCCCGCGGAACTCCGCCGGACGCCGCTCACGAAAGGCCCTCAGCCCCTCGGTCTGGTCCTCGGTGCAGAACAGCACCGACACGGTCTCGCGCTCGTACGCGATCGCCGTCTCAAGGTCCATGCCGAGCCCGTGGTCGATCAGCCGTTTGCCGGCGGCGAGCGCGAGCGGCGCACCGGCGGCCAACCGCGCGGCCAGCGTCTCGGCGGCTTTCAACGCCTCACAGGGCTCGGCCAGTTCGTTGACCAGGCCCAGCGCGTACGCCCGCTCGGCGTCGATCGGTTCGCCGGTGAGGATCATCTGCTTGGCGATCGCGGGCGGTACCAGTCGCGGGAGCCGCTGGGTGCCGCCCGCGCCCGGCAGCACCCCGAGCTTCATCTCGGGCAGCCCGAGCCGGGACCCGCGTTCGGCGACCCGCAGATCGCAGGCGAGCGCGAGCTCCAGACCGCCGCCGAAGGCGAATCCGTGGACTGCCGCCACCGAGGGTTTGGGGAAGTTCTCCAGGAGGGCGTACGCGTCGGTCAGCCGGCCCACGAAGGCGCGGAACTGCCCGGGCGTCGTGCACGACTCGATCTCCCCGAGGTCGGCCCCGGCCGAGAAGGCCCGGCCCGCTCCGGTCAGTACCAGCGCCCGGACGTTGTCGTCCTCGCGTACGTCGGCCAGCGCGTCCCGCAGCAGGCCGACGGTCCCGGAGCCGATGGCGTTGAGCCGCTCCGGCCGGTTCAGGGTGAACACGGCCACCCGGTCGCGTACTTCGACGCGCAGCACGCTCATCAGCTCAGCCCTTTCAGACCATCGTGAGGCCGCCGCTGACCGAGAGCGTCTGCCCGGTCATGTACGCGGCGTCGTCGGACGCGAGGAAGGCCACCACACCGGCGATGTCGGCGGGCTGGGCGATACGGCGCAGCGGAATCGCCCGCGCGGTCGCCTCGTACATCTTCTGGCTGTACTCGGCGACCTGGCCGAGCAGTGCCGTCTCGGTGGGTCCCGGACAGACGCTGTTGACGGTGATGCCGTGCCGGGCGACCTCGCGGGCCAGTGCCTTGCCGAAGGCGATGACGCCGCCCTTGGTCGCGGAGTACACGACCTCGCCGGAGGAGCCGACGCGGCCGGCGTCGGAGGCGATGTGGATGATGCGTCCGCTCTCGCGCTCGATCATCGAGTCCAGGACGGCCCGGGTCATGGTGATCGTGCCGCGCAGATTGACGGCGATGATGCGGTCCCAGTCCTCTTCGCGGCTGTCGGCGAAGCGGCCGATCACATCGACCGCCGCGTTGTTCACGAGGACGTCCACCGGGCCGAGTTCGGCGCTCACCCGCTCGACGGCGGCGCGTACGGCCGCGCCGTCGGAGATGTCCGCACCGACTCCGGTGGCGCGGACGGAGTACCGCTCGGCGAGCTGGGCCGCGACCTTGTCGGCGGCCTGCGGGTCCAGATCGCAGACGGCGACGGCGGTCCCGTTCGTCGCGAGCCGCTCGGCGATCGCCTCGCCGATGCCGCGTCCTGCTCCGGTGACGAGGGCCACCTTGTCCCGTCCGCTCACGCGTCCTCCACTCGCCAGCTGCCTCGGTGCTCGCCTCGGTACTCGTCTGGGCACTCGCTTGGGCGCCGATACAGCGCTATCGTATAACTACTTCAGCTAAATAAGCGAGATGCATGAGTGGAGTCGAGCATGCGCCGTACGATCTTCACCGCGGAACACGAGCTGTTCCGGGACACCGCCCGGACGTACTACCAGCGCGAATGCGCTCCGTACACCGAGCAGTGGGAGCGCGAGGGCCAGGTGAGCCGGGAGGCGTGGGCCGCCGCGGGCAAGGCCGGGCTGATCGGCTGGCAGTTCCCGGAGGAGTACGGCGGCCAGGGGCTGTGGGACTTCCGCTACAACGCCATCATGGCGGAGGAGATGCACGCCACCAGCTCGGTCGGCATCGGCCTCGGGCTGCAGAACGACGTCATCCCGCCCTATCTGATGCACCTCACCACGCCCGAGCAGAAGGCGCGCTGGCTGCCCGGCGTGATCAGCGGCGAGACGATCTGTGCGCTCGCCCTCTCGGAGCCGGGAGCCGGATCCGACCTCAAGAACATCCGCACCACCGCCCGCCGGGACGGTGACACCTGGGTGATCGACGGCTCCAAGACCTTCATCACCAACGGCATCCTCGCCGACCTCGTCATCGTCGCCTGCAAGACGGACCCCGACGCCGGACACAAGGGCATCAGCCTGATCGTCGTCGAGCGCGGAACCGAGGGCTTCGAGCGCGGCCGTAAGCTCGACAAGGTCGGCATGAAGGCCCAGGACACCGCCGAACTCTTCTTCCATGGCGTCCGGGTACCCGCCGAGAACCTCATCGGGCAGGAGGGGCGCGGCTTTTACCACATGATGGGCAACCTTCCGACGGAGCGGCTTGCCATCGCGGTCGCCGCGCTCGCCTCCGCCGAGCGGGCCTTCGGACTGGCCCTGGAGTACGCCAAGACCCGCACCGCCTTCGGCCGGCCCATCGGGGAGTTCCAGGCCAACCGCTTCGCCCTCGCCGACATCAAGGCCCAGCTGGGCGTGGCCCGGGTCTACCTGGACGGCTGCATCATGGCGCTGGTCGATGGCGAGCTGACGGCCGACGAGGCTGCCGCGGCCAAGTACTGGACCACCGAGACCGGCTGGCAGGCCATCGACCGCTGTATGCAGCTCTTCGGCGGCTACGGCTACGTCAACGAGTACGAGATCGCCCGCATCTGGCGGGACAGCCGGGTTCAGCGGGTGTTCGGCGGGACCTCGGAGATCATGCAGGAGATCATCGGGCGCTCGCTGGGGCTGTGAGCAGCTGTCCGGTCCATTGACTGTCTTGGATAAATAGGTTAGCTATTTGTGCGAGATGCGGTGACGGCTCGAGGAGGATCCGTGGTCACGGTCGATGTGAAGTTGCACCAGGAGAGAGCCGAACAGGACCTGCCGCTGCCGCGGCTCGTCATCGGCGGCAAGGACGTCACCGACACGAGCGGCGGACTCTACGAGCACCGGAACCCGGCGACCGGCCTCGTCCAGTCGCACATCCCGCTCGCCGGCCCCGCCGAGGTGGACCAGGCCGTGGCCGCCGCCCGGCAGGCCTTCGAGGTGTGGGGCACCATGCGCCCCGCCGAACGGCGCCGGCTGCTCACCCGCTTCGCCCAGCTGATCCGCGACCACATCGAGGACTTCGCGGCGATCTGCCCGCTGGAGAACGGCGTCTGCGTCGGCGGCTGGGCCGAGAACGTCGGACCGCACGTCGCCGACTGGACCGAGTACTACGCCGGCTGGGCCGACAAGATCGAGGGCATGGTGGGCGCCGCCTACAGCCCGCACGAGAACGTCGAGTACACCATCGCCGAGCCGTACGGCGTCATCGGCCACATCATCACCTGGAACTCACCCGCGCTCTCGCTGGCCATGAAGGTCCCGCCCTCGCTCGCCGCAGGCAACACCGTGGTCATCAAACCGGCCGAGTCCACCCCGTTCTCCGCGCTGCTCTTCGCCGACCTCGCCCGCGAGGCGGGCATCCCCGACGGCGTCATCAACGTCGTCACCGGACTCGGCGACGCGGGCGAAGCACTCGTCTCGCACCCCGGCATCGACAAGATCTCCTTCACCGGCGGGCCCGCCACCGCGCGCCGCATCATGGAGACCGCGGCCCGCAGCCTCAAGCCTGTCCTGTTCGAACTCGGGGGCAAGTCCGCCAACCTGCTCTTCGCCGACACCGATCTCGACAGCGTCGTCCCGTACTGCGCCGCCTTCGCCATGAGCAACACCGGCCAGGGCTGCGCGCTGCCCACCCGGATGCTCGTCGAGCGTTCCGTCTACGACGAGGTCGTCGCGCGCGTCGCCGGAGTCGTGGCCCACCTGCCTGTCGGCGACCCGCTCGCACCGACCACGTACATCGGCCCGCTGGTCAACGCCGCCGCTCGCGACCGCGTCCAGGAAGTGATCGACAAAGCGATCGCCGACGAGGCCGGCCGGCTGATCTACGGCGGCGAACGCATCGAGTCCGACGGCTACTTCGTGACCCCCACCGTCTTCGCCGACGTCGACAACCGCAGCGACCTGGCCCAGCGCGAGATCTTCGGACCGGTCCTCGCCATCACCCCCTTCGACACGGAGGAGGAGGCCCTCGCGCTGGCCAACGACACCGAGTACGGACTCTCCGCCTACATCCAGTCCCGCGACATCGCCCGGGTCAACCGGCTGGTGCCGCGCCTCAAAGCTGGAACGGTCTACGTCAACCCCGGCCCCAACCCCATCACTTCGCCCGCCACGCCGTTCGGCGGCGTGGGCATCAGCGGGTTCGGCAGGGAGGGCGGCAGGGCTGGCCTTGAGGAGTTCATCAGCGTCAAGGGCGTCGGGATCAGCCGTGCCTGACAGGACATCAGGAACTTCGGGAACCAGGCCTTCTGGAGTGAGATCAGTGAATCGTGCCCGCCGCCTGACCTTCGGCGACCTCATCCGCGAGCACCGCCGCTCGTACCCCGACGCGATCGCCCTGGTCGACGGCGAAGTCCGGCTGACCTGGCCCGAGTTGGACGAGCGCACCAACCGGCTCGCCGACGCGCTCACCAGCACCGGGGTCGGACCCGGCGACCGGATCCTGTGGCTGGGCCAGAACTCGTTCCGGATCTGGGAACTCCTCGGTGCCGCCGCGAAGATCGGTGCCATGGTCTGCCCGGGCTACTGGCGCTGGGCCGCCCCGGAGATGGCGTACGCGATCGAGGACTTCGACCCCCGCGTGATCGTCTGGCAGGACGAGGAGATCGGCGACACGGTCGGCAAGGCTCGGGCCGAACTGGGCGGTGAACACCGGGCGTTGTGGTTGCGCCATGACGCCGAAGGCGCGGAGTCGTACGAGGCTTTTCTGGCCTCCGGTTCGCCCGAGGACCCCCAGACGCACGTCGACCCCGACTCCGCGCTCCTCGTCATCTACACCGCGGCCATCAGCGGACGGCAGTCCGGCTCGATGCTCTCGCACCGCAATCTGCTCGCGATGGGCGCGAGCGCCGCCTGGATGGGCGACATCGGCCAGGAGACCGCCTTCCTGGGCGCCGGACCCATGTTCCACATCGGCAACTACCAGTTCTGGGGCATCCCGGCCTTCGTGCACGGCGGAAAGAACGTGGTCGTCCGCCGCGTGATCGCCGAGGAACTGCTCCCGGTACTCGCCGCCGAGCGCTGCACCCACGCGTATCTGATGCCCCCGACCATCGCGCAGCTCGTCGCGCTCAACCGCGAGGCCGGCCACGACCTGTCCCAGCTGCGGGCGAGTGTCGCGGCACCGGTGTGGGAGGGCATGGTGCCCACGGACACCAGCCGCTTCACCCGCAACGGCGGCGGCGAGGGCCGGGGTTACGGCCAGACCGAGGTGACCGGGTTCGCCGTCACCGGCGCCTACGGCGGGACCGGCACCGGCAACGCCGGACGTCCCGGGCCCTTCACCGCCGTACGCATTCTGGACAGCGGCGGCAGGGAGTGCGAGGCCGGCGAGGCCGGCGAGATCTGCGTACGCGGGGACCTCGTGCACCTCGGTTACTGGAACCGGCCCGAGATCAACGAGGAACGCTTCCGCTTCGGCTGGTGGCACACCACGGATCTGGGGCGGCGGGAGGCGGACGGCACGATCAGCTTCCTCGGTACGACGACCCGGATGCTCAAGTCCGCGGCCGAGAACATCTTCCCCGCCGAGGTCGAGAACTGCATCGAGTCGCACCCCGCCGTGAAGGAGGCCGCCGTGATCGGCGTCCCGAACGAGCGCTGGGCCCAGGACGTCAAGGCCGTCGTGGTCCTGCGGGACGACACCGAGGTCACGGCCGAGGACATCATCGAGCACTGCCGGGCCCGGATCGCCTCGTACAAGAAGCCCAAGACGGTGGAGTTCATCGACGCCCTGCCCCGCACCGGCGGCTACGCCAAGGACTACGACGTGCTCGACTCCCGCTTCGGCGGCGGAGGTTACCCCGGCGGCGACACGCTCGGCGCGGGACGGTGAGGCCGTGACCGACCGCCGGTCGCCCGTCATCGCGGGGGTGTACGCCACCGAACAGGCGCTGACCCTTCCTCATCGGGATGCCATGGACCTCGCCCTCGAAGCGGTACGCGGCGCGGTGGCGGACGCCGGTCTGAAGCCGTCCGACATCGACGGGGCTCAGGTTGACTGGCCGGGCCCCGGCGGCGTACCGGGCGAGGGCAGTTCCTGGGCCCGGATGCTCGGCCGCGACCTGCGCTGGACCAGCGACTCCATGCTGGACAACGCGGGCTCCCGGGGCCTGCTGAAGGCGGCAGCCGCCGTGCGCGCCGGGTACGCGGACACCGTCGTGGTCGGCGGCTGCAAGCTGGTCTCGCGCGGCGCGGGGCCGGTCGGCGCCGGCGTACCGCTGGAGTTCGCCGACGTCTGGGGCAGCTACGTCGTCGCCCAGTTCGCCCTGGTGGCGGCCCGGCACATGCACGAGTACGGGACCACCTCCCGCCAACTCGCCGAGGTCGCCGCCACCATCCGCAACAACGGCACCACCAACCCCGAGGCGATGATGTACGGCCGCGGCCCCTACACCGCCGACGACGTGCTCGCCTCCCGTATGGTCGCGACCCCCTTCCACCTCCTCGACTGCTGCATCGTCGGCGAGGGCGGCGCCGCGCTCGTGGTCACCACTGCCGAACGGGCCCGCGACTTGCCGCAGTCGCCCATCGCCGTGCTCGGTGGCGCGATGGAGTACCACCAGGCCGCGTACGCCAATCCGGCGCTCCTGAGTGAGGTCGGCATGCTCGGCCGAGACGCCGCCACACGCGCGTACGCGATGGCCGGGATCGGCGCGCAGGACGTGGACGTCTTCTCCCTCTACGACCCCAACTCCTTCGAAATCATCCGGCAGTTGGAAGCCCTGGGGCTGTGCGGCGAGGGCGAGGGCGGTCCGCTGGCCGCGAGCGGAGCCATCGCCGTGGGCGGCAAGCATCCCGTCAACCCGGACGGCGGCTGTCTGGCGTACGCGTGGAACGGCACGCAGCAGATGACGCTCAAAGTCGTCGAAGCGGTACGGCAGTTGCGGGGCGCCGCCGTGCACCAGATCACGGGCGCGGAGTTGGCCGTCGTCGGCAACGCCGGGTCCGGAGCGCAGCATTACGAGATGAGCGTGCTGGGGAGGACCGGATGACCGGCAGACCTGTTCCGCTGCCGACGGAGTTGTCGGAGCCGTTCTGGGCGGCGGCCCGGCGCGGCGAACTGGTCGTCCCGTACTGCCCTTCCTGCGACCTGCGGTTCTTCGTACCCGAACCCGCCTGCCCGGGGTGCATGTCGCCGGACTGGCGCTACGAGCCGAGCGCGGGCCGGGGAACCGTCTACTCGGTGACGGTGGTGCACCGAGCGCCAGGCCCGGGCTTCGACACACCTTTCGCGCTCGCCGTGATCGACCTGGACGACGGCGGCACCCTGCTGTCCCACGTGGACGCCGGCACCCCGGACAAGGTCGGCATCGGCCTGCGCGTACGCGTGGACTTCCGCCCCTTCACCGACGAGATCACGCTGCCGTACTTCGTACCGGACGCGATCGACGGACTCGACTGACAGTGACCGGATGACCGAGTGAGGGCGGAGGTGGACACCGTGGCGAACACGCCGGTACGGGTCCCCAAGATGGCCGAGCTGGTGGCGGCACAGCTGCGCCGCAAGATCGTACGCGGAGAGCTGACGGAGGGGGAGGCGCTGCCCGCCGAGACGGCGCTGATGGCGGAGTTCGCCGTGTCGCGGCCCACGCTGCGCGAGGCGTTCCGGGTGCTGGAGTCGGAGTCGCTGATCAGTGTGCGACGGGGTGCGCGGGGCGGGGCCCGGGTGCAGGTGCCCGAGCAGACGGTGGCCGCGCGTTACGCGGGCGTGGTGCTGGAGTACCGGGGCACGACCCTGAAAGACGTCTATGACGCCCGTACGGTCCTGGAGGCGCCGTGCGCCGGACTGCTCGCCGGGCGGCGCACGGACGAGGACCTGTCGCGGCTGCGCGCCGCGGTCGCCGAGGCGGAGCTGCTGATGGACGACCCGTCGGCCTTCATCCGCGCCCATATGGAGTTCCACGCGCTGGTGGTGGAGCTCGCGGGCAACGAGACGCTGACCGTACTGACGGGCATGGTCCGCCACATCATCGACCAGGCGAACTGGTCGCATGTCGACCTCGACGCGGGGACTCCCGAGAACATCCGGGCCAACCGGCGGGGTTTCCGCGCCCACGTCGCCCTTGTCGACCTCGTCGCTGCGCGCCGCGCGGAGGCTGCCGAGGAGTTGTGGCGGGTGCATCTCCAGGAGGCGGAGGACTATTTGCTGCAGAACCGGTCGATGACGACGGTTCTGGACCTGCTCGGCTGAGGGGCGTCCCCCTCACCGGCTCACGAGGAGGGCACGGCGCGGAAGCAGGGCTGATTCGACGTCCTCGTACTCACCGGAGTGGTGCCGGCCGCTCTCACCGCCAAGGACGCGTCCAGAGTCCGCACCGGGTACGGCCCGGCGAAGAACTCGCGCTCTGCTTCCCGCGCGTGGCCTCTAACCGAGCCAGGCCTTGACCTTGTCGGGGTTCGCGTCGATCCACTTCTTCGCCGCTGCCTCCGGTGTCATCTTGTCGAGCGCGATGTACTTGGCGACGGTGTTCTGGTCTTCGTTGGTCCACGTGAAGTTCTTCACCAGGTCGTAGGCCGGGCTGCCCGACTTGGCGAACTTCGTGCTGACGATCTTGTCGAGGTCGAACACGGGGTAGTCGCAGGCGACTTTCGCCTTGTCCGCGTCGCAGCCTTCTGTGTGCTTGGGCAGGTCGACCTTGACCAGCGGCACCTCGGACAGGAACCACTGCGGCTCGTAGAAGTAGCCGATCACCCACTTCTTGTTCTTCTCGGCTTCCCGGAATGCCTGGATCAGCGCGGTCTCGCTGCCCGCGTACACCACTTTGAAGTCCAGCTTGAGGTTCTTCGCCAGGGCTTCGTCGTTGGTCTGGAACGACGGGTCGCCGTCCAGGAGCTGGCCCTTGCTGCCCGACTCGGATGTCTTGAAGTCGGCGGCGTACTTGTTGAGGTTCTTCCAGTTGGTGATGTCCGGGTGCTTCTTCGCGATCCACGGGGGGATGTACCAGCCGATGATTCCCTTGTTGCCGGTCGAGCCGAGGTTCACGGCGATCTTCTGCTGGTCGATGTACTTCTTCTTCAGGTCGTCGTGGCCCCAGTTCTCCACGATGGCGTCGACCTCGCCCGTCTCGAAGCCCTGCCAGCTGATCTCCGCCTTCAGGTCCTTCGTGACGACCTTGCAGCCGAGTTCCTTCTCCGCGACGTTCTTGATGACCGCCGCGTTGGCCTCGTAGCCCACCCACGGGCTGATCGCGAGGTTGAAGGTGCCGCACTTGCCCGAGGCGGCGTCCGCCCCGGAGGATTCCTCGCCGACCTTCGCCCCGCCACAGGCGGTCAGGGTGAGACCGAGTACGGCCATCCCCGCCGCGCCGGAACGCCAATGTCCTCTACGTGGTGCCATGGTTCTGCTCCTTGTGCGCCGGGTGTATCGCGCCGTTGTCCGAGTGGTGGAGTCGAGATCCGGATCGATAGGGGTGTCGATAGGGGTCACGTCATGTCCAGTGCGCGATGACGCCAGTCGGCGCCCTCGACCTGGCGCCACCAGGGCGCGGCCGCCACCGCCCGGGTGGGCGGGAAGTCGTCGGGGAGCCGCCCGGCGAAGACGAACGACCAGCCGATTCGCTCGGCCGAGGTGCGGTACCCGGTGTCGGCGGCGAAGCGCGCGAACTGTTCGTTGGACACCGCGCAGGCGTCGATCCAGAAGGGGGCGACGTGCACCGTACGCACGGGACCTTCCCCGTCGGCCGGGTAGGCGAGGGCGTCCTGGCTGCCCATGAGGAACTGGCCGGCGGGGACGGCCACCATGCCCTCGGTGACCGCCGGGCGGACAGTGGATTGCCGGAGTCCCGGCGGCCGGCCCACGCTCCGACTGCCGGACGGTGCGCAGCAGTTCACTGGGCCCCCATGACGCGCCGGTGCAGTCCGCCGTCGAACTCGGACGACTCGGCGCTCTGGGCGCCCAGGTCGATGCGCATCGTGTGAAGGGTTCCGGTGAACTCGTTGTCGAGTACGGGGTAGTCGTCGGTGACCGGTGTGCTCAGGTCCACTCCGACGTCGAGTGTCTCGTCGAAGGAGAAGTAGTACGGGATGGTCTGATCGACCCGCCCGGTCGCGTGCTTCTCACCGTCCACCAGAAGCGTGGCGGTCCCACCCTTGCCGAGTCCGCCCCCGTCGTAGTCGAACTCGAGCCGGACCTCGTGCCGTCCCGGTGCCAGGGGCTCGCCGCCGCGCACGGTGTACAGGTTCATGCCGAAGTAGTTGTAGGCGTAGGCGGGCCTGCCCTCGGTGACGTACAGGGTCCAGCCGCCGAACCGGCCGCCCTGCGCGATGAGTACGCCCTCGGCAGTAGTGTCCGGCAGCTCGATGTCCGCGGTGATGCTGTGCGAGCGGTTCTTGATGTTGGGTGTGGTCTCCTCGGTGAACCGGCGCATGCCCGCGCGGTAGGTGACGGAGGTGCGGTCGCCGAGCAGATCGATACGGCCGGCCACGGCCGGGTTCTCGCGCTCGGTGACCCGGTCGTCCAGGGGGAAGACCTGGTACTGCGCCGCCTCGATCAGGAACAGGTCCTGCAACTGGCGCAGCTTCTGGGGGTGTTGGGCGGCGAGGTCGTGCGCCTGACTCCAGTCCTCGCTCAGGTCGTAGAGCTCCCAGACGTCCTCGGCGAACGGCCGGTCCCCCTCCGGCACCATCTCCCAGGGGATGCCGTGGCGGGTGACCGCCATCCAGCCGTCGTGGTAGATGCCGCGGTTGCCGCACATCTCGAAGTACTGGGTACGGCGGTGCTCGGGCGCCTGGGGGTCGGTGAGCGTCTGTTTCATGCTGGTGCCCTCGATGGGCTGCTGCGGCACCCCGTCGACGCTGAACGGCGCCGGAACGCCCACGCAGTCGAGGATTGTCGGCAGTACGTCGATGACGTGCGAGAACTGGTGACGGAGCCCGCCGCGCTCGGGGACCCCGCGTGGCCAGTGCAGGACCATGCCGTCCCGAGTGCCGCCGAAGTGTGAGGCCACCTGCTTGGTCCACTGGTAGGGCGTATTGAGCGCGAGGGCCCAGCCCGCGGGGGCGATCGGGTAGCTGAGCGGGCCGCCGATCTCGTCGAGGTGGTCGATCATCTCGTCCGGGTCGTCCACGATGCCGTGCCCCAGCCGGTGCTCGACGATCGTCCCCTCGATGCCGCCCTCGCCCGAGGCGCCGTTGTCGCCCAGGACGTAGAGGATGATCGTGTTGTCCAGCTCGCCCAGTTCCTCCAGAGCGTCGAGGAACCTGCCGACCTGTACGTCCGCGTGTTCGGTGAAGGCGGCGAAGGTCTCCATGAACCTGGCCGCCAACTTGCGCTGGTTGTCGGTCAGTTCGTCCCAGTGCGGAACGCCTTCCGCCCAGGGCGCGAGCTCCGTCTCCGGGGGTACGACGCCAAGTTCCTTCTGGCGTTCGAGGGTCGCCTCACGCTGCCGGTCCCAGCCGTGGTCGAACCGGCCGCGGTACTTCTCCTGCCATTCCGGGCCGACGTGCAGGGGCGCGTGCGCGGCGCCGAGCGCGAGGTAGGTGAAGAACGGCCGGTCCGGGGTCAGGGTGCGCTGCGTACGAACCCAGTCGATGGCGTGGTCGACGAGGTCCTCGGAGAGGTGGTAGCCGTCCTCGGGCCGGCGGTCCGGCTCGACGGGGGTGGTGCCCTGGTACAGCAGCGGGTACCAGTGGTTCATTTCGGCGCCCATGAACCCGTAGAAGGTGTCGAAGCCCTCCCCGGTCGGCCAGCGGTCGAACGGCCCGACCGCACTGATCTCCCGCGGCGGGGTCTGGTGCCACTTGCCGAAGGCCGCCGTGCTGTAGCCGTTGCCTTGCAGGATCTGCGCCATGGTCGCCGCGCTGCGCGGCCGGAACCCGTTGTACCCGGGGGCCGCGGTGGCCATCTCGGTGGTGCCGCCCATGCCCACCGAGTGATGGTTGCGCCCGGTCAGCAGGGCCTGCCGGGTCGGCGAGCACAGGGCCGTCACATGAAAGCGGGTGTAGCGCAGCCCGCCCTCCGCGAGCCGGTCCGCGGCCGGCATCTCGCACGGCCCGCCGAACGCGCTGGAAGTGCCGAAGCCGAGGTCGTCGACCAGCACGATCACCACGTTCGGGGCACCCTCCGGCGGCGGGACCGGACCGATGGGCGTGAACGCGGTCTCCTGGTCGTGAACGTCCATCGTGGTCGTCAGCGGCCGACGGGCGTCAGGCCGGGGGAGCACGTGCCGACCGGCGTCGAACTCAGTCATGTAATTCTCCGATTCGGTCCCCTGCGAGGAAATGTCACACCCTCTTATCGCGGCCGAATTACCGGCGTAATGCAGCTGGACTTCAGCGGTCCGGGAGTACCCCTGCCTGCGACGCAGTCAAAGTGTCATTCGCCGCAGAAGCCGGTCAACAAGCGTTCTGAATTTTCGTGGACCGGTTTTGAATGAGGGCTATAGAAAGCTTCTATAGCGGGGCTTGGCATCCGAGCCCCGCGCGGCGGGGCGTCCCGCCGTGGGGGCCGCGCAGCGGTGAGGCGCCGCCGTAGTCGGATAGGGCCGGGCGCCGGCCCTCCTCGGATCGGCCGGGGGCACCGCCGTCGTCGGACGGGACGGGCGTCGAGATCGCCACGCGGGCGCCGGACGGTTCGAAACGGCGATAGAAATGTTCTATGGAACGTCGCCAGGTCGAGTACTTCCTCGCCGTAGCCTCGCACCGGAGCTTCACCAGCGCCGCCCACACCCTGCGCGTGGCACAGCCGTCGCTGTCCCACGCGATCCGTCTGCTGGAGCGGGAACTGGGCACCCCTCTCTTCCACCGGCTCGGTCGCGGAGTCGTGCTGACTTCGGCGGGAGAGGCGTTTGTGGAGCCTGCCCGGCAGGTCATGCGCGATCTGGAGACCGCTCGGTCGGTGGTGCGCACCATCGCCGGACTGGCGGGCGGCACGCTGGACATCGTCGCGCCGACGACGTTGGCGGTCGATCCGCTGGCGGACCTCGCCGGGGCCTTCCGCGGGCGCCATCCCGCGATCGACATCGTCATCGTCGAGCCACCGGACGCGGCCGCGGTCGCGAACGTGGTGCGTACCGGCGAGTGCGAGTTGGGGCTCGCCGATGTGCGGACGGACGGCAAGACCGTCGAGACCTTGGAGCTGTGCCGACAGGAGGTCCTGGTGGTGGTGCCACGGTCCGAACGCTTTCCCCAGGTCGGACCCGTGGCGCTCGCTGAGGTGGCCCGGATGGATCTCGTGGCGACCGCGCGCGGTACCGCGACCCGGGCTCTGATGGATCAGGCGCTGGGCGGGGAGGGAGGCCGTCCGCGCATCGCGGTGGAGACGGTTCATCAGGCTGCGGTCGTCCCCTTGGTGCTGGCCGGAGCGGGAGCGACGCTACTGCCGCGTTCTCTCGCCGAGGAGGCGGCGCGGCGCGGCGCGGTGGCGCTGGCGCTCAGCCCGCGCCTGGTCCGGCCGGTCTGGCTGATGTGGCGGCATGGGCCGCTCTCACCTGCCGCGCAGGCGTTCATCGATGTGGCCCGCGAGGTTTTCGCGAGCCCGGTGGCAGCGTTGCCGGAGGATGACAAGCAAGAGTGACCCCAGCAGGGTCTGATCGGCCTCGACGAGGTGTGCACCGTCGCGTGGGGAGCAACGCCGCCGAGAGGTGCCCGGCACGAGAAGCTTGACCTCAAGTCAACTTGAGGTCGCAGAGTGGCTGTTCTCCTGCAGATCTACCGGAAGGAACGGTCATGCGCGCCGTCGTGCTGCACGAGTTCGGACCCGCTGAGAACCTGCGTCATGAGACTGCGCCCGATCCCGTACCAGGACCGGGCGAGGTCCGCGTCGTGGTGAAGGCCGCGGGAGTTCACCAGATCGAGACGGCGATGCGGGAAGGGCTGGCGATCGGTCCGCCACTCCCCGAACTCCCGGCAATCTTCGGGGGAGAGGTGGCCGGCATCGTCGAGTCGGTCGGGCCAGACGTGGACGAGGCCTGGATCGGCGCCAAGGTGGTGACCGCGCATGGCAGGCCGGGAGGCTACGCCGAACTGGCCGTCGCCGACGTCTCGTCCCTGCACCGGATACCGGCCGGACTGGCGTACGAGGCCGCCGTCACCATGGTCGTCACCGGTACCACCACCATCGGCTTGCTCGACATCGCAGAACTCACCTCCGGCGACACGGTCCTGGTCACCTCCGCGGCCGGTGGCATCGGCCGTCTGCTCGTCCAGTTCGCCCGCCGCCTCGGCGCCACGGTCATCGGGGCAGCGGGTGGACCGGACAAGACGGCAGCCGTGCGAGAGCTGGGAGCCGACGTCGCCGTCGACTACAACCTGCCGGACTGGGCGGGCACCGTACGCGACGCCTTGGGCGGGCGCGGCGTCACGGTCGTTCTGGACGGAGTCGAGGGCGACAAGGGGCGGGCCGCCTTCGGGCTGCTGGCCGAAGGCGGACGTTACATCACCATCGGCGCGGCCTCGCGGGAGGATTTCCGCCCCGACGAGGCGGAGTTGAAGGAACGTGGCGTGACCTTCACCGACGCACTGACCCGGCTGTTGGAGGGCCAGGACGCGCCCACCGACGAGGCCCGCGCGCTCGCAGCGGCCGCCGACGGGAGTCTGGTGCCCGCCTTCCAGACCTTCCCCCTGTCCCAGGCCGCTGCGGCACACGCCGCCCTGGAGACGCGGGCTACAACGGGCAAGGTCGTCCTTGTCCCCGACGCCCACGGGTGAGCGTACGGCCGACGTCGAACATCCCTGCATGAGTCCCGGCCCGTCGTCAGTGGGAGCAGATCACCGTGACGAGTGTGAAGGAGGCGAAGAAGGTTCCCTCGGAGAGTGAGGCGAACCACCGACGACCACGTGCTTCGTCGATGTGCCCGTCCTGGATGGCTGTCTGCATGTTGCGGCCGAGCCCAAGGGTGCGATCCGCGTCCTGGAAGTCGAGGAAGACCGGTGTAGTCGCCCTCACCGTCTCGACGAGGAAGCCCGTTTGCTCCGCGAGACGGGCGAGGCTGCGGCCGATGGTCGCGTGGCGGACCACTTCCGACGTGGTGTAACGCGTGAACGTGCGACTCGTGGCGAGATCCTCCGCATCGACCACCAGGGTGTCCCAGTCCGGCTCCGCCAGAGCGATCCGTGCCCCTGGCCGCGTTACCAGCTGGAGCTGTTCCAGCACAGAGGCCGGCTCGGCGACATGCATGAGCACCCGGTCGATCTTGGCCCGGTCCACCGTGCCGGGCTCAACGGGGAGTGCGTGGGCGTCTCCCTCGCGGATCTGCACCACCGGCACGTCGCTGGTGCGTCGGCGGGCTTCGGACAGCATCGCCGGGTCGCGGTCCACACCGATCACTGTGCCGCTCAAGCCGACCCGTTCTGCCAGCGTCGGCAGGTCTGTGCCCGGGCCGCATCCCACGTCGAGCGCGGTCTCGTCTGGCTGAACGTCCAGCAGCTCCATCAACTCCTGCTTGTAGCCGCGACCGGCGGCGCTGGCCGCGGCTCGCAACATGTAGGCAGCCGGGTCAGGACGGGGAGCACCGAGAGTTGTGGACATGGAGGAAGTGAAACAGGTTCATGATCAGCGGGCAGCGCGATTCCAGGACAGGCAAGTGTCTCTGGCAGACACCTGAGATGGCGGCTGCGGCGATGGCGACCGCAGGGAGGCGGAGGACCCGGCATGACTGTTGCGCCGGGATCGGAGGACCTGGATGGTGACACCAGGCCCAAGCGAACCCGTTCGAAATCATGGGACCATGTGCGTCATGACGATGAACCGAAAGGTCCATGCCGCGTAGCCGGCCAGGACACATCCGGGCCGGCATCTCCCGTCACCGGACACCAGATGCAAAGCCAGTCATCGACGGCTTGTCCTCCCGTGCGCTGTCCGAGATCTTCCGTCTCGAGCGCACCCGCAATTACCTGCATCCAGGAGACGTCAGCGCGGCCGTGCTCTTGTGGAAGAACTACGTCCAGCGTCCTGAGCGCCAACTGTGGCACGACTACGAGTGGGGCAATGTGCACTGGTACTGCTGCGGCAATCCCTTCGAAGCCCGCGCTCTCCTCAACACCGTGACGCAGGCCATTTCACCGCGAAGCGCACGTGAACTCCGCCAAATCATCAGCCGGTTTGACGGCTCTTCGTAGCTGAGTGTGGGGGCGGGGATGTTGACGAGCGGGTATCGATCTCTATCATCCGAAAGACCTCGACATACTCCACGCTATCTTCGCCGAGCCGCGTTCACCGATGAGCGGCCAGCACTGCCGCGAGGCCCTCTTGTAGGTCTTTGACGAAATACTCGGGAACCTCCAGCGACGGGAAATGTCCCCCTTTCTCGGGCGTCCTCCAACGTACGATCTGCCGGAACCGCTCCTGTGCCCAGGCGCGCGGAGTGCGCGACTCGATGTCGCGGGGATACATGGTGATTGCTGACGGGACGTCGACCCGAAGGTCGGGGTCGAGCGAGTTGGGGCTTTCGTAGTAAATGCGGGCCGCCGATGCGCCGGTCCGCGTCAGCCAATACAGGGTGACGTCGTCAAGAATTCTGTCTCTGGAGATCGTCTCGAACGGGCTGTCTTCGGTGTCCGACCACTCGGCGAACTTGTCGAGGATCCAGGCCAGAAGCCCGACCGGTGAGTCGACGAGCGAGTAGCCGATGGTCTGCGGTCGGGTCGCCTGCTGCTTCGCGTACGCCCGGTGGTGGCGCCAGAAATCGCGGGTTTCCTCGGCCCACTTGCGCTCAATCGCCGTCAGCCCGTCCGTGGTCAACCCGGGCGGTGCCAACGCGAGTGTTGTGTGGATGCCGAGAACGTGCGCCGGGAACCGGCCGCCGAGAACCGTGGTGACATTGCCTCCCCAGTCGCCGCCGTGGGCTACGAATTTGCTGTAGCCGAGCCGTCCCATCAGTTCCACCCATGCGGCCGCGATCTTTTCGACTCCCCACCCGGTGGTGGCCGGCTTGTCGCTGTAACCAAAACCTGGCAGTGACGGGACCACGACGTGGAACGCCGGCGCGTCTGCGTCTTTCGGATCTGCCAGCTCGTCTACGACATCGATGAACTCGGCAACGCTGCCTGGCCAGCCGTGCGTCAGGATCAGAGGAGTGGCGTCTGCGCGCGCGGATCGGCGGTGCAGGAAGTGGATTCCCAGATCATCAATGGTCGTGCGGAACTGGCCGATCCGGTTCAGGCGCTCTTCGAAGTACCGCCAGTTGTACCCGGTGCGCCAGTAGTTCACGACATCGACGAGGTCGGCGAGTGGAACGCCCTGTTCCCATCGGCGAGGGTCGGGCGCGGCGCGATACACCGTCTCGGCCTCCGGTAGCCGCGCCGCGGCCAGTCGCGCGCGTAGATCGTCGAGGTCGGCGTCGGTCGCGTGGGCTTCAAATGCTTGCACGTCGCTGGTTGGACGGAGCATGACACCTCCTGGCCATCGCGGAACCGGCTACGGAAATCGCGAACCGGCTAAGACGGTTCTAGCAGGCCTCCACGCCGGCGAGCAACCAGCTAAGGTGGTTCCATGCCTGCTGGGTTCCCCGACTTTCGCCTCGGTAGCGTGCTGGCGACCAGCTTCACGGCGACCTTGACGGAGCGTCAGGGCGACGCTGTGGAGCGAATTCCCACGCCGCACCGACTCGTCGACTGGCTGGCAGTGAACGGCCTCGCCGTGGACTCCTGC
Source organism: Streptomyces ureilyticus (assembly GCF_011045025.1). Taxonomy (GTDB): domain Bacteria; phylum Actinomycetota; class Actinomycetes; order Streptomycetales; family Streptomycetaceae; genus Streptomyces; species Streptomyces ureilyticus. The sequence goes on from NZ_JAAKZX010000017.1 coordinate 64,381, forward strand.
ACCACTGCCCAGCTCGACCTCGCTCGGGAACTGAGGGAGTCGATTCACGCCGCCGCGACAGCGGCCGCGATCCAGGACGCTCTCCCTGCGTCTGCTGTCCACGTCATCAATGACTGCAGCATTCAGGGTCGGGCCGCGGCGATCCTGACGCCCGAGGGCAAGCGGCGATGGCGGCTCAGCTCGGCTTCCTGCGTGGAAGACGCCCTCAGCGTGATAGCCGCCGACGCGATCAGCATCATCGCAGGCGAACGAGACGGAAAACTGGCCTTGTGTGCGTCACCAACCTGCAAGGCCGCCTTCTTCGACACCAGCCAAAGCCGCACCCGCAAATGGTGCGACATGAATACGTGCGGGAATCGTCAGAAGAAGGCGCGCTTCCATGCCAAACAGCGCAAAAACCCCAGATCGGTGGAGTGATCGTTGCCTGGGTATACACAAGTGAGTACGCCCAGCGGATGCCGTCCGACCTGTAAGGTCGACACACATGACGGCAGAGTCACCGGCGCAGACCGTGCAACGCCTGTTCCCACTGCTTGCCGAGGGAAAGAGTGCGGAGGCGGCGGCGCTGTTCGCCGACTCGGTGTCGTTCTCCATCCCGCACCCGCCGGGCATTCCGTGGGTACCGGAGGTCGACTCGGCGGACGGCATGCGGACATTCTTCGAGCTGCTGCAGACCCATGTGCAAGCCAAGGAGTTCGACCTCCGCCAGGTCATCGCCGAGGGCGACGATGTGGTGCTCATCGGGCGCATGGTCTCCGAGGTCAAGAAGACGGGCCGGGACATCGACACCGCGTTCGCCCTGCACGCCACGGTCCGGGACGGGCGCATCACCCGCTACCACCTCTACGAGGACACCTACGCCGTCGCCAAGGCCTACTTCGACGACTGATCGTCCGGCGGGCTCGCTCAGCTCGTCTTTGAACCTGAAACCCAGCCTCAGCCCTCGCGCAGCTCCCGCACAATCGGCTCCCACACCTCGGCGTCGATGTCGTACGCGGTGTAGAACGACACCCGGTCGACCAGCGCCCCGTACCGGCCGCGGATCTCCGCCGCCACCCGCTCCGGCTCCGCCACCACCGCGAAGGCATGCAGCACCTCATCGTCGACGAGCCGCCCCATCACCTCCCACTTGTCCTCGCGCCGGGACGTCGACAACTCGTGCAGTTCGTCGCCGAGTTCGCCCCAGCCGTGCAGTTCCAGTACGCCTCGGTAGGCGGGCGTGCTCCCGTAGAAGGCGATCTGGCGCCGGGTGCCGTCCACGGCGCGGGCCATCTCCTCCTCCGTACGGCCCGTCGCGGTGAGGAGGAGATGGGAGACGGAGACGTCGCCGCGCGTGCGGCCCGACTTCGCCAGCCCGGCCTCGACGGTCGGCACGGTGACCTCCCGCAGATACCGCTCGGTGGTGAAGCCGTGGGCGAGGAGTCCGTCCGCCACCTCCCCGGCGACCCGGGTCATCGCCTCCCCGACGGCGGCCACGAAGACCTTCGGAGCGCCACCGGTAGCGGGCGGGGGAGAGAAGAAGGGGGACATGAGCGTGTGCGAGTAGAAGTCGCCTTGGAAGTTGAGCTTCTCGCCCTCGTTCCAGGCGGCCCAGATGGCCCGCAGCGCGCTGACGTATTCCCGCATACGGGCCGCGGGCCGGCTCCACGGCATCGAGAATCGCCGCTCGATGTGCGGCTTGATCTGGCTGCCGAGGCCGAGCGAGAAGCGGCCGCCGGAGTAGGTCTGCAAGTCGTGGGCGGTGTACGCGAGTTGCATGGGGGAGCGGGCGAAGGCCACCGTGATCGCCGTACCGACCTCGAGCCGGTCGGTGTGCTCGGCCGCGAGCAGCAGCGGCAGGAACGGGTCGTGCTTGGACTCCGAGGCCCACAGGCCGTCGTAGCCGGCCTTCTCGTGGTGCCGGGCCTCCTCGGCCACCTCGGCCGTGCCCCACACGTTCAGCTTTCCGTCGACCTTCATGCGGATTCTCCCACCCTCTCCAAACCGATGCGCCGCGCGAGCAGTTCCCGGTGATACGCCGGATCGCCGAACAGCAGCTGTGACGTCTTGGCCCGCTTCAGATACAGATGGGCCGGATGCTCCCAGGTGAAGCCGATACCGCCGTGCACCTGGATGTTCTGCTCTGTCGCCTGTAGACAGGCGTCCGAGCAGAACGCCTTGGCCAGGCTCGCCACGGCGGGTAGCTCCGGATCCTCGCTCTCGGCGGCGAGCAGCGCGTAGTGCGCGGCGGCCCGCGCCGATTCCACCTCGAGGAGGACATCCGCGAGCAGATGCTTCACGGCCTGGAAGGAGCCGATGGGCCGCCCGAACTGGTGGCGCACCTTGGCGTACTCCACCGCCATGTCGAGCGCGCGCCCCGCGACCCCCACCTGTTCGGCCGCCAAGGCCACCGCGGCGCGGTCGAGTACCTCCGACGCCAGGTCCCAGCCGTCGCCGTGCGTACGCAGCCGGGTCGCCCGTACGTCGTGGTAGTCGAGGCGTGCCTGTCGGCGGGTCGGGTCCATCGTCGGCAGGGGGTCCCGGATCAGCCCGGCCGCATCGCCGTCCACCCAGAAGACGCCGATGCCGTCGCCGGTACGGGCCACGGTGAGCACGACATCCGCGCTCGCGCCGTCGAGTACGAAGGTCTTGTGGCCGCTGAGCAGCCAACTCCCGGCCGATTCACGGGCGTTGAGGCTCACACCATCGGCATCCCAGCGCGCGGAGTCCTCCGTCAGCGCCACGGTCGCCACCAGTTCACCGGCGGCCAGCCCCGGCAGCAGCCGCTTGCGGGCCTCCTCGTCGTCGCAACGCAAGAGAAGCGTGGTCGCCAGCACGGCGGAGGCAAGGAACGGCGTACTGGTCAGCGCCCGTCCCAACTCCTCCATCACCACGCCCACTTCGACCGGCCCGCAGCCCGCGCCCCCGTACTCCTCGGGGATCGCAAGCCCCTGCAGACCCAACTCCGCGCCCGTCCGGCGCCACACCGCCCGGTCGAAGCCCTCCGGCGTCTCCATCAGTCGCCGCACCTCGGTCTCGGGCGAGGTGTCCGCCAGGAACGCCCGTACGGTGCGCCGCAGTTCCTCCTGCTCGTCGCTGAACGCGAAGTCCATGTGAACTCACTCCTCTCCGGTTCAGCGGCCGGCGCGCGCCGCGATGATCTTCTCGACGATCGCGATGTGGTCCGGTGCGTGCATGCTGTCCCGCTCCGCGAGCAGAGCCGGTTCCAGTACGGCGGAGATGGCCTGCTCCAGGTGCAGGTTCACCGCCCGCTTGGTCTCGCGCAGCGCCTGCGCGGGCAGCGCGGCCAGCCGTCCGGCGAGATCCATGGCCTCGGCCCTGAGCTTGTCGTCCGGCACGACACGGTTGGCGATGCCCAGCCGGACCGCCTCCTGAGGGGACACGCGGTCGCCGAGGAACAGCAGCTCCTTGGCCCGGGTGAGGCCCACGAGCAGCGGCAGTACGAGTGCGCCGCCGTCCCCCGCGACCAGGCCGACTTGGACATGCGGATCCGCGATATGGGCGCCCTCGGCGATCAGTACGAGGTCGCTGAGCAGGGCGAGGCTGCAGCCGAGGCCGACAGCGGGCCCGTTCACCGCCGCGACGACCGGGAGCGGGCAGCGCACCATGCCGAGGATGATCCGCCGGGCCTCGTCGACGTTCTGCTCCCGGAAGGCGGGGTCCCGCTGGACGCGGGTCATGACCTCGAAGTTGCCGCCGGCGCTGAACGCCCGGCCGCGCCCGGTGAGTACGACCACCCGCGCGTCCGGATCGGCCGCCACGTCGTCCCACACCGACGCGAGAGACGAATGGAGCTCCTCACTCGTCGAGTTGAGCTGGTCCGGCCGGTTCAGCTCGATCAGCCGGACCGGCCCGTGGGCCGTCACCACGAGATCCGTCATCGCCACCGCCCAGCACTCAGGAAACAGTCAGTAGAGTTGAATGCTATAACTATTTAGAGCTGACTGGGAACCGTCACGGTGATCGACCGCGGAGGACGCGCATGCCGGAGCAGGAGTACGAGACCGTACGAGCCGAAGTGGCGGACCGCATCCTCACCGTCACCCTCAACCGGCCCGAGAAGCTGAACGCCTTCAACCCGCAGATGATGGCCGACCTGCTCGACATCTTCGACTCCGCGGACACCGACGACGACGTACGCGTGATCGTCGTGACCGGCGCCGGACGCGGCTTCTGCGCGGGCGCCGACGTCAGCTCCGGCGGCACGTCCTTCGACCACCGCAAGGCGGGCGCCAGGCATCGGGACACCGGGGGTCGGGTCGCCCTGCGGCTGTTCTCCTGCACCAAGCCGGTCATCGCCGCGATCAACGGCCCGGCGGCGGGCGTCGGCGCCAGCATGACCCTGCCCATGGACATCCGGCTGGCGTCGACCAAGGCGAAGTTCGGCTTCGTCTTCGCGCGCCGCGGCATCGTGCCGGAGTCCGCCGCGAGCTGGTTCCTGCCGCGGGCCGTGGGTATGCAGCGGGCCATGGAATGGGTGGCGACGGGCCGCGTCTTCGGCCCCGACGAGGCGCTGGCCGCCGGCCTGGTCCGCTCCGTCCACCCGCCGGAGGAACTGCTCCCGGCGGCGTACGAACTCGCCCGTGAGATCGCCGAGAACACCTCCGCGATCTCGGTCGCCCTCTCGCGCCAGATGATGTGGCGGATGCTCGGCGAGCCCCACCCGATGACCGCGCACCGCCTCGACTCGCGGATCATGAGCCAGATCGGTGGCGGCCCGGACCCCGTAGAGGGCGTCGAGTCCTTCCTCGCCAAACGCCCGCCCGAGTTCCCGGGCCGGGTCAGCAAGGACATGCCCTCCGTCTACCCCTGGTGGCAGGAGGAGGAGTTCCGGCCCTTCGGGGAGTAGCACCAGTCATTGAGCGCCAGGAGACGAGATGACGACGTACGACTACATCGTGGTGGGCGCGGGCTCGGCGGGCTGCGTACTCGCCAATCGCCTCTCCGAGGACCCGAAGACATCCGTGCTGCTGATCGAGGCGGGCGGCCGGGACACGACTCCGCTGATCAAGATGCCCAAGGGATTCGGCAAGCTCCTGGGCGATCCGCGGTACGCCTGGCACTACCCCGTCCAACCGGTCGGCCCGACCCGCCGGGTCGAACACTGGGTGCGCGGCAAGGCCCTCGGCGGATCGAGTTCCGTCAACGGCATGGTCTACAACCGCGGAGACCGCGCCGACTACGACGAACTGGAGCGCCTCGGAAACCCCGGCTGGGGCTGGGACACCATGCTGCCGGTCTTCAAGAAGATCGAGGACAACGCCCTCGGCGCCTCCGAACTCCGGGGCGCGGGCGGCCCGTTGCACATCTCCACTGCGGCGAAACCGGAGCCGCTGTGCGAGGAGGCGATTGCCGCAGGGACCGGACTGGGCTGGCAGCGGACCGACGACCTCAACACGGGCGACGGTGAACGCATCGGGTACGCCATGGCCACCATCAAGAACGGGCAGCGGTTCAGCGCCGCGCGCGCCTTTCTGCACCCGGTCGAGGACCGGCCGAACCTGACCGTGTCGGTGGACACCCTCGTGACGAAAGTCCTGATCGAGAAGGGCAGGGCCGTCGGCGTACGGACCCGCAGCGCGGGCCAGAAGACCGACATCCGTGCCCGACGCGAAGTGATCCTCTCCGCCGGCAGCATCGCCACGCCGAAGATCCTCCAGTTGTCCGGCATCGGCCCGGCCGAGACTCTCAAGGAGGCGGGCGTCGACGTCCTGGTGGACAGACCGCACGTAGGCGGCCGGATGCGCGAACACCGGTGCTTCGTCGTCCAGTACCGACTGAAGGACAACCTCGGCTACAACAAGGCACTGAGCACCCCGCTGCGGCAGGCGTTTTCGGGAGCGAAGTACCTGGCGACCCGCCGTGGACCGCTCGCCGCTCCCGCCTTCGACGTCATCGGCTTCTTCAAGTCCCGCCCCGAACTCGCCCGCCCGGACGCGCAATTGCTGATCGCGCCGGTCTCCCTCATGCCGGAGATCCCCGGTAAGGAGACCGGCGTGGAGCGCGAGCCCGGCGTGATGGGCCTCGGCTACATCCTCCGCCCCACCGCCGAAGGCAGCCTGCACATCACCTCGGCCGACCCCGAAGCGCCGCTCACGATCACGGCGAACTACTACGGGTCCGACCACGACCGAACCGTCGGAACGGCCCTCTTCCGCAGAATGCGCGAACTCTTCGAAACCGAGCCCATCGCCGGACGAATCATGGCCGAAACGCTACCCGGGACCGCCGTCCACGACGACCAGGAGATCATCGACGCGGGCCTCGACCACGGGCGCTGCGGCTACCACGCCATCGGCACCTGCGCGATGGGCCCGGCCGAGGACGATGCCGTCGATGCCCGCCTGCGTGTACGCGGTGTCGATGGCCTGCGGGTCGTCGACTGCTCGGTCATGCCGACCATGGTGTCGGGCAATCTCAACGGGCCCATCATGGCCATGGCCTGGCACGCTGCCGACCTCATCCGCCACGGAAGCTGAAACCTGACCGCCTCCTGACAGAATCAGGAGATCTGTCCGAAACATTGTCGTAGTTTCGCCGAAGTGTTAGCGTCCGGACGACGTCATTCAGTTGAATGCGTTAAACCATTCCGCCCTGGACGGTGACCATGAGCGATGGTTTCCTGTACGAATCCTTCCGCGGCGTCGACTGGGGAGTCGCCACCGCGGACACCCTCGCGGCCCCGCCGCCGCCCCCGCCCGAGCGTGGCGGGCACTTCCGGCAGTGGACCGACGACATCCGGCAACTGGTCGGCGTCACCCCGGACTCGCACCGGATGGTCGCCGGCTGGCCGCGGCTCCAGCCCGACGGCCCCGGCACCTGGGACCAGGAGGCCCTGGACCGCTGCGACCGCGAACTCGACGCCCTCCTCGAACTCGGCCTGCGGCCCGGCCTGACCCTGCTCGACCGGTCACTGCCGCCCTGGCTGGAGGCCGCCGGAGGCTGGCTCGACCGAGACACCGCCGAGCACTTCGCCGCGTACGCCGCCGAACTGGGCCGCCGCTTCGGCGACCGCGTGACCCGCTGGATCACCTCCACCGACCTGGCAGGGCCCACTCTCGCGGACCACGTGGCCGGGATGTACACACCGGGCCGCGGCATCGGCCGCGCGGGCCTCCCCACCGTCCACCACATCCTGCTCGCCAACGGCCTCGCGACCCGGGCCCTCAGAGCGGCCGGCGTCACCGGCCGGATCGGCACCACGGTCACCCTCGTCAGCGGCTACGCGGCCACCGACGACCCCTTCGACCGCCTCGCCCTCGAGCGTCTGGAGAGCTGGACCAACCGCCTCTTCCTCGACCCCATGATGCTCGGCGAGCACATGGTGACCGAGGACGACGTCTCACCCGTCGAGGCCACCGGCTGCGTGCGCCCCGGCGATCTGGAGATCATCAGCGCCGGCCAGGATCTGCTGGGCCTGTCCTGGCACACCCCGTTCCGTGTCACCGCACCGGAGAACCTGCCCCGCGTACTGCCGGCCAACAAGTGCCAGAGCACCCTCAACGAAGTGAACCGCCTGCTCGTCGGCCTGGGCTTCGCGATCACCCCCTTCGACGACGTCGAGACGACGGCGTACGGCTGGCCCATCCTCCCCGAGGCGCTCGCCGACGGCGTCGCCGACCTCCACGACCTGTACGGAGACTTGCTCCCCCCGCTGTCCGTCATCGACAACGGCATGGGCGATCTGGACCTGGTCGACGAGACCGGGCACAGCGACGACGCCCGGCGCCGGGCCCTGCTGCGCGCCAGGCTCTCCTGGCTGGGCCGGGTGATCGCTCGGGGCGTGAACGTCTGCGGCTACGAGTACTGGTCCGTGCTCGACAACCTGGAAGCGAAGTTCCGCTACACCCGCCTCTACACGATGGCGGTCCCGGACCATGAGCCGCCGCCGCGCCCGACGATGCCCTCGGACTGGGTGCATGGTGGAGCGTTCGCCGGCCCCGTCGGATCGGGATTTGCATCCGGATCCGGATCCGCGGACGGTTCCGCGCCCGGCCTGACCCTGGTGCCGGGCGCTCCCCGCGGACAGAGGGAGCAGCGGGGTCAGAGCGTCGGGGCCCCGTAGTCCCTGCCCCGGATCAGCCGTACCGGGGTGTAGACGAGCACGTCCTCGTCCCGCTGGTTGCGTACGGTGATCCGGCTGGTCACCACGCCCCGGCCGGGCTTGCTGGACGGACGCGAGTCCGTGGTCTCCACGACCGCGTACAGGGTGTCGCCGACATAGACCGGCCCCCGCACGGTCAGCTCCATGTGCAGGAAGGCGAGGCCCGTGCCGTGGAGTACGTTCGTCTGGAGCACGAGTCCTTCGGCGATGCAGTACGTCAGCCCGCCCGGGACGAGTCGTCCGGTGTAACCGCCCTCCGCGGCGTGCGTGGCGTCCCAGAAGAGCGGCTCGTTGAAGCCGCCCCAGGTGATGAAGTTGACCAGGTCGGTCTCGGTGATGGTGCGGCGGGCGGTCCGGAAGACCTGGCCCTTCGGCATGTCCTCGTAGGTCAACCCCCTTACCAGCGGGGGGACTTCGGTGGTCGCGGCAGTGGCGGTGGCCGTGGGCTCGGACGTCATCGCGGGCTCCTCATGCATCCGTAGGTCATGCGGGTCATGCGGGACATGCAGGACATGCAGGTCACGTAGGTCAGAGATCGATCGGGTGCTTGTCGGCCACACCCTCGAAGTCCGGCGCACGCTTCTCCCGGTGGGCGGCCAGACCTTCCGTGACCTCATGCCCCCCGAACCCGAAGAACTCCAGGCCCAGCGAGGCCTCGAAGATCGGCTGAGCCGTGCGGTACCAGTGGTTGAGGGACCGCTTCGTCCAGCTGATGGCGCTGGCGGAACCGGCCGCAAGGGTCGTCGCGATGCGCAGCCCCTCGGCGTGCACCTGCTCGTCGTCCACGCACTTGGAGACCAGACCGATGCGCTCGGCCTCCGCCCCCGTGAGCGGCTCGCAGGTCAGCAGGTAGTACTTGGCCTTCGCCATGCCGCACAGCAGCGGCCAGCAGATCGCCGCGTGGTCACCGGCCGCGACACCGAGCCGGGTGTGCCCGTCCACGATCTTCGCCTTGCGTCCGGCGATGGAGATGTCGGCCAGCATTCCGATGACCAGGCCCGCGCCCACCGCCGGGCCGTGGATCGCGGAGACCACCGGCTTGGAGCAGTTGATCACCCCGTACACCATGTCCCGCGCCTCCCGCATCACCCGGGCACGCACCGCGTACTCCTCGGTCAGGGCCTCGATGGAGTCGAAGGTCCCGCCCGCCGAGAACGCCTTGCCGGCGCCCTGGACCAGCACCGCGCGGGTCTCCTCGTCCCGGTCGATCACCGGCCAGATGTCGGCCAGTTCGCCGTGCATCCGCGGATCGACGGCGTTGAGATTCGGGCCGTCCAGCACGATACGGAGGACCCCGGGCGCGGGCCGCTCGAAGGTGAGGCTGGTGAACTCGTCATAGCGGTCGGTCACATCGCACCCCTGGTTCATTCAGTGCCTGGTTGGTTCAGCGGCTGGTTCATTCAGTGTGGATACTATAATTATCTAACTGTATCGTGGATGGGTAGCACGCGGGCAACACCGGGGAGCCGGCACCTCCGGGGACGGGAAGGCGCGCCATGGATCTCACCTTCGGCTTCGGCGAGGAGCAGGACGAGCTGCGCAAGGTCGTCCGCTCCTTCCTCGCCAGACACTCCACCGAGGCCGACGTACGCCGCCTGGCCGCCGGCCCGGAAGGCTACGACCGGGTCGTATGGCGGCGGATGGCCACGGAACTCGGCCTCCAGGGGCTCGCCATCCCCGAGGAGTACGGCGGCTCGGGCTTCGGTTACGCCGAACTCGGCATCGTCTTCGAGGAGACCGGCCGCGCCTTGCTCAGTGCCCCGTACTTCGCCACTGTGGCCCTCGCCGCCGAGGCCCTCTTGCGCTGCGACGACGAAGCGGCCCGCCACGACTACCTGCCGGGCATCGCCTCCGGCGACACCGTGGCCACGCTCGCGCTGACCGAGGCGGACGGCCGCTGGGACGAGCAAGGCATTCGGCTCAACGCCCTTGGAACGAGAGGAAATTGGCGGCTGACCGGCGTGAAGACGTACGTCCCCGACGGCCACCTCGCCGATCTGCTGCTCGTCGCCGCCCGTACCCCCTCCGGCGTCAGCCTCTTCGCCGTCGAGAGCGACGCACCAGGCGTCACCCGCACCGCGCTCCCCACCCTCGACCAGACCCGCAAGCAGGCACAGATCGACTTCGCCGACACCCCCGCCCGGCTGCTGGGCACCGAGGGCGCGGCCTGGCCCGCGATCGAGCGCACCCTCGCCACCGCCTCCGTACTGCTGGCCGCCGAACAGGTCGGGGGAGCCGCCGCCGCGCTGGACGCCGCCGTGGCGTACGCCAAGATCCGCGAACAGTACGGGCGGGCGATCGGCTCGTTCCAGGGCATCAAGCACAAGTGCGCGGACATGCTCGTCGAGATCGAGTCGGCCCGCTCGGCGGCGTACGGCGGACTGTGGGCGCTCGACGCGGGAGGCGAGGCCGAGATCGCCATCGCGGCGGCCCTCGCCCAGGCCTTCTGCTCGGAGGCGTTCACCAAGGTCGCGGGCGAGAACATCCAGGTGCACGGCGGAATCGGCTTCACCTGGGAACACCCCGCACACCTCTACCTCAAGCGGGCCAAGAGCTCCGAGATGCTGCTCGGCACGCCGTCGTACCACCGGGAGCTGCTCGCTACCCGGCTCGGCATCTGAACCCACGCGATCTGAATCCACGCGGAGGAGAACACGCAATGGAGCTGGACTTCGGCGCCGCGGTACGCGACTTCCGGGACGAGCTGCGCGACTGGCTGGCCGAGCACCTCGTGGGCGAGTTCGCCGCACACCGGGGCGTCGGCGGCCCCACCGACGGCGCCGCCTGGGAGGTCCGGCTCGCCTGGGACCGCGAGCTGTCCGCAGGGAACTGGCTGGGCATCAGCTGGCCGCAAGAATACGGAGGCAGAGGGCTCGGACTCCTTGAGGAGATCGTCTTCGAGTACGAGTACGCGCGCGCCAACGCCCCGTACCGCGCGACCGGCAACGCCCTCGACCTGCTCGGCCCGATGCTGCTCGCGATGGGCAGCGAGGAGCAGAAGAAGCGCTTCCTGCCGCCCGTCCTCGCTGTCGAGGAGCTCTGGGGTCAGGGCTTCAGCGAACCGGGCGCCGGTTCCGATCTGGCGTCCGTACGCACCCGCGCCGAGCGCGACGGCGACCAGTGGGTGGTCAACGGGCAGAAGGTGTGGACCTCCTTCGGTATCCACGCCGACTGGCTGTACGTCCTCGTCCGCACCGACCCGGACTCCCAGCGGCACAAGGGACTGAGCATGCTGCTCGTGCCCGCCGACCAGCCGGGCGTGGACATCCGGCCGATCCGCAACCTGGCGGGCCAGGACGAGTTCGCCGAGGTCTTCTTCTCCGATGCCCGCACCGGCGCGGACATGGTGGTGGGCGAGGTGGGCCAGGGCTGGCGCACCGCGATGGGCACCCTCGGTATCGAACGCGGCACCACGCTCCTGCCCCAGCAGCTCACCTTCGAGCGGGAGGCCGACGCCCTGATCGAACTGGCCCGCGAACGCGGCGCGCTGCACGACCCCATGCTGCGCCGCCGGATCGTGGACGCCTGGATCTCCGTACGCATCATGCGCACCACCAACATGCGGACCGTCGCCGAACTGGTCGCGGGCCGCACACCCGGAGCGCAGTCCACCACGGCGAAGCTGTACGCCTCGACACGGCATCAGCAACTGGGCCATCTCGCCATGGAGTTGGCGGGACCGGCCGGACAGATCATCGGCGAGGACTACGAACTCGTCACCCGGCAGCGCTCGTTCCTGCTCTCCCTCGCGGAGACCATCTACGGCGGCTCCAGCGAGATCCAGCGCAACATCATCGGCGAGCAACTCCTCGGCCTGCCCAAGGACCCACGGCCATGAGCCCAGCCGACATCCGTGCTCTCGAGGACCGTATCGACCGCATCGAATCGCAGCTCGCCATCCAGCAACTCCCCATCCGTTACGCCCTCGCCGTGGACGCCCGCGACCTCGACGCCTGGACCGGCTGCTTCCGCCCCGACGTCGACATGGGCCGCCACGGCCGCGGCCGACGGGTCCTGCGCGCCCACATCGAGCCCCAACTGCGCGGCTTCCACCGCTCCGTTCACCAGATCTGCGGCCACCGCATCGAGTTCACCGGCCGCGACACCGCGACCGGCGCGGTCTACTGCCGGGCCGAGCACGAGGTGGGGGAGCGGTGGATCGTGATGGCGATCTGCTACGGGGACGAGTACGCGCGGGTGGACGGCGAGTGGTACTTCTCCCGCCGCCGTGAACAGCACTGGTACGCGGCCGATGTCACCGAGCGGCCGCAGACGGTGGACTTCATGGGCTGGGAGGGTGCCGGAGAACCGGCCCTGCCGGACGCCTTTCCCTCGTGGGCACCCTTCTGGAAGGAAACGACATGACGGAGCGACGTACGCGGCTGGCCGGGAAGGTGGCGCTGGTCACCGGAGGCGGACAGGGCGTGGGACGTGGGATCGCGCTCGCGCTGGCCGCCGAGGGGGCGGCGGTGGTGATCTCGGGCCGTACCGAGAGCAAGCTGAAGGACACCGCCGCCGAGATCGCCGAGCGCGGCGGGCGGGCGTGCACCGTGGCCGGGGACGTGGGCGAGCGTGACGACGTCGACCGCATGGTGGCCGAGACGGTACGGGAGTTCGGCGCACTGGACGTCCTCGTCAACAACGCGCAGTCGTCGGTGCAGCGCAAGCTGGAGAAGACGTCGTACGACGATGTCGAACTCACCTACCGCAGCGGCCCGTTGGCGACCTTCCACGCGATGCAGTCCGCGCTGCCTCATCTCAAGGCGAGCCGCGGCAGCGTCGTGAACCTCGGCTCCTCCGCCGCGGTGCAGGGCGATCCGACCTTCGGGGCGTACGCGATGGCCAAGGAGGCGATCCGCGGACTGAGCCGGGTGGCAGCGCGGGAGTGGGGCCCGTACGGAATCCGGGTCAACGTCGTCTGCCCGGCCGCGCTGAGCCCGGCCGCGGAGGACTACCTCGCCACCCACCCGGAGAAGGCCGCACCGCTGTACGCCGGCATCCCGCTGGGCCGCCTCGGCGACCCCGAGTCGGACATCGGCCGCGCGGTTGCGGCCCTGGTCAGCGAGGAGATGGTGTATCTGACTGGCGCGACACTGATGCTGGAGGGCGGCCGGACGCTGATCGGCTGACGGGACGGCCGCCCGCACTGCACCTCAGGTCGTCATACGACGCCCCGCGCCCGCAGCTCGACGAGCTGATCCTCCGTCACCCCGGCCAGTCGGCCCAGGACTTCGGCGGTGTGCTCGCCCAGCGACGGCGGCGGAGCATACTCCCCGACGGGAGTCGCCGAGAGCCGCAGCGGGCTGGCGAGCAGCGGCAGCCGCCCCGACACCGGGTCCTCGACTTCCACCAGCATCTCCCGGTGCTGGACCTGCGGATCGGCGAAGACCTCGGGCAGTTCGTTGATCGGGCCGGCCGGGACATCGTGCGCGTCGAACGCGGCCAGCCACTCGTCCCGGGTCCTGGTCCGCAGGATCTCCTCCAGTACGGGCACGATCTCGTCCCGGTGGGTGATCCGTGCGGCGGTCGTGGCGAACCGCGGATCCTGGAGCAGCTCGCCGTGGTCGACGGCCGCGCAGAAGGCCGCGAACTGCTTGTCGTTGCCGGCTACGACGAAGATGGGCTTGTCCTTGCACGGGAACGCCTGGGACGGGATCCCGCCGTAGCCGCCGTTGGCGCGGCGCCGCGGGACCTCGCCGGAGACCAGGTAGTTCATCGCGAAGTGCGAGAGCGTGGCGAGCCCGCAGTCCAGCAGGGACAGGTCGATGAACTGGCCCTCGCCGGTGGTGTCCCGGTGCCGCAGGGCCGCGAGGATCGCGGTGGAGGCGTACAGCCCGGTGAGGATGTCGATCATGCTGATGCCGACCTTCATCGGCTCCTCCGGATGCCCTGAGACGCTCATCATCCCGGACATGGCCTGGAAGATGCCGTCGTAGCCGGGGCGAGAGGCGTACGGGCCGGTCTGCCCGAAGCCGGTGACGGAGAGGTAGACCAGCCGCGGGTTGAGCGCGCGCAGGCTCTCCTGGTCGAGGCCGTACTTCGCCAGGGTGCCCGCGCGGAAGTTCTCGACGACGACGTCCGAGCGCGCGGCCAGGGCGCGGATCAACTCCTGCCCCTCCGCGGTGGCGTGATTGACGGTGACCGACTTCTTGTTGCGGTTGCAGGCGAGGAAGAACGCGGCGGTGTCCGTCGGCTCGCCGCCGCGGTCGGTGAGGAACGGAGGTCCGTACGTCCGCGAGTCGTCGCCGACTCCGGGGCGCTCGACCTTGATCACCTCCGCGCCCAGATCGGCCAGCGTCTGGGTGGCGAGTGGCGCCGCGAGGATACGGGACAGATCGAGGACGCGGATCCCGGCCAGGGCGGTCGACGGCATCAAGGGCCTCCCGTTCACGATGAATGAGTTATATAAATAATACATCTGGCGGGACTCGGGTGTAGCCTCATGATTGCTTCAACTATCCAATTCATGTAACTATATGGCGCTGGGTTGCGGAGCCGGAGATGGAAGGTGCGCGGATGACCGTCACGGCGAGGACCCTCACCGACCAGGAACAACGCGAGCGCCGCGAGTGGTTCCGGGCCCGCTGGGAACGCGGGGTCAAGTTCAACCGCAGCGCCGGTATGCGCGTACTGCGCTGGGACCCGGACGGCATCGAGATGACGATGCCCTTCACCGAGGCGCTCTCGGCCCACGAAGGCGTCTTCCACGGCGGAGTCGTCTCGGCGCTGATCGACACCGCGGGCTCGGGAGCCGTGATCGCCGGCCATGACTTCACCAAGGGCAGCCTGCTCAGCACCGTCTCCATGTCGGTGCAGTACCTCGCGCCCGCCCGCGGCCACGAGGCCATCGCCTACGCGCGCTGCGTCCGACGCGGCAGCCGCCTCCACTTCGCCGAGGTCGACGTACGGATGCCGGACGGCCGGGTCTGCGCCCGGGGTCAGGTGGTGGTGACCATCTCCGGGGAGCGAGCCGGCGTCGGCGACCCCGTCGAACCCTTTGCCGAGGAGTGACACGATGACCGAACAGCCCACAGAAGACCTGGTGTTGTACGAGGTCGACGAGGACGGTGTCGCCACCGTGACCCTCAACCGGCCCGAGCGCAAGAACGCCTGGAGCATCCCCATGGAGCAGCGGTTCTTCGCGCTCCTGGACGAGGCCGCCGCCGACCCCGCCGTCCGCGTGGTCATCATCACCGGGGCGGGCAGGGCGTTCTGCCCCGGGATGGACGTCCAGCGGCTTGAGCAGAACGCCCAGCCCGGCGAGTCCCTCAACCTTCAGGCCCGCGTGCCCATGTACAGCCGACGGAACATGCCGAAGCCCCTGATCGCCGCCGTCAACGGCGCCTGCGCGGGCATCGGTCTCATCCAGGCGCTGATCTGCGACGTACGCTTCGCGGCCCGCGGCGCCCGCTTCACCACCGCCTTCACCCGGCGCGGACTGGCCGGCGAGTACAACCTGCCGTACGTGCTCCCGCGCGTCATCGGTCTGGAGAACGCGCTCGACCTGCTCCTCTCCGGCCGCGTCTTCGACGCCGACGAGGCGAAGGAGCTGGGCCTGGTCAGCCGCGTCGTCGAACCTGACCAACTCCTCGACGCCGCCCGCGCGTACGCCCGCGACATCGCCCGCAACTGCTCCCCGCGCGCCATGGCCGTCGTACGCCACCAGGTGTACGGCGACCTCGACCGCGGCTTCACCGACGCCCTGGCCCGCAGCTACTCGGCGATGGAGTTCTTCGCTGGCTCACCGGACTTCCGTGAGGGCGTGGCGAGCTTCGTGGAGAAGCGGGAGCCCAAGTTCGAGGGCCTGCCCCCGGACTTCGACCCGGACGAGGCGACACGCGACGCGTTCCTGCCGTACTGACACCAACTGACGCCTGCCAGACGCTTATTGACCACGAGGAGCACGAACCATGACAGGGCACCCGTTCCCCGTCGAGTCCGGGCACATCCTGATGTTCGCCCGCGCCATCGGCGACGAGAACCCGGCGTACGAGCATCTCGCCCCGCCCACCTTCACCTGGGCGAGCGCCCACTTCGACCCCGACTGCCACCTGCGGCCGAAGCCCGGCGAGGAGTGGTTCGGCTCCGGAGCCGGGCCGGGAGTGATGCCGGAGGGCGGCGGAGGACTGCACGCCGAGCAGCACTTCGAGTACCACCGTCCGGTACGCGTCGGAGAGACGCTGTACGCGCACACCGTGCCGGGCCGCAGCTGGGAGAAGCAGGGCCGCACGGGACGCCTGCTGTTCAGCGAACGCATCACCGAGTACCGGGACGCCGACGGCGCACCGGTCGTCAGCGCCCGCACCGTGGCCGTCGTGCCCGAGGGCCCCGCCACCCCCAAGTCCGGGGAACCGGCGAACAGTTCCACCGGGAAGGACGACACCCGATGAGCCCGCACGTGGATGACATCAAGGTCGGCGAGACCCGCGAAAGCGTGCTCGTCGACGACTTGAAGCGCACCCGGATCGTCCAGTACGCGGGCGCCTCCGGCGACTTCAACCCGCTCCACACCGACCACGTCTTCGCCACCGAAGCCGCCGGCTACCCCG
Organism: Streptomyces ureilyticus; assembly: GCF_011045025.1. Lineage (GTDB taxonomy): Bacteria > Actinomycetota > Actinomycetes > Streptomycetales > Streptomycetaceae > Streptomyces > Streptomyces ureilyticus. The sequence continues at coordinate 81,034 of NZ_JAAKZX010000017.1, forward strand.
GGGTCTTCGCCCACGGCATGATGACGATGGGCATGACCGGCCGGGTCCTCACCGACTGGGTCGGCATCGAACCGCTGCTGAGCTACGGGGTGCGCTTCAAGGCGCAGGTCTGGCCCGGCGACACCCTGACCGCCACGGCGACCGTCGAGTCCATCGAGGATGCGCCCGCCGGACCGGTCGCCCAGTTCTCGCTGCGTACCGTCAACCAGCACGGCGCCGAGGTGGTCACCGGCACCGCGACGGTCCGCTTGGAGTCTTGACATGCCCGGCCACGTTCCCGTCGCGCCCGAAGCCGTGGGTGTCGACGGGCACCGGCTCGACGTACTGCTGCGCCGCATCAGGCTCGAAGTGGAGCACGGCCCGCTCCCGTCGGCGCAGGTCGCCGTCGCCAGGAGCGGCCGCCTGGTGGCGTACGAGACCTGGGGTGACGCCGGTCCGGACACCCGCTACGTCCTGCAGTCCGTCGGCCGCTCGATCGTCGCCGGCGCCGTGTGGAAGCTGATGGGCGATGGCCTGCTCGACATCGGTGAGCAAGTCGCCGCGATCATCCCGGAGTTCGCGCCGAACGGGAAGGAGGCGGTCACGGTCGAGCAGGTGCTCACCCACACCGCCGGCTTCCCCTTCGCACCACTCGGCTACCCGAAGATGCTCGACCGGGAGCAGCGGCTCGCCGCCTTCGGCCGCTGGCGCCTCGACTACCCGCCGGGCAGCCGCTTCCAGTTCCATCTCACCTCGGCCGCCTGGCTGATCGCCGAGATCACCGAGCGGCGTACGGGGCTGCCCTTCGCCGACTATCTGCGCGAGCGGATCGCAGAGCCGTTGGGCCTGACCTCGATCGAACTGGGCGTCCCCGTCGACCGGCAGCCCGGCACGGTCGCCCCGATGACCGCCACCGACCGCACCGACGACGACCAGGAACCCGACCCCTGGGGACCCTGGTACCTGTCCGACCCGCGGGTGCTGGCGGCGGGCGAACCCAGTCACGCACTCGTCGCCACCGCCGCCGATGTCGCCCTGTACTTCCAGGCGTTGGAGCACTCGGGCCTGTGGAAGCCGGAGGCGGTGGCCGAGGGAACCAGGATCCGGCTGACCGAGCATCCGTACGGCGACCAGCTCTACGGCGGCGGGGGCAGCCGGCGTACGAGCATGGGCCTGTTCGTCACTGTCGCCGGCCCCGACGCGGGCAGTCAACTTCCCTCCACCGGCTCGCCGTTGCTCTTCGGGAGTGCCGGGGCCGCGTACCAACTGGGCTTCATGGACCCGGAGACGTGTCTGTCCTTCGCGCTGCTGAGCAACGGCTACCCGCTGGCCGGTTACGACCACTCGCGGCGCGGCACCGCGCTGATGACGAACATCGCGAACCTGGCGGCGGACCTGGTCGACTGACCGGGCCCGCCGCCAGGCGGGGACTGCGGGTGCTGAACGCTCAGCGGCTGACCAGCTGCTGGGCGTTGTTGTACATGATGTCGTCCTGGACCGACTCATCCAGCTCCGCGAGGAGCTTGCGGTAGTCGGCCGGGTTCGCGATGCCCTCCGCGTGCGGGAAGTCCGAGCCCATCACGATGGACTCGTGGTAGCCGAGCCGCTTCACCAGGCTCGGGATGTCGTCCTCGGGGTAGGGCACCACGCGGATGTGCTTGCGGAAGACCTGGCTCGGGCGCTCCGCCAACTGTCCGCCGATCCATGGCCCGTTGCGGCCCATGCCCCGGCTCTTGTCCATGTGCCGGACGAAGTGCGGTACCCACTCGGCGCCGAACTCGGAGACCAGGACGTTGATGTCGGGGAACCGCTCGAAGAGGTTGTCGAAGATGAGCGCGGAGAGCGTCTCCTCGATCGGGCGCTGGCCGTAGGTGTTCATCCACTGCCAGGCGGACATACGGAAGTGGATCGGGTTGGGGTCGTGGCCCCAGGCCGGGGCGACGTTCGAGTTGTAGTAGAACTCGCTGATGTGGTAACAGACGCTGGCCTTGGCCTCGTTGACCAGTTTCCAGAACGGGTCGAAGTACGGGTCGCCCGGTGAGCGGCCGTACTGAGGCCCGGTCGGCAGCATGATGAACCGGGCGCCCTTGTTCAGGACGAACTCCAGCTCCTTCACCGCGCTGTCGAGGTCGCGCAGCGAGAGCAGGGCGGGGGAGTAGATCCGGTCCTGGTGGTTGAAGCCCCACACCTCGTCCATATAGCGGTTGAACGAGTGGTAGTTGGCGTAGAGCGGCTCGACCCCGCGTACGTACTCCTCGGCGACCAGGGCCCAGCCGCCGGGATACATGATCGTCTGGTCCAGGCCCTGCTCGTCCATGATCCGCAGCCGGGCCTCACGGTTCTGGTACGCCTCGTGCATCGGCTCGAACTGGTACGTCTCGTCGGGGTTGCCCGAGGCCATCGCCTTGAGCATCTCCTTGAGCGAGCCGGGCCGGTAGACCTGCCCGAACTCCGGCTCCAGACAGACCACGATCCTGTCTCCCGCGAGAATGACCTCCCGGCCGTCCGGCAGCGTCACGGGGGCCACGGCCTGACCGAGGTACTCCTTGGGGAGGTAGCGGGTGAAGGAATCCCGCTCCTCGTACATGTGCTGGTCGCAGTCGAAGATCCGCTTGCGCTGTTCGGCCATCGCCGTTGCCTCCCGACACCCCAGAGCTATTCAGTGCTCCTCCTATAATTATCTAACTGTTTCAAGAGTGCAAGGGTGGCGGCGAGTGAGGGGTGAGCGGGTGACCACGCCACCGTGCTCGCGTTCCTCCAGCGCTACTACCTGCACACCGCCCCGGAGGACCTCACCGACCGCGACCCGGTCGATGTC
>NZ_JAAKZX010000180.1 GCF_011045025.1 Streptomyces ureilyticus
GTGCCAGGTCATGGAGTACCCGCCCCACCCCGCCCGGAGCCTGCTCCGGCCGGGCGGGTGCGGCTCTCCCGCGGAACCTGTCGGCGGCGCACCCGCGCCGCCCAGCGGACCGGCTTCCACCACGTGCATGCCACCGAGGTCCACCCCCTCGCCCCGAGGTTCGGACCCCACCACGGCGACCGCACACGGCCACGCCGCGCCCGAAAAGCCTGAGTCACTCAGGCACACACAGAGTTCCAGAGACGCTCAGTGACAGCTCTTCAGATGTACGGCGTCAGAGCACCACGTGGAGCACATCCACCACCAAGTCGAACGGCTCACCCGATCCTGATGGCGATGACCGCCTGCGTGTCCAGTCGTCGGCAAGGGCGTGGCGTTCTTGTTCTGGTCCAGACCGCTCAGCGGCTCAGGCAGCCGCCAGCTTCCGGATGCGCGGATGGTTCTCCAGTGCCCACCGCACGGTCTTCGGCGGTCGTCCGAGCAGGGTTTCCAGCTCGTCGGTGATGCCGCCGTATCCTCCGCGGCCGATGATCCGGGTCAGGGTCTTCAGGTGCTCCGCGATGTGCGGGTACGCGGCCATGTTGGTGTCGACGTAGGTCTCGTTCCAGGTTTCGATGTCTTCGGGAACGTAGGTGACCGGGCGTCCCAGCACGGCCGCGAAGTCGTCCGCGATCCCGTGCATGTCCCTCAGCTCCGGACCGGTGAGTGCGTAGGACTTGGAGATGTGCGGCGCCGGGTCGGCCAGGATCTTCGCGCACAGTTCCGCGACGTCGTAACCGGCGATGGGTGCGAGCCGGTGGTCGCCGAAGGGCAGGCGCAGTTCACCGTCGGCCAGTGAGCCCAGGGCCAGCCAGGTCATGATGGGGTTCTCGATGAAGAAGGCCGCCTGCACGTTGACGGTCGGGACGCCGGACCACTCCAGTACCCGCTCGGCGACCCAGTGGGCCCGCTGCTGCGGCGACCAGTCGGCGACGAGTCCGCCGAGGTGCGCGCGCCGCTCCGCCTCCGGCGCGGTCATCTTCTCGAACGTCATGAACGACTGCTCGTACTCGGAGATGTTGACGAACACCTCGATGTCGCCCTGGGCCCGCGCCGCCGCGGCCATCAGGCTCACAGCGTCGGTGTAGTACGGCGACAGGCTCATGCTGAAGTAGATGCGCCGGACGCCCTTCAGCGCGGCGGTCACGTCGGCGATGGTGAGCAGGTCACCGACGAAGACCTCGGCTCCGGCCTGGCGGAGCGAGTGCGCGCGTTCGTCGTCCTGGCGCACGAACGCACGTACCGGATGCCCTTGTTCAAGCAGCATGCCGACCATCGTCCGGCTCACACCACCGATCTCGCCGGCGGCACCGGTGATCAGGATGGGATTGCGCTCTGGCATCAAACGGTCCCTCTGTCTGGTGGGGGTGGGGGAGCTGTTCGGAAGCCCAGGGAGCGCCTGTGCGTCAGCCGGCCAGCTTGTTCATCTTGCGGATCTGCTTGTCGAAGGCCCCGGAGGGAGCGACGCGGCGCAGTATGCGCGCGCGTCCGGCCACGGGGCCGGCGGTGTAGCGCAGCTTCGGCCTGGCGTCGGTCGCTGCCGTGACGATCGCCTTGGCGACGACGGCGGGGGCGTCGCCGTCCTTGATCGCCTCCGCCATCACGCGGTCGGCGATGTGCCGCTGCTTCTCGTAGGCGTGCAGGGGCGTGTCGGGCTTCGCGCTGTTGGCCTCGAATCCGGTCCTGGTGTAGGCGGGTTGGACGAGAAGCGACCGGACGCCGTACTCGCGGACCTCGTGGTCCAGCGACTCGGAGTAGCCCTCGATCGCGTGCTTGGAGGCGGCGTAGACGGCCATGTACGGCTGGGGCAGGAACCCGAGTACGGACGAGATGTTGATGATGCGTCCCCTTCCCTGGGCGCGCATGTGCGGCAGGACCTCCGTCACCATGCGCATGACCCCGAACACATTGGTGTCGAAGACGGCCTGGGCCTGCGCGACGGAGGTCTCCTCGGCCGCACCCGTCGAGCCGACGCCGGCGTTGTTGACCAGGACGTCGATCCGCCCGAACCGCTCGCTCACCTCCTGCACCGCGGCGGCGACCGAGGCGTCACTGGCGACGTCGAGGTCGACGAACGTCACGCCGCCAAGCGGAGTGACGCGTGAGGTGTCGCGGCTTGTGCCGACCACGTCGAAACCCGCTGCGACCAGTGCGAGCGCGGTTTCCTTCCCGATGCCGGATGACGCACCCGTCACGAGTGCCACCGGCAGTTGTGTCGTCATCATGTCTCCCGCGCTCATTAAAAACCGATCGGTTTCCTGTCCACCGTAAACCGATCGGTTTTCGTGCGCAAGCTCAAGCGGGGAGAATGACGGCATGGGTCGGATCGGTGCGCAGGGGAGGCGCGTGAACGTCATCCGCGCGGCGACCGCAAAGCGGCTCGGCGTCACGCAGCCGTATCTCTCCCGGCTCTAGTTACGCATGCAGCGATACGTCGTCGTGGCGGCCGCCGACGCGCAGGGCTGGGCTTCCCCCAAGCGCCGGGCGGTAAGGGAGTGTTGTTGTTCTGGAAAGGTGACGCGTCAGCGCACGCTCGCCGCGTCGAGCAGCGTGGTCACCGTAGGCCCGACAAGCCCCGTCAGTGTGTCGGCTCCGATTCCCGCGCGGGCGCTGGCGCCGTCGAAGACCATGCTGAGCTGCCGGGCCAGCAGGTCCGGATCGCTTGCCCTGCCCTGCTCGGCCTCGGCGCGGAAATAGGCGGTCAGGTTTTCCTTGACCTGGTGGGCCACCCGGCTCGCGGGATGGCTCTGATCCTTGAGTTCGATCTGCGCGGCCAGGTACGGGCAGCCGCGGAACTCGGGCGTACCCGCCTGCGATTCCACCTGCTCGAAGACGTGCATGATCCGCTGGCGGGGTTCACGGCCATCGCCCGCCGCGGGCAGGAGCATCGCCACGTAGGCGGAAGTGCGCTGCTCGAGACTGGCCGCCAGCAGTTCGTCCTTGCTCGCGAACAGCTGATACATGGAGCGCTTCGACACCCCCGCCGCCTTGCACAGGGCCTCGACGCCGATACCGACACCGTCTCGGTAGGTGAGCGTGGCCGCCGCATCCAGCAGCCGCTCTCGGGGGCTTGGCTTCGCCTCGGTGGTCATGCTGCGAGGTTAACTCGATTCCAACAAAATGAAAACTGATCGGTTTCCAGGGGGCGCCGGGGCGGACGGCCGGTCAGCCGGACGCGGAGCGTTTCGCCGGGGGCTGCCAGCCGCCCGTAACTTCCTTGACGGGCTTGTGAGGGAAACGGCGCTGGGCGTACTCCTGCGCGTGCGAGCCCGGCAGGACGTACAGGGTCTCCTTCTTGTCCTGGAGCAGTCGCAGCACGGTGTCCATGAAGGTCTTGCGGTCATCCAGGTAGGGGCCCAGGACGTCCTCGCCGCCGGGGCAGACGGCAAGGCAGTAGCCGGACTCGAGATGAACCGCGCCGCCCACCGCTGACGCCTGGTCGCCGTGCGGGCGGCGCGCGCTTCGGGATGTTACGCGTCCCCTTCTGAGCTTGCACATTGAAACCGATCGGTTTACGGTAGCGGAAACCGATCGGTTTCTCGGTGTGGTTCTCATCATGGAGGTAGTCATGACCGCTCTGAAGGGCGCAAACGTCTTCGTCACCGGCGGCAGCCGCGGCATCGGCAAGGCCCTGGTGGAAGAGCTCTATGCGCGCGGCGCCGGCAAGGTCTACGCCACGGCCCGCGACCCGCGCAGCGTGACGCACCCCGACGCCGTCCCGGTGGCGCTGGAGGTCACCGACCCGGCGTCCGTGGCAGCGGCCGCCGCACAGGCGGAAGACGTCACCGTACTGATCAACAACGCCGGTGCCGCGGTCGGCGCGTCCTTCCTCGACTCCCCGGTCGACGACGTACGCCGGGAGTTCGAGACCAACTTCTACGGCCCCCTGCTGCTCACCCGGGCCTTCGTGCCGATCATCGAACGCAACGGCGGCGGCCACCTCCTCACCATGCACTCCGTGCTCTCCTGGATCGCGCTCGGCGGCTCCTACAGCGCCTCCAAGGCCGCCCTGTGGTCGCAGACCAACTCCCTGCGCCTGGAACTGCAGCCGCGCGGCATCGCCGTCACCGGACTGCACGTGGGTTACGTGGACACGGACCTGGCGGCGGGCGTCGACGCACCCAAGTCCGACCCTCGCACTGTCGCCGCACTCGCCCTCGACGGCGTCGAGACAGGCGCGTACGAGGTACTCGCCGACGACATCTCACGCCAGGTCAAGGCAGGCCTGGCCGGCGACCTGGCCGCTCTGTACGCCCAACTGGCCAAGTAGTCCTTCACACACGAGGAGCAGGCGAAATGCCCAGCCAGGAATCACGTCCCACGATCCACATCCCGGGGACCACCAGCCACACCCTCGCCCCGCGCGCAGGACGCCACAACCGCGAGGGAACCCTGCGCTACCTCAAGGCGGGCACCGGCGCCACCCTTGTCCTGCTGCACACCGTGCGCACCCAGGCCGAGCACTTCCGCCACCTCATCCCGCTGATCGCGGACCGGTACACCGTGTACGCCCTCGACCTGCCGGGGATGGGCTACTCCGAGATCGTGCCCGGTGCGTCGTACGACGAGCCGGCCATGCGCGAGGGCGTCAAACGCCTCCTCACCGAACTCGACCTCCACGACGTGACGTTGGCCGGAGAGTCCATGGGCGCGGTGCTCGCCCTGACCACCGCGGCCGACCTCCCGGAGCGCGTACGACGCGTCGTCGCGGTCAACGCGTACGACTTCCGCGACGGAATCGCCCGCTCCAGTCTCCTCGCTCGCGTAGTGGTCAGCGGTGTCCTCACACCGGGAGTGGGCCCGGTCGTCGCTGGCGTGGAGCCCAAGCCCGCCCTCCGCAAAATCCTCGAGGGCGGCCTCGGCGACAAGACCGCACTGCGGCCGGACTACGTCGACGAACTCCTCCAGGTGGGCCGCCGCCCCGGCTACTCGACGGTCGCCCGGGCCGTCTACCAGGCCCTGCCCAGCCTCATCGCAGCCCGCTCCCGCTACCCCGAGGTCAAGGCGCCCATCCACCTCATCTACGGGGAGAAGGACTGGTCCCGCCCCTCGGACAGGCAAGCCAACAAGGACCTGCTGCCGACCGCCGACTTCACGCAGGTGCCGACGGCAGGCCACTTCATCGCCCTGGAACGGCCCGACGTGCTGGCCGATTTGTTGAACACGGTGGCGTGACGGCCCCGAGACGGGCACGGGCAGCGGTGGCGGGTCTGGCCGGGGCTACAGGGCTTCTGGCTGGGAGAAGACCACGCTCAGGCGGCCGGAGATGGGCATCTTTCGGATCCCTGAACCAGGCGCACGAGGGCGTGAGGGAACCCGCCCACCCGTCACGGAGCGTGCACACGATGCACGCAGTCGGACGCGGACACAGCGAACGCGGGAGACCAGCGCATCCAACACCGTTCGGGATGCGCGCAGTTCCAGGAGCTGGCAGCAAATGGCACTCCTGGACACTGTTTAGGAACGGTTCCAGCTCTGAAGGGAATGGTTGCATCCCCGGCCTGTCCGGGGGCGGCCCGGAGACATGTCCGGGACCTAACCGACGGCCGGGCTTCGTCGATGGCCAGGGAACGACCTGCCAGCGCCGGCCGCGCACCACTTCTCGCGCGGGCCGCGAGCAGGCGCACGCTTTTCCAACTGTGTTGGTGCCTCGTCGGCCCATGTACAGAGCCGTTCACCTGCGTACATGTGGGGCTCTTCTGAGGGGCGGACGAGTGTCGCCGTACAGCGATGAACAGCCTTGACCGGCGGTGAATGAGACGGACATTGAGACGGATGTGCTTCTCATCGCAGCATGTCAGTGCGGCCGGTCGTTGGATCCGCGGCTGGCAGCCACGGGGCCGTTGCCAGTGGCCGGCGTTAGGCTCCTGGCAGTGATGAGCCGGTTCGATGCTCTCGCCGAGGGACAGGGGGCAGCGGTGGCGGTACCGCGGTTCTACGAATTCACGCTGCCGATCCTGCGCCGCTTGGCTGGTGGGGAGCCGAAGCACTGGCGGGAGCTGCGCGACGAGTGCATTGGCGAGTTCGGGCTTTCCGAGCAGGACCGTCTTGAAGCCACGCCGGGCGGTAGTACCCGGCTGGACACCCGCGTGCTCTGGGCCAACACGCACCTCTTCCAGGCCGGACTTGTGAGTCGCCCTGCCCGCGGCGAAGTACAGATCGCCGATCGCGGGCGCGAGGTGCTCACCAACCCGCCGGACGTGATCGATCCGAGCTACCTCGACCGCTTCCCTGAGTATCGAGACTTCCAGAGTCGCACCCAGCAGAAGGACACGCATGAACCGGCTGCAGAAGCCGGCAGCACCGAGAAGGTGACGCCTCTGGAGAGCATCTCGACTGCGGTCGCCGAGTCGGCGGCAGCGCTGCACGGTGAGCTGTGTGATTGCCTGCCCCGGGTTTTTCGTGCCGCCGCCGGTCGCGTCCTGCACGCTCAGGCCGAGGTCGCTGCTGATGCGCTCATGGTGTCGGGTTCCCGTGGCCCGTCGTGCCACTGGCCGTCATGTTCCATAGTGGTGCGGCGTACTGCTGCGGACGGCTGCTGATGAGCAGTTGGCGCAGGTCCTCGCGCAGGGAGCCGTTGAGGTTCAGCGCCTCGGTGTTGCGGCGGAACGTCGTGTGGGTGACTCCGCGGCTTCGGGCTTCGGCCTCGAACTGGTCGAGTTGGGACAGCACGGTCTCAGGGTCGAGCTTCACCGGTGGCTGCTCCTTGAGCCATGCGGCCTTGTCGCGTTCGTAGTCGATCTCCGCGTAGCTGCAGACTTCGCGGCTGTGCGCCTCCACCTCGTCCAGGGTGGTGGTCGCCATGATGGCGCGGGCCAGATGGTTGCAGCTCAACGCGTCGTCCACGTCGGCCTCGTGGATCGTGGGGCCTTCGTCGGTGAGTGGGACGGGGAGTTCGGCGTCCCGCATCTTGCGAAAACCGAGATCAGAGCGTGGGGTTACACCCTCTTGACGACGATCGAGTCCGGGACCAGTTGCTCCAGGTCGTCCACGTCCGAGGTGAAGACCGTGACCTGCCCCTTCTGCTGTCGGGCGATGACGGCGAGCACGGCGTCGATCGCGTACTTGTGTCCGTGCAACTTCGCGTCGGCTAGGAGCCGGCGGGCCTGGCGGGCCTCGTCCTTTCCGATCTCGGCGACCTTGAGCCGCGAGAGCACCCAGTCCCAGCGCTGCTCGGTGGTCCTGCCGTCGTACGCTTCGACCAGCGTCATCGGAGACGTCACCACCTCGGCTTCGCCTCGAGCTGCGAGGTCGATCCAGGCGATCATCTTGCGATCGCCTCGCACGGCCAGGGACAGCGCTTCGCAGTCGAGTACGAAGACGCGCAGTGGCCGCTGCCTGTGCTCACCGGCCCGCTTCTTCACGCGGCCTCTCCGGCGTCGTGGTTGCCGACTGCGCTGCGGCGCTCGTGCTCGGCGTCGAGATCCTCCAGTTCCTCGAACGCTGCCGTGCGCTCCTCCTCGCTGAGCGGGCCGTGTTCCTCTTGCAGCCAGTCGGACAGTTCCCGTAGCCGGTCGCGGTCGCGCTTGAAGCGAAGCGCCTCGGCTACGTACGCCGACAGGCCCCGCTCCGCCGCCTCGCCGCGGATCTCGTCCAGGAGATCCGCGGGGATCGTCACCGTCACCTTCTTGGTAGTCGCCATACAACAGACCATACTCTTGGTGTTGCCACCCTTACCAGGGTGCTCCACAAACAATGGCGTGGCCGGACGGCACGTCCTTCACGCTTCTGTAAGGCGCAGCAGCCGCGCGCTGGGCTCGTCCGGCGTGAAGCGGTCAGGGATGAATTCCACAACAGCACCTTAAGCCGTGGCGCTGGTGTCGAGCGGAGCCGTCTTGAGCTGGGCGTTCAAGGTCACCGATGAGTACGCGGAATGGTTCAGGCAGATGATCAAGGAAGATCTCGGCTCGGCCCCCCAGGTAGCCCAGGCTGTTGCCGCTTTGCGTGAGACGGGTCCCACTCTGGGGCGTCCCCTCGTGCACCGGCTCAAGGGATCGGAGCCGCATCACCTCAAGGAATTGAGGCCGGGATCGGGCGGTCGGTCCGAGATTCGGATCATCTTCGCCTTCGACCCGACGCGTTCGGCCCTCCTGCTCCTTGGGGGCGACAAGGCTGGAAACTGGGAGCGCTGGTACCGCGACAACATTCCTCTGGCTGAACAGCTCTACCGCGACTACAGCGGTGACACGGAGGATTTGAGGAGGAGGGGCATGCCCAAGAAGACCCCGCAGGACTGGGAGACCCTGGAGCAGGAGCTGTATTCGGCCGGTGTGGATCCTGTCGAGGTGGAAGCCGGCTCGCGCCGCCTTCTGGCGGAGGCCCGTGGGCATCAACTGGCTGAGGCGCGCAAGCAGAACGGGCTGGCTCAGATGGACGTGGCGGCTCGCATGGGGGTGAGCATTGCGCGCGTGTCCCAGATTGAGCACGGTGAGGTCGCCGCTCTCGATGTCGTTGCACGCTATGTCGAGGCACTCGGCGGCAGGCTGGACCTGTCGCCGATTTCGGGGACCACAAAGTGCGGATGCCAGCGAGCGGAGACCAGGGCAGCGCAGCCGCGTAGCCGGATGCGAAGACCCAAAGACCATGGGTGGCACTGTGCGGCGAACCGTCCAACAGCGTTCTTGAGGGAACGGCAGGATGGCAGCAGGAGAGACAGCGGCAAGACAGAAACCCCAGGTCACTGACATGGGGTTTCGCCTGGGGCGGGTGACGAGGATCGAACTCGCGCTCTCGGCTTGGGAAGCGACGGCGCTTGGGCGGAGACGGGGCTCTTGACGCCCCTGGTCCGCCCGGTGATCCGAACGGAAGGTGGCTAGGCATCAGGGGAGGAGCCTGTACGCCTGCGTCGTCGCAGTGGCGCTGTCGCCCACATCGTCAGCCCGATGAAGGAGAGGAGTACCGCGCCTCCGACGACGACCGGGACAGCGCCCATGAGAGCAGAGTTGAGCAGAAGCTCTGCCCATGTCGGCTCCTCGCCCATCGTGCTTCCACCCTGTGTCACGAACGGCATGACGTCGGCGGAAACCGATTAGTTCCAGTTCCGCAAGGCCAGGCTGACGCCGCGGCCAGTGCCTCGACCCGTATGCCGCTCCCTTCTGGCTGGCTGTCCCAGGAAGCGATGCAGTGATTCCAACGAAAACCCCTAGAGGCGTGGGGAGTTCGCGCGGGTTCTCGCAGAGCTCAGCGCGTAGATGATGCGGGTCAGGTCGGCGGGGGCGGCCGCTAGGTGGACCGGGTTGCCCGCGTCGTCGAGTTCGGCGATGTGCCAGCTTCGGGGGACGGTGTCGCCGTCGCTGCCGCGCGGGCGCCGTACGTCCTTGACGGTGAGACGTTCCACCGGGATCCGTTTCGCCGCGAAGCGGCCCGGGCCGGGGTGGGGGGTGACGGCGGGTGGGCCGTCGCCGAGGACGATGTGGGTGCCGAAGTTGTTCGGGTTGTAGTCGGTGGACTCCAGGAAGCGGGCGGGCCGGAAGCCCTGGGCTCCTTCCTGCGAGACCGAGAGTCGCTCCAGTGGCCGGCCGTCGGCGAAGTACAGCCAGCTGCTCTGCTTCCCGGTGCCGACGTCGGTCCGCGCGATCACGGCCGGCAGGGTGGTCAGGCACTTGCCGCGTTCAGCGGCGGGCGTCTCGGTGGTGCACGGGACAGCCGACGTCCACGCCTGTTTCTTCGACTCCGCGACCGGCACGAACCAGGCGGCCAGGCCCGCCCCCGCGAGCAGCAGCGCACACAGGCTCAGGGCCACGGCCGAGCCGCGCCCGGCGGAGCGGTACGTAATGACGGGGACGTAGTCCGATTCCGATGCTCCGTACCGGCGGTGCAGCGCGCGGAGCGTGTCCAGCTTCGCGTCGAAGTCCGGTCGGTCGTCGACGGACATGCTCGTCGGCAGGGGCAGGCGCCGTGTACGTCCGCCGCGCAGCGCCACGCTGACGCGGTGGATCTCCTCTCCGTTGCGCCCGTACTGCACGTATACGCGCAGGTCGGCGATGTCGCGCCACGGCACGTTCCGCCGGCGCAGCAGCGTCCGGGAGTGCAGACCGTACGCGTCGGCGCTCACCTGGGCGACGGCCCCGTAGAAGCACGCGATGCCCACCAGTGCGACAAACAGGCCCACGTACGCCCACACGTCCCGGAACCCGCCCCCGTACACCAGGCGCACGACGGCCAGGCTTGCCCCGGCTAGGCCTACCCCGGCCGTACCGAGGACGACGAGGAACCACCGGGGGTGCTTGAGGAGGGGACGGAGGTCACTTCGCGGACACCGGTCATGCGCGGAAGCGTGCCATCAGCCGGGTTGCGCCTGCTTGTGCGGTGTCCGGCAGCTTTCCGGACCGGCTCCTTGCCGGAGCGGCGCATACCGGTACCGCGGCCCGTCACGATCCCTGTTCTGCCCGGTGGTCCGGGAGGTAGCTTGGTGGGCAAGGCCTCTCAAGGAGGGCGATTCGATGCCGTGGTTCGTATGGCTGTTCGCCGCCGCGGCACTGGGTGCCGCGGAGTTCTTCACTCTGACGCTGGTCTTCGGGTTGCTGGCGGGCGCCGCGTTGGTCGCCGCCGTGGTCGCCGGTGTGGGAATCGGCCTTCTCGGCCAGCTCGTGGCCCTCGGAGTGGCAGCGGCAGCGGGTCTCCTCCTCGTCCGTCCTGTCGCGCTGCGGCATATGGAACAACAACCCCTCACCTACGAGGGCAGTGATGCGCTGATCGGCAAGCGGGCCGAGGTCATGCAGGAGGTCACCGCGACCCGCGGCCTGATCAAACTGTCCGGCGAGGAGTGGTCCGCCCGTGCCTTCGACGAAAGCCTGGTGATCCCGGTGGGAGCGCTGGTGGATGTCATGGAGATCGAAGGCGCCACGGCCATCGTCTATCCCCGCGAACTCCTTCCATGAACGGCTGAGAACGCACAGCAGCATGTACGGCTTGAACACACAGCAACATGTACGGCTGAACACGCAGCAGCATGAACGGCTGAACACACAGCAACGGAGGCACTGTGGATCCAGTTGTCGTCCTCACTCTCGTGGCGGCCATCGTTGTCGTCTTCCTCGTGGCCTCCAGCGTGCGGATCGTCCCGCAGGCGCGCCGCTACAACATCGAGCGGTTCGGCAGATACCGCCGGACGCTGCAACCCGGCCTGAACCTGGTTCTGCCGGTGGCGGACCGCATCAACACCAAACTTGACGTGCGCGAGCAGGTCTATTCGTCCGACCCCAGGCCGGTGATCACCGAGGACAACCTCGTGGTGAACATCGACACCGTGCTCTACTACCAGATCACCGACCCACGGTCGGCGGCCTACGAGGTCGCCGATTACCTACAGGCGATCGATCAGCTCACCGTGACCACGCTGCGGAACGTCATCGGCAGCATGGACCTGGAGGAGACGCTCACCTCACGTGAGGAGATCAACTCCCGGCTCCGCGCCGTCCTCGACGATGCCACCGGCAAGTGGGGCATCCGGGTCAACCGCGTCGAGATCAAGGCCATCGATCCACCGCACACCATCAAGGAAGCGATGGAGAAGCAGATGCGGGCCGAGCGTGACAAGCGCGCGGCCATCCTGCACGCCGAAGGGGAGCGGCAGGCCAAGATCCTCACAGCGGAAGGTACGAAGCAGAAGGACATCCTCGAGGCCCAGGGCACGCAACAGGCCATGATCTTGCGGGCGGACGGCGAGGCGAAGGCGGTGGAACTCGTCTTCCAGGCCGTCCATCGCAACAACGCCGACCCGAAGGTGCTTGCCTACAAGTACCTCGAGACGCTCCCGCACCTGGCGAGCAGTGACAACAACACGTTCTGGGTGATCCCGGGGGAGCTGACCGAGGCGGTTCGGACTGTCACCCATGCGTTCGGTGATCAGTCGACTGCAGGTCCTCCCAAACCCGCGCAATCTGAGGAAGCCGCCACCGCCACCGCCGACGACACGTCGGCCGAAGGCCGGACTCCGGAGCTCGATGCAGGCTGGTCGGCTTCGCTCGACGCCGCGGCGGCCGCTGACGAGGCCGAGAAGGAGGCCGCTGCCGCGGTGAGCGACGCCAAGGCGGAGGCCGCCGAGGCCGCGCAGTCGCCCCAGACGCTGCGCCGGGGGCAGACGTCCGGCGTTGAGACCACCCCTTGAACCCACCCGTTGAGCCCACGCGTTGAGCCCACCCGTTTGAGACCGCCTGTTGAGCTCACCCGCGGTCGTTGCTGGGGAAGGAGGACTGGCCGGCCGATGCCGGGGGCGCTGTCCGGCTACGACCCGAAGTTCTGGGTCCAGTAGTTGCCGGGCTGCGCCAGGCCGATACCGATCTCCTTGAAGCCACAGTTGAGGATGTTGGCCTTGTGGCCGGGGCTGGCCATCCAGCCGTCCATGACGCTTTCGGGAGTGCCGTATCCGGCGGCGACGTTCTCGCCCGCCGACCTGTAGTTGTACCCGACACGGGCGAGACGGTCGGTCATGGACGAACCGTCGGAACCGGTGTGAGACATGTTCTTGTGATCGGCCATGTCCTGGCTGTGGTTCTGAGCGGCCTTGGTGAGCATGGCGTTCTCGGCCACCGGCCCGCAACCTGCCTTCTCGCGCTCGGAGTTGACCAGAGCCAGCACCCGATTCGTGGGACCGGAGTCCGTACTGCCGGCGGAGGTGCGGGGAGCACTGCGGGAACGCGTGGCCTTCGGAGTGCTTGGCGGAGTGCTTGAAGGCGAAGCAGACCTCTTGGGCGTGCTGGGGGTACGGGTAGGGGTCGGGCTGCTGGACGGCGAGGGGGACGTGCTGGGGGTTCTGGCCGGAGTGGCAGGGGTAGGCGTGTCCGCCTCGGAGGTGGCCGGGGGCGCGGCGCGCGTCCGCGAGGGCGCCGGGTCGTCCACCGGATCCGATGTGCCCGATCCCAGCCAGGAGGAGGCCACGCTGCGCAGGCCTCCCAGCCCGCTACCGCTCGCCAGCACGGCCGAAGGAATACCCACGGCGCCCACAGTCACCACGATGACTGCGGTACGGGACATCTTCCGGCGCTTTTTTCTCTGGCGATGCTTGTTCATACGTGACCTCACTCAGTGGTCCGACATTGGGCAGCAAAGCAGCGCGGCGCTGGCGAGCCCGGTCATTATGGGGATCGGCGAGCGCACCGGGCAACGAACACCCATCCTGCTGTCGCGCTGTGCCGACGAGGTTCACCCAGGCCATGAGAACGTACGGATCCAGTCGTCGCCACACAATTTCCGCCACCCGCACACACCAGTGACCAGGCCGAAGAGGTTCTGTCGCGGCCGCGGGCGCCAAATTCACCGGTCTGGAAAATCGGTTGAATTACCACCTGCGGTGGAGAATGTCCGATTGGGATTCAAAAGGGCGTAGCTATTACCAGTAGTAATCCGCCAATCCATCCTATTGGGTCAAAATTCCGGCGTGATGCATATCACTCTGATTCGAAGTGTGGGAATTCCTAAGACAGGGACCGCCTGAGCCATGGAACGCGGCCGGGACAAGCACCCGGGCGCCCCGCTCGTGCACCAGCGCCATGGCGGGGCCGCAGGCCGTGGTGCCTGCGGCCCCGCTCGGGCGTTGGGTCAGGACGGGTCGCCGTACTGGAGGCCGCGTCCGTTGGTGCCGACGTAGACGCGCCCGTAGGTGTCGGGGTCGCCGGTGATGACGCCGGTGCTGCCGATGCTGCCCCACTGGTGAGCGTCGTCGTTGACGCGGAGCCAGGTGGCGCCCTTGTCGGTGGAGCGGAAGACGCCGGTGACGTCCTTGACGGTGCCGATCAGGTACAGGGCCTGGTACGAGGCGTCCGGCGCGGCCTTGCCGAAGCCGAGGGCGGAGGCGGACTGCACCGCCCCGAGCGTGGTGAAGGTGCGGCCGCCGTCGGTGGAGTGCAGCACTCCCTTGCCGCCGCCGGCGATCCACAGGTCTCCGGCGATGCCGGGGACGGCCGTGAGCCGGCCGGAGGGCAGGTTGGTGGCGCGTGCGGTGAAGGTCGCGCCGCCGTCGGTGCTGGCGTAGAGCGTGCCGTCGGCCAGCGAGTAGAAGTTCTTGGCCGAGGAGCGGTCGGCGACGACCACGGCGCCGGTGCCCAGACCGCTGACCTTCGACCAGCTCGCGCCCTTGTCGGTGGAGCGGTACGGGGCCTGACCGGCCTCGGTCCAGACGATGGCGGAACCGTCCGCCGCGAGCGCGACCTGGCCGCTGTCGGCGCTGCCCACCGGCTCTGCCTTGAAGCCGGTCCAGCTGCTGCCGCCGTCGGTGGAGTAGGCGCCGTCCTTGTCGCCGCCACGGCCGACCCGGACCATCATCTCGGGGTTGGACTGGGCGAAGTCGATGTCGGTGCTGTTGGTCATCATCGGGTTCTTCAGTCGCCCGGCGGGCACCTCGGTGAGGGAGTCGTGGCGGAAACCGCCCAGGTCGCCCATGGCGGTGACGACTTCGGCACCGCCGGGCGGGGCAATCGCGTCCAGCAGCGCGGTCTCCTCCAGCCCTCGGGCGCCCACGCTCCAGTGGCTGCTGCCGCCGCTGTCGGAGGCGTTGGCGTCTTTGCTGCGCAAGATGCCGCTGCCGGTGCCGTACAGCACATGCCCGGAGTTGAAGGGATCGATGGCCAGCGCGGTCATCCAGTGCCCGGTGCCGGTACCGACGTAAGGAGCGGCGGAGGCATTCCGCACCGATTTCTCGGCCAGTGCCTTCCAGGTCGTGCCGCCGTCGGTGGTCCGGTAGATCTCGTCTTCCGGCCACCAGCGGCCGAGGGTGGTGACCATCACCGTGGACGGCTTCTGCGGGTCGACGGCCAGACCGGAGAACCCGTAGCTGCCCTCGGACGGGGAGATGTTCTTCCACGCCCCGCCGGTCGGCGTGTACTTCCACACCGAACCCGCCGTCACGTCGTTGGGTCCAAGGGTGTTGGTGTACGTCAGGTACAGCGAGCCGTCACCGGAGAGCACGCCGTGCTGCGGCAGCTGGCCCGTGGGCTGCCCGGAGACGGCCTGCCAGGTGCTGCCGCCGTCGGTGGAGCGGTACAGGGAGGTGGACCGGTCGGC
This sequence comes from Streptomyces ureilyticus, assembly GCF_011045025.1. Lineage (GTDB taxonomy): Bacteria > Actinomycetota > Actinomycetes > Streptomycetales > Streptomycetaceae > Streptomyces > Streptomyces ureilyticus. Next base: position 15,040 of record NZ_JAAKZX010000180.1, read on the forward strand.
GACGCCGACGTAGATCGTCTTGCTGTCGGCCGGGCCGTACGTCACGAAGGAGATGCCTCCTCCGCTGCTCGCCCCGTCCTTGACGGGGAACGAGGAGACCTGGCTCCATGTCACGCCGTGGTCGGTGCTGCGCCACAGGCCGTTCTTGCGGGTGCCAAGCAGCAGGGTGCCGTTGTCCGCGGGGTTGGTCACGAGCCGTTCGCCCGCCCCGCGGCCGTGCTCGTTGGCGCCCAGCTTGAAGGGCAGCTCGGTGCGCTTGAAGGTGCGGCCCCGGTCGGTGGAGCGCAGGATCGCGCCGTTGCCGGCCCACTCGTTGGTGTAGGTGCCCGCGCCGAGGTAGAGCCGGTCGGGGTCGACGGGGTCGGTGGCCACCGAGTCGATGCCCAGCAGGTTCCAGTCCTTCTCGCCGGCCCAGTCGGTCAGCGGGAGCCACTGCTCGGCCCCGGTGTCCCAGCGGTAGGCGCCGCCCATGTCGGTGCGCGCGTACAGCAGGCCCTTCTCCCGTGGGTTGAACACCAGCCCGGTGACGTAACCGCCGCCCACCACCTGGGCGTTCTTCCACACATACGGTCCGGCCGCGGCCGTGGTCTGTGACCCGCCGGTCCCGGCTGCCTGGTTCTGGGCCGCCTGGGTCTCGGCCGTTTTCACCAGCTTCCACTGCTGGTTGGTGCTGCCCTTGCCGGGATACTGGATGATTGCTGCGCCCTGGGCCTTGGAGCCTCCGGAGACGTCCAGGACCTGGCCGCTCCCGCGGGAGGTGAAGGTGACGGCGTCGGAACCGCTCACCTCGTCGATCCGCCACTCCTGGGAGGCGGAGGAGCTGTCGGTCTGCTGCTCGGCGGCGGCCGCCCGGGCGGTTGAATCGCCCGCTATGCCCAGTACTTTGCCGCTGTTGCGGTTCATCAGCTCGTAGTAGCCGTCCCCGGTGGGTCTCAGCTTCCACTGCTGGTTGGCGGTGCTCTGGTCGGTCCACTGCTGGATGCGGGTGCCGTCGGCTGTGGAGAAGGCGTTGACGTCCAGCACCTTGCCGCTACGTACGGAAACCAGCCGGTAGTAGGCGTTGCCGTCGACCGTCGCGGCCTGCGAGTCCTCCTGCGTGAACAGGAGATACGGCACGACGATGGCGGGCACGCCGAGCAGCAGGCTGGTGGCGGTCCAGCGACGGCGGTGACGCCCGCGGCGTCCGCCGTTCGTGGGGTTGTTCATGGGGGAGGTGCTCTCCTTGCATGACGTTCACCGGAGGAAAGGTGGATTCAGCTACCGGATGGCCGGATCCGACTCCTTGTGGTCACAGGCCCTTCACAGGGTTGCCTTGATCCGAGAACTTCTTTCAGGTCACCTCGTGGTGCGGTAGGCGCCGATCGGCGGCCGGGTGACGCCGGTGCCTTGAGACAGAGGCAGAGCGGCCGAGCCGGTCACTTGCCGTACTGGAAACTCGTCTCTTTCCATAGTGGAAACTAGCCGCTACTCTTTCCGGTATGGAAACTCACGGGGTACGACTGACGCCGGAGCAGGCCCATGCCGCTCTGGCCGACACCGAGCACGTCCGGGCCTCCGCCGCGGCACTGTCGGCCGCACCGTGGCCGAACTGGTTCTTCGTCACGCTCACGCTCTACATCGCCGCGATCCCGATCACGTTCGGAGGCTTCATGGCCGACCCGGACTGGCTGCTGCCGCGCTCCGCGTGGATGGCCATCATCCTGACGAGCGCCGCGGTGTACCTGGCGCTCTTCGCCGTCGCGGGGAAGGCGTGGCGCACCAAGACCGGGGTGGCGCTGCGGTTCGACGTGCTGCCGAAGCGGGCGACCGTGCCGCTCGCGGTCGGCCTGCCCGCGCTGGTGGTGGGGGCAGCGTTCGCTTTCCGCGCCACGGGACGGCCGGTGTGGCTGATCGCGGCCTCGCTGATCGGTGCCGCCGTGTCCGTCGGCTTCCACCTTGCCTTCGTACGCCTGCACCGGAAGACCCCGTGAGCGCCGAGAGCGCCGAAATCCACGACCGGCTGGAGGGTTTCGACACCACCATCCACGCCCCGAACCGGCTGCGTATCTGTGCCCTTCTGGACGCCGCGGGCGAGGCGGAGTTCGGTCTGGTCCAAAAGCGGCTCGATCTCTCCGCCTCCGTGCTGAGCAAGCACGTCACCGTGCTGATGGACGCCGGTTACGTCGAGCAGCGCAAGGCCGTCCGCGACACCCGGCAGCGAGTGTGGCTCCGGCTGACCCGGCGAGGGCGGGATGCGTATCAGGGGCACCTTGCGGCGCTGCGGGCGATCGTGGGGCCGCCGGATCCGGCTCTCTGATCACGACCGGAGCCGGCTGAGGAGCGCGCGGCGGCGACCGTGGCTGCGAGCGACGAGGGCGACAGGCGACTCGCGCGTCGCCGACCCGACCCCCGCCATGCCGGCCGTACCGAACGAACCCTCCGCCAATCAAGACCTCACCCAGCGCGGATTGATTTCCCTGATGAAACGGGGGTGACCATCAACTCTCCCCTCGCCAGCCTCGGTGCAGTCAGGCCGGACAGCGGCAGACCGAGCACGGGAGAACCACGTAATGTCCCACTCACACACAGTGGCGGGCCCCCAGCGCGGCGCGCCTCGGTGGTAGACGCAGCGCCGACTGCCGAAGCCCTTCCATCTCGTCCTGCAGTTCCTTCTCGTGACGCTGGTCGCCACCGGGGCGCTCGTGGCGACCACCGGTTCCGCGAGCGCGCAGAACGAGCCCAGCGGCTCGGTGTCGCAGGGCCAGCCGCCCGGTGTGGTGTACCGCGGCGACTCCCGGAGCCCGAACGACATCTTCGCCAACGGCTTCACAGCCCGGGGAACGAACTACGACCTCAGGTCCCATGTCCACGGCGGAGCCGGGTCCTACGACAGCGGATACATCTCCACGTCGGGTTCGCGGGACGTCGCGGTGCCGTTCGCCCGGAGCCAGGGGCAGATCAACCTCGCGAACCAGGCCGGTGAGCCGCGTTGCCAGGGGCCGGGCTGGACGATCGGCGAGAGCATCCCGGTCGTGGGATGGCTCATCATGAGCCACTGCATACACTCGACCGTCGAAGCCAGGACCTTCGTCTACACGATCAACCCGCAGTTCGCGAACGTCCTCCTGTACGTTCCCGACCAGCTCCGTGGGGACCCGGCCATGTACGACCACTACCGGAGCCAGGACGAATGGGCCTTCTTCCACAGGATTCCGCCCCAGGCGATCACCGGCGTGCAGATCTACCGCATGACGGGACGGGCGGTCAACGGCCGGCTCGAGCCGCAGAGCATCACCTTCAACGAGGAACAGTGGGTGCCGAATCCCAACTACGTCTCCAACTACCGCTACAACCCGGAAGCCGACCCGACCGCCAACCTCAGCCCGGACCAGGACCTGAACATCCCGGCGATCCCGGCGAACGACTACAACCGGGGCTGCAACGCGGCCCAGCAGTGCAGGGACGGCCAGGGCTGAGCCATTGAGGCAAGCAACAAACCCCAGGCCGATGACCTGGGGTTTCAATCTGGCGCGACGCTCGGCATCGCACGACTTCACCACCTCGCCCTCACAGGAGGAGGCTCAGTCGAGACAGAACTCGTTGCCCTCGATGTCCTGCATCACGATGCACGACTCGTTGTCGTCATCGGCGAGCAGCGTTCGCACGTGTACCGCACCGAGCGCGACCAGCCGTGCGCATTCGGCTTCCAGTGTGGCGAGGCGCTCTTCACCCACGAGTCCGGTGCCGGCCCGCACGTCGAGATGCACCCGATTCTTGACGATCTTCCCTTCGGGAACGCGCTGGAAGAGCAGGCGCGGGCCCGCACCCGAGGGATCACTGCACGCGAAGTAGATGACCTCATCCTCAGGCGGCAGCGAGCGATGGTAGTCCTCCCAAGTGGCAAACCCCTCCGGGATCGGCGGCACGACGTACCCCAGCACCTCGCACCAAAAACCGGCGAGGCGCGCAGGTTCTGCGCAGTCGAAGGTGACTTGGAACTGTTTGATCGATGACATCGCCGCACCGTAGCAAGGGACTCCGTTGCTCATCCACGAGAGCCGCGGTAACCACCGGGACGCAGCGCCGGTGCCCCTGAGGCCCGCGCCGAAGCGACGGGTCCCAGGAGCACCGCCGCCGCCTACGGGGCGTCGATCAGCTCGTGCGGCGGCACGGTCACCGAGCGGGCGCCCGGCTCACCGCTCAGGACGACCTTGCGCAGCGCGACGTTGTTGCCGGTGTTCGTCTCCTGGAGGCGCTTCTCCGGGTTGGCGATGACCTGGATGTAGTACGTGCCGTTCGGCAGGTCGGTGATGTCGAAGGACTGACCGGGCAGGTCCTGGGTGTACGTGTCGCCGGAGCCGACGTCGAGGACCTCGCGGACGGAGATCGAGTTCTCCCCGCCGCAGGCGGTCGACAGATCGGTGTTCTCCGGGTGCCAGTTGGCGTTCTTCACCGTGTAGTCGACCGCGTCGGTGTTGGCCAGGCAGAACGCCTCCTTGCCGCTGCGCACCTCCTTGGTCTGGTCCTCGCTCAGCAGCCGGTAGCTCGCGAAGTCGGTGAAGTGCCAGTGGTTGTGGCCCTCCCGCGAGTCCCACTCCATGGTGCCCGTGGGCGCGTACCCGACCTGCTTGCCGTCGGCGTCGTAGAAGTACTGGTACGCGTCCATCAGGTCCTTGCCGGGGCTGCGGAAGCCGTCCACGACGAGCGGGGCGGGACCGGCGTTCCAGACGTTGGCGCTGAAGGCGAGGTAGTCCTTGCCCGGTACGTTCCCTTCCTCGCCGTCGGTGATGGTGATGCCCCAGGCGGGCAGCGAACGCAGGTCCGGCTTGGGCACGTTCGCCGCGACACCCGCCCGGCCGGTGGGCCGCTTGGCGTTGGGCTTCAGCGCGGGCGCGAGGCGCGAGCCGTCGTGGTGTCCGGGGCCGTCGCCCAGGTGGTGCGCCATGCCGCGGTCCGCCACCGACGCCACCCGCGCCAACTCCTCACCCTCCACA
>NZ_JAAKZX010000181.1 GCF_011045025.1 Streptomyces ureilyticus
GGGGAGAGGGATGCGGGGGCGGCGGGAGCCGGGCGGAGCGGCCGACGGCTGGCCAGTTCCCTCGCCGGTGCCTTCGTCGACGTCAGCGCCGGGGTCTGTGGCTTCCGGCTCGCCGCCCGTATCCGTACTCGTACCTGCACCCACACTCACCCCCGAGCCGCGCTCCTCAGCCAACGGCACCCGCAGCACCGTCCCGCAGGGACACCCCAGTTCGGGCTGCGGCCACTGGTCCTGCCGGCCGCAGGCAGCGCACTGGACCGTGATCCAGTCGTCGTCCCAGGTGTGATGCGTAAGGGACTCCGGGACCGCGTCCCGGTCGAGCTCGGGCGTGACGGGCGCACCGCACACACAGGGGTACGACGGCGCCGCATAGACATGCTCGCGCCGACAGGCTGGACACCGCACCGGCACGCTCTCGGCCATGGCCCACTCCAGAAAACGTCGCGTCCACAAACACCCCACGGACAGACCTCCATCGTCCTCCAACCGGTCGGTCCACGGCAGGCAGTTGGAGCAACGGGCACTCGGTCCGTCGGGGACGGCGGAGTGGTTCCTGCCGGATGGGTGCCGTGTCTTGACGCCCCCTGAGGCCCCGCCTACATTGCTTCCAGATAGCAGAAATTATTTTCCGTATCGCGGAATTCAATGTAGATCCCGATGGACATCGAAGCTCTCTCCGGGGCGAGACGGGAGCCCGGACCGACGGCCGAAGCAGGAGTACTCCATGGCTCGAATGACCGCTGCCCGCGCGGCAGTTGAGATCCTCAAGCGGGAAGGTGTCACCGACGCGTTCGGTGTCCCAGGCGCGGCGATCAACCCCTTCTACGCCGCCCTCAAGGCCTCCGGCGGCATCGACCACACCCTCGCCCGCCATGTCGAGGGCGCCTCGCACATGGCCGAGGGCTTCACCCGCACCCGTCCCGGCAGCATCGGCGTCTGTATCGGTACGTCCGGTCCTGCCGGCACCGACATGATCACCGGCCTGTACTCCGCGATCGGTGACTCGATCCCCATCCTCTGCATCACCGGCCAGGCGCCAACTGCCGTGATCCACAAGGAGGACTTCCAGGCCGTCGACATCGCCTCGATCGCCAGGCCGGTCACGAAGATGGCGGTCATCGTGCTGGAGGCGGCGCAGGTGCCGGGCGTCTTCCAGCAGGCCTTCCACCTCATGCGCTCCGGCCGCCCCGGGCCCGTACTCATCGACCTGCCCGTCGACGTCCAGCTCACCGAGATCGAGTTCGACCCCGAGACGTACCAGCCGCTGCCGGTCTACAAGCCGTCCGCGAGCCGCCCGCAGATCGAGAAGGCGCTAGGAATGCTGAACGCCGCAGAGCGCCCGCTGATCGTCGCGGGAGGCGGAGTCATCAACGCCGACGCCTGCGAACTCCTCTTGGAATTCGCGGAGTTGACAGGTATCCCTGTCATCCCCACGCTCATGGGCTGGGGCGCACTCCCCGACGACCACGAGCTGAACGCCGGCATGGTCGGCCTCCAGACCTCGCACCGCTACGGCAACGCGACCTTCCTGGAATCCGACTTCGTCCTCGGCATCGGCAACCGCTGGGCCAACCGCCACACCGGCAGGCTGGACGTCTACACGGCCGGCCGGACGTTCGTGCACGTCGACATCGAGCCGACGCAGCTCGGGCGGATCTTCGCGCCGGACTTCGGGATCGCGTCCGACGCGAAGGCGGCGCTGGAGCTCTTCGTAGAGGCGGCACGGGAGTTGAAGGCGGCCGGCGCCCTGCCGGACCGGTCCGCGTGGACCCGATCGGCGCAGGAGAGGAAGGCCCGGCTCCAACGGCGTACGCACTTCGACGACATCCCGATCAAGCCGCAACGCGTGTACGAGGAGATGAACAAGGTCTTCGGACCCGATACCCGGTACGTGTCCACGATCGGCCTCTCGCAGATCGCCGGCGCCCAGCTGCTGCACGTCCACCGACCGCGCCACTGGATCAACTGCGGTCAGGCGGGCCCGCTCGGCTGGACCATCCCGGCCGCCCTGGGCGTGGCGAAGGCCGACCCGGAGGCGTCCGTGGTCGCCCTCTCCGGCGACTACGACTTCCAGTTCATGATCGAGGAACTGGCGGTCGGCGCCCAGCACCGGATCCCGTACGTGCACGTCCTGGTGAACAACGCCTACCTCGGCCTGATCCGCCAGGCACAGCGCGCGTTCGACATCGACTTCCAGGTCAACCTCGAGTTCGAGAACCTCAACTCCCCAGAGCTGGGCGCTTACGGCGTAGACCACATCAAGGTCGCCGAGGGCCTCGGCTGCAAAGCACTCCGCGTCACGGACCCCCGCGAACTGGCCGCCGCCTTCGAACATGCCCTGAAGCTGGCCGCCGAGCACCGCGTCCCGGTCGTGGTCGAGGCGATCCTGGAACGCGTCACCAACATCGCGATGTCCACGACGAACGACATCAGCGCGGTGGTGGAGTTCGAGGAGGTCGCTACGGAGGCGTGGCATGCGCCAACGTCGATCAGGACGCTCAAGACTTGAGCCCCTGCATGCCCGGTATGACCTGCATGCCCTGTATGAGGCCCGCCGCCCCCGTGCCGGCGGGCCTCATGTGCTGAGGATGTGCCCGCTGGTGGGGTGAGTTGAAGCCCCCGGGGCAGTATTCAGAGGTTCATTTGAGGCTTTCGTAGCGCACGTACGACCTGCCGCCCATGGTCATCGCCGACCTGCTCGGCATCCACCCCAGGACAGTCGAACGCTGGGCCACTCTCGCCGGCGGGGGCTGGTCCGATTACTTGGCAGCGCGACGGGCCGACCCGTAGGGCTAGGCAGTTGAGCAGGGCAGTGTTCCGAGTCTGCGCTATTGGGGGATGGTGAGCAGGATGCGGCCGTGGCCACCGCCGGCGTCGACGTGGTCGTGGGCCTTGGCGATGTCGTCCAGCGGGTGACGGTCGCCGACGGCGACGGTGAGGGCGCCGACGGCGGCGGCGGAGGTGAGGTCGCGGGCGGCCTGGCGCTTGGCCTCGGCGGGGAAGTCGTCGCTGCCGAGCAGCCGCAGGGTGACGTTGTTGAACAGCAGGGGCCAGAAGGGGATCTCAGTGCGGTCCGTGCGGGTGGCATAGGCGGCGATGACGGCGTTGTTGGCGGCGACGGCGTTGTCGAGGTCGGCGTTGTCGGACAGCGCGACCTCGATGATCCGGTCGATGCCCCGCGGCGCGTACGCGCGGATGGCAGCGGCGGGCTCGCCGGTGTCCAGGGCGACGGCGTGGGAGACGACGGCCGGGTCGACGCGGTCGAGGTCCGCGGTGCGGCGGACGGTGGCGATCACGGTGGCGCCGGCCCAGTGGGCGAGCTGGGCGGCCAGGGAGCCGACGCCGCCGAGAACTCCGTGGACCAGAACCAGTTGGCCGTCGACCGGGCCGTCGGCGAAGACGGTGCGGTGGGCGGTGATGCCGGGGATACCGAGGCTCGCGCCCAGCTCGTCACTGAGGTGGTCGGGCAGGGGTGCGGCCTGGTGGTCGGGTACGACGGTGTACTGGGCGGCGGTGCCGAAGGGGCGGTAGGACTGGGCGCCGTATACCCAGACCCGTTGTCCGACGCGGTGGGCGTCGGCTTGGGTGCCCACGGCGTCGACGACTCCGGCGGCGTCGCTGTGCGGGATCACTTGTGGGAAAGGCATGGACGAGCCGAGCCAGCCGCGCCGTTTCTTGGTGTCGCCGGGGTTGACGCCCGAGACGGTGACGCGGACGCGGACCTCGCCGGGGCCGGGGAGAGGATCAGGTAGTTCGCCGACGTGCAGGACATCGGCGGCGGGGCCCTGGTCGTCGTACCAGGATGCAAGCATGGGGGTACCTCCGTGGGCGGTCAGCTCGCGGGAGCGGCGGGCGCATGTGGATCGCTGTCGGTGCATGCGGTGTCGAATGCGGGTGGTTCCTCGCCGAGGGTGTCGCGCAGCCAGGTCCGTTCGGCGCGGCTGGTGGCGCGGGCGGTGAGCAGCATGCCCCGCCGGTAGGGGTCGGCGATCTCCTCGGCTCGCAGGGGCCGCTCGTTGTCGTAGAAGAAGCTCGCCGGTTCTTCCAGGAACTCCAGCCGTCTGCGCAGCACCGCGTGCTGTTCGGCCACGTCGGGCAGGTGGGAGAGGAACGCCAGGATGACGTAGAACCGGGTGAAGTCGGTGATCTCGTGGTCGGCGGGCTTGCGCAGGCGCTGAAGCATGTCAGCCCGTCCGGGCTCGGTCAGGCTGAGCATGTACCGGGCCGCCCCGGCGGCCGGGTCTGCGCGCCGCTCGATCAAGCCCGCCCGGGTCAGACGGTTGATCGCCGGATACAGGCTGCCGTCACTGACCGGCCGCGTATAGCCGGTCAGCTGTGAGACGCGGCGGCGCAGCTCGTGTCCGGGCAGGGGGCCCTCGGCGAGGAAGCCGAGTATCGCGAGTTCCAGCATGAGTCCATCTTCGCACGCGAACATCGAATCGATATGAACATCGATTCGATGTTACGCTCGCAGATACCCGCTCAAACGTCTCTGGAGAGGCACAGCAAGATGCCGTCGCAGTCCACCGAGTCAGTGATGAACCGTTTCGTCGAGTTCATCAACACGGGCAACGAGGATCTCGCCCGCGAGGTCATTTCTCCGGACGCGGTGTTCCACGCGCCAAGCCACCCGGAACCACTGCGGGGGCCCGATGGGTACATGGAAGTCCTCGGGATGATGCGCAGCGCCTTCACCGACGTCCAGTGGACGCTGGAGGAGACGGTCACCGAAGGCGACACCGTGGCCGCGCGGTTCACCATGCGGGGAACCCACGACGGTGAATTCTTCGGGATCCCGGCGAGCGGCAACAAGATCTCGGTGCAGGCCATGAACTTCTACTACCTGGCCGACGGCCGGATCGTCGGCGAACGGGGCCAGCCCGATCTCCTCGGGGTGATGCAGCAGATCGGTGCCGTACCGGCGCCGTGAACCTTGGTGATCGAGAGGAGTTGCTGAGTGGCTCGGTTAAGTGGACCCGTTCTGCGCACCCAGAGGCTTGTGATGGAGCCGATCCGACGCGGGGACAGCGACGATCTCTTTGCGGCTGTGGTCAGTCAGGACAGCGTCATGCGGTGGCTGGCGACCGGCCGGGCGGACAGTCGATCCGCGGCCGAGGCCATGTGCGACGACCACGTCGCCCACTGGACCAGACACGGCTACGGCGACTTCGCGGTCAGGGACGCCGCGACGCACGCGTTTCTCGGCCGGGTGGGACTGCGCAACCGGGCCAAGTACGGGGTCGACCTCGGTTTCGCCCTGCACCCACGGGCGCAAGGCCGTGGGATCGCTGGCGAGGCCGGCCGCGCGTGCCTGGAGCTGGCATTTCGCCGCCTCTCGCTCCCCGCCGTTTTCGCGTTCGTCCTGCCCGGCAACGCGGCCTCGATCGCGGTACTGCGCCGCCTGGGCGCCCAGGCGGACGGGGCGGTCCAGTCCAGCGGCCGGCACTGTCTGCGCTACCGGTTCGACCCCGCTGCCGTGGCCGCTGCGGAGCGTGTGGTGGACGACGGTGGCGCGGACCTTCAGTTGATGCATGCACCGGGCCCCGGTTCGCCGGAGGACAGAGCCGCACTCCGTGATGGCGAGTCCGACCCATCCGGGGTGAAGGGGCTCGGTCTGGTGTGGGCCGACAAGCAGCACACCCTCACCGCTGTCTCCGGAGGCCGACCGGTGGGTTCCGCGGGCTGGCTGCTGCGGGACACGGCCTTCGACGGATTGCCGCGCCGCGGGGCTGGGCGCTGTGCTGGTGCCCCCTGCCTAACGAGGCCAGGGCATCGCCCGATATCGGGGCGTCAGACCTGTGCGCCGGAGAGGCGCTCGACCGCGCGCAGCAGCGCCGAGTGGTCGAGGCCGCCGTCGCCCTGTGTGCGTAGGGAGGCGACGAGTTGGGCGACGACGGCGCCGACGGGCAGGGCCGCGCCGACGTTGCGGGCGGCGTCCGTGACGATGCCCATGTCCTTGTGGTGCAGGTCGATACGGAAGCCCGCGTTGAAGTCGCGGTTCAGGAAGTTGTTCTTCTTGCGGGTCAATACGGTTGAGCCGGCGAGGCCGCCGTTCAGGACGTCGAGGGCTGCCTTCAGGTCGACGCCCGACTTCTCCAGGAACACGACGGCTTCGGCGCACGCTTGGATGTTGACGGCGACGATCAGCTGGTTGGCGGCCTTTACCGTTTGGCCGGAGCCGTGGGGGCCGCAGAGGACGATGGTTTTTCCGAGCGCCTCGAAGAGAGGTTTCGCCTCGTCGAAGTCGGTCTGCTCGCCGCCGACCATGATGGACAGTACGGCCTCGACGGCGCCCGCCTCGCCGCCGGAGACTGGTGCGTCGAGGACGCGGATGCCCTTCTCCGCCGCGGACTTGGCCAGGTCGACCGAGGTCTGCGGGGTGATGGAGGACATGTCGATCAGGAGGGCGCCGGACCGCGCGTTCTCCAGGATGCCGTCCGGGCCGTACGCGATGGCCTCGACCTGCGGCGACGCGGGCACCATCGTGATCACGACGTCGGCGTCCCGTACGGCTTCGGTAATGGAGCCGGCCGCGGTGCCTCCGGCGGCGGTCAGGCGGTCGAGCTTCTCCTGCTCCAGGGTGTAGCCGGTGACGTCGTAGCCCGCCTTGATCAGGTTCTCGGACATGGGGGAGCCCATGATGCCCAGGCCTATCCACGCGACTTTGGGAAGTTTGCTGGTCATAAGGGGTCCTCTCGTGCCTCTCCAACTGCTGTGCTACGTCTGTGGGTTGGCGTTCAGCGGGCGGCTCGGGCCTCGCGTGGCAGCCACTCGAAGGCCTCGGCGCTGGGGCGGTCGCCCGGCTTGTACTCCAGGCCGACCCAGCCCTCGTAACCCGCCTTGCCCAGCTGGTCCAGCAGGTCCTCCAGCGGCAGCGTGCCGGTGCCGGGGGCTCCGCGGCCCGGGTTGTCGGCGATCTGGACGTGGCCGGTCCGTGCGGCATACCGCTCGATCAGGGACGGCAGGGCTTCGCCGTTCATGGACAGGTGGTAAAGGTCCATGAGGAAGCGTGCGTTGCCCAGCCCCGTCGCCTCGTTCACCTTGTCGACGATCCCGACTGCGGCCGGCGCCGACACCAGCGGATACAGCGGCGACTCGCGTCGGTTCAACGCCTCGATCAGCAGGATCGCGCCGATGCGGTCGGCGGCGTGGGCCGCGAGGGAGAGGTTCTGCAGTGCGAGTGCGTCCTGCTCGGCCGGGTCCACGTCCTCGACGCGGTTGCCGTACAGAGCGTTGAGGGCCTTGCAGCCGAGGGACTGGGCGAAGTCCGCCGCCACATCGACGTTCGCGCGGAACTTCTCCGACTCCTCGCCCGGAATCGACAGCGCGCCACGGTCCGGGCCCGGCAGTTGCCCGGCGTAGAAGTTCAGCCCCGTCAACTGGACGCCCGCGTCCTCGATCGCCTTCTTCAGGGCGTCGAGTTCGGACCGCTCGGGGGTGGGGGAGTCGACCCACGGCCACCACAGCTCGACCGCGGTGAAGCCGGCCGCGGCGGCTGCCGCGGGGCGCTCCACGAGCGGGAGTTCCGTGAAGAGGATGGACAGGTTGACGTTGAAGCGTTGCTCCGCATATCCCATCGGGGTCGGCGCCCTCTCTCGCGAGTAAGTTCCGTATTGCGGAAATAAGTTTCTGTCTGATGAAAAGGCTGCCTGGGGCTGAGGATCCCTGTCAAGAGCCGTAGCAGAGAAACGCCCCCCGCGCGATCTGCGCGGAGGGCATGGTCAGTGAGTGGGCTCAATGGTCAGTGAGTGGCTCAGAGGGCATCGACCGCGCTCACCTTCCAGCCCTCGGAGGTGTGGTCCAGTGTCATTCGCACCCGGTTCAGATCCACCCGCGGCCCCGAGACCTGGGTGCTCTTCGTCACCTGGTTGACGAAGAGCAGCACCACCGCCTTGTCCGGTGAGGCCGATACGACCGAGGCGGCGGGAGTGCCGCCGGCGGCGGGTTCGACGACGGTGGCCTTCACCACGCCCTCGTACTTCCTGGCCGTCGGCCCGACCACCGTCTTCGTGGTCTTCCCGTACTCGTCGCGGAAGTTCCCGGTGAGATGGGCGCGCGCCGCGGTGAAGTCACGGTCCAGGTGGCGGTAGTCGTACGACAGCACGACGGGCGCCGCCTTCCGCGCGGCCGTGAGTGCTTGTTCACGTGCCTGCTCGGCCCGCTGCCCCTCGCGGTACTGCCATCCGAGTACGGCGACCGCGACCAGACCCGCGATGAGGAGGACGGTCAGGATCGCGGTGAGCAGTCGCCCGCGGGATCGCCGCCCACCGGAACCAGAGCCGGCACCGCCATCTGATCTGGTCTCGCTCCCGTCCCCGTCCCCGTCCCCGTTCCCGTCCTCCTTGCCCTTGCCCTCCGGCTCGTCCTCATCGAAGGAGTCCAGTGACGGCTCCGGTGGGTCGTCCCAGCCGTCCGGGACCTCGATGACCAGGGTGGGCCCGGACTCCTGTCCCTCCGGGCGACGTGGTGTCTTCTTGGCGGCGGCTTCCTTCCGGGACGGGGCCGCGGGATCGCCGGTGACGCGTTCCGCGCGCTTGGACGCGGTGCGCTTGGCCGCCGCGCGGGCCGCCGCCGTCAGGGTGCGGCGGGCGGGCGAGCCGGCGCCGCGCGTTCGGGAGGTCGGGTTCGCCACGGTCTTGCTCCTTACTGGGCGTACGGCACTGGACTGGGCGTACGGCACGGACTGGTCGTACGGCGCCGGACGGGGCGTACGGCACTGGTTGTTCGGCGGGGCGGAGCCCGGTCAGCCGACGAACTCCACGTCGGACGTCAGCCAGCGGCCGTCCTTCAGGACGAGGTCGAGTTGCAGCCGGTACGTGCGCGCCTCCCCGTCGGGCACGGCCGTGTTGGTCACCTTGCTGTCGGCGACGACCAGGACCCGGGCCGAGCGCTCGTCGGAGCGGACGATGCCCGCATCGAGGACCCGGCCCTCGGACACCGACTTGTTCTCGGCGACCAGCGCGGTCAACTCCTCGGTCTGCGCGGCGAATTGCTCCTTGAAGTCGCCTGTGGCGCCCTTCAGCACGTTGCCGCTGTCGCGGTCGTAGCGCCGGTAGTCGAGCGAGGTGAAGTTCAGTGCCGATTGGCGGGCCGCCGCGAGGATGGCCTGGCGCCGCTGGTCCGCCTCGTGGCGCTCGAGCAGCTGGAAACACAGCCAGATGGTCAGTGCGGTGGTCACGGCTGTTGCCACCGCGAGTCCCACCGACAGGGCCCTGCGCGGGCGCTCCGTGGGAAGGGCAGTGGGGCGACCGCGGGTCGGCTGTGGCTGGTCGCTCCCCCACGCTCGAATCGAGCTCGCGCGGGGGGACCCCCATCGCGGCGGAGCCGTATATGTCACAGCCCCGCGCCCCTTACTGGGCGCGGCTTGCACCCCAGCCAACGCCCAGACCCTCAGCGCTTGCAGCCTTCTGGTCACGCCATCGGTCCCACTAGCAGCCATTGCCACGACTCCCTTCCAAACACGGTCTGCTGTCCGCCCGTCGAGCCGATCTCGACGGGCGTTCCGTCCGGGCCGGTCGCCGTCCCGGTCTCCGGGTCGTACGGCGCGACGTACGCCGCCCGGTCGGCACCGCCGGCCCCGGAACCGGAACCGGACGACGCCCCGGGCGCGTTCTGCGCCCCCCGCACCGACGTGCCCCCGCCCCGCGGAGCCGTGCAGCGCGCCTCGGTGTTCGCGGGACGCGTGCTCGTGTCCGCGGGGTCTCGCCGCCCCGTCCAGTAGCCCTGGGTGCACGCCGGCGGGTCGTCGGCGTTGAGGACCAGGCCGAAGTGGGTGGTGCCGTCGCCCGGGATGACGGTGTAGCTGCCGGCGACCACCACCGGGAAGGTGACCAGGGCCTGCTCCACGCCGGGCAGCCGCGCCACCGTGACCTGGCCGCCGCTGATCAGGTTGGCCAGCAGGACTCGTAGATCCGGCCCGGTGGACTTGAGCAGCGAGTTGACCTCCTGCGCGGCCGGTGCCGTGTTGCCGATCAGCTTGCGCAGGTCCCCGTCGCTCGACTTCAACTCCGCGGTGAGTGCCGCCAGATCGCGGGAGAACGACTTGATGGACGAGCCCTGGTCGGCCTGCGTCTTGAGGACCTTCCGTGAGTCCTCGATCAGCGAGACCGTCTGCGGGAGCGAGTCGGACGCCGACTCCACGAGCGCGTTGCCCGAGTCCACAAGACGGCTCAGCGACGGTCCGGTGCCGGCGAAGGCCTTGCCCAACTCGTCGACGGTGACCCGCAGATCGTCCTTGCCGACCGAGGTGACCAGCCGGTCCAGACTGAGGACCATGTCCGTGGTGGGCAGCGGAACCCGCGTGCTCTCCCGTGGGATCGAGCTGCCGTCGAGCAGATACGGGCCGCCGGAGTCGCGCGGCTGCAGATCGACGTACTGCTCACCCACCGCCGAACGGTTCGCCACCACGGCCAGCGTGTCCGCCGGGATGCGCGGCCCGTCGCCCTTGATGTCGAGCGACACCGAGACGCCCTCGGAGCCGGTGAGCCGCAGCGCGCCGACCCGGCCCACCGGCACCCCGCGGTACGTCACCTCGGCACCGGCGAAGATGCCCCCGGAGTCGGCGAAGTCGGCCCGCACGGTGTAGCCGCGGTCGAGGAGTTCGTCCACCAGGCCCGTGTACTCGGCGCCGACGTACGACACCCCGACGGCGGTGACGGTGGCGAAGGCGAGCAGCTGGGCCTTGACCGTACGTGTGATCACGGCTGTATCCCCTTCAGCATGAGCTCCGCGAGCGCGAGGTCGATCCCTGCCGGAAGTCCGCCTGAATCCGAGGTCCCGTGGGCGGCGTAACTGCCGGCGCACACCGGTGGGCAGAGCGGGCCGCCGTCCGAAGGCGCCGAAGGGTCGTCGGGCGAGTCAGGCGAGTCGGGCAGGTTCGGCGTGCTCGGCAGCCCTGTGGGGGTCGGCACATCCGGCAGGTCGGGTACGTCCGGTGCGTCTGGGAGTCCGGGCAGGTCCGGGACCTCGGGTCCGTCGTCCTGGCCCTTGCCGTCCCCGTTCCCCTCTCCGGGCTTGTCGGTGAGGTTGCCGTAGATGCCCTCAAGATCGAGGTCTGCGGTGATCTTGAGGTTGACGTAGTCGCCCTTGACGGCGTCCACCGCGTTGCGCGGGAACGGGTAAGTGGTCAGCAGTTCAAGGGAGTTGGGCAGGTCGTCGCCCGCCTTGTTGAGCTGTTGCAGGATCGGCCTGAGCTGCTTCAGGTTCGCGACCGTGTCGTCCCGCGAGGCGTTGATGACCTTGGTGCCGGTCTTGCCGAGCTTCGACAGCGCGGTGAGCATCTTCGTCAGGTCGCGTCGCTGGTCGGCGAGGACCTTCAGTGCGGGCGGCATGGTGTCGACGGCGCGGGCGATGGTCTTCTTCTCCTTGCCCAGCCGTTTGGCCAGCCGGTCGATGCCCTCGAGCGCGCGCACGATGTCCTTGCGCTGCTTGTCCAGGCCGCCGATGAAGGTGTTGAGCTCCTTGAGCAGGGACTTGACCCGGTTCTCCCGGCCGGCCAGGGCCTTGTTGAGTTCCTCGGTGATGGTCTTGAGCTGGGCCACTCCGCCGCCGTTGAGGAGCGCGGACAGGGCGGAGAGCACCTCCTCGATCTCCGGGTTCCGGCCGCTGCGGGACAGCGGGATCCGGTCGCCGTCACCGAGCCGGCCCACGGGATCGGCGTCCGGCGGGGCGGACAGCGCCACGTACTTCTCGCCGAGCATGCTGGTCTGCCGCAGCTCGGCGACCGCGTTGCCGGGCAGCTTCACCGAGTCGGCGACCCGCAGCCGTACTCGCGCGTGCCAGTCGGCCAGCTCCACCTTCTCGACCGCGCCCACGGTGACGTTGTTGACCTTGACCGCCGACTGCGGCACCAGGTCCAGTACGTCCCTGAACTCGACCGTGACGTGGTAGGCGTGGCCGTCCGCGGCGGCGCCCCCGGGCAGCTCGACGTCGTACCAGCCGTTGAACTCGCAGCCGGTCAGCAGCACAGAACCGACCGCCGCCCAGGCGACCGCCCCGCCCTTGCGCCGCATGCTCATACGCGGCCCGCGCAGACGCAGTTCGCTCATACGCAGCTTGCTCATGCGTCGGCCCCCAGAATTCCGCCGAGCGTCCGGTCGACGGTGCCCGTGCTCGGCACGGCCGGGGCCTGCGGCACCTTCGGCAGGGACTTGAAGAGCTTCTCCAGATCCCGGCAGTCCGGGTTCTTGCCGCCCTCGTCCCCGGTCGTCTTCAGCAGGGAGCACAGCAGCGCGGCCGGGTCCTGCGAATGGTCCGGATTGTTGCGGGTGTCGAGGGTGCCGGCGGACGCGTTGTAGGCGTTCTGCAGATTGGACAGACCGGTCGGCGTGACCTCCAACAGCTCCTCCAGCGCGGCCCGTTGGGTGACGAGGACCTTGGTGACCTTGCTGAGGCCCTTCACGTTCGCGCGCAGCGATTTCTTGTTCTTCTTCACGAAGTCGGAGATGTCACCGAGGGCCGTCCCCAAGTGCTTGAGCGCCGCCGCGAGGTCCTTGCGCTCCCCGGCGAGCTGCTTCGCCACCTTGGCGAGGCTGCCGTTGAACGACCGCACGCTCTTGTCGTCGGCCGCCAGCGCGGCCGTGAAGACCTGCAAGTTGCGTACGGTCCCGAACAGGTCGCCCCGCCCGTCGGACAGGGTCGTGACCGCCTGCGACAGGTCCTCGACCGTCTGGTTCAGGTTCTCGCCCTGCCCGTCGAGGTTGTCCGCACTCACCCCCAGCAGCCGTGACAGCGCGCCGTCCTTGTTCGCGCCCTTCGGGCCGAGCGCCTCCGACGTGGTGTGCAGACTGTCGAAGATCCGGTCGAGTTCGACCGGTACGGCCGTACGCGCCTCGGGGATCACGTCTCCGTCCCGCAGCACCGGGCCCTTCCGGTACACCGGCAGCAGTTGTACGTAACGGTCGCTGACCACCGAGGAGTTGATGATCGCCGCCTTCGCGTCGGCCGGCAGCTTGCGCCCCTCCTCGTACTCGAACTCGACCCGCACCCGCTTGCCCTCCGGCGTGATCTTCTTGACCTCGCCGATCCGGACGCCGAGGACGCGGACGTCCGAGCCGGGGTAGATGCCGACGGTGCGCGGGAAGTACGCGGTGACGCGCACGGGCTCGGAGCGCGGCCACAGGACGACGGTGAGCGTGGCGACCACGGCCAGCGCGGTGACCAGGGCCAGGCGGCGAGCCATGGGTGAACTCCCCAGTGGTGACTTCATCGGGAGCCCCCCGTCCGCGGGACCACCGGAGCGGCGACCATGTTCTGGATGTAGCTGTCGAACCAGCGGCCGTTGCCGAGCGTGTTGGTGAAGACCCGTACATAGGGCGCGAGCAGTTTGACGCTGCGGTCGAGGCTCGACTGGTTGCGTTCGAGCATCTTCACGAAGATGTTGAGGCCCTTGAGAGCGGGCCCGATCTCCTTCCGGTTGTCCTCGACCAGGCCGGAGAGCTCGATACCGAGCGCGGCGGAGCTCTTGAGGAGGTTGTGGATCGCCGTACGCCGCTTGTTGATCTCCTTGAACAGCTTGTCGCCGTCCTTGACCAGCGCGGAGAAGTCCTCGGAACGGTCGGCCAGCACCCCGGTGACCCCGTTCGCGTGGTCGAGGAGTTCGCGCAGCGCCTTGTCGCGCGAGGCCACGGTCTTCGAGATCCGCGACAGCCCCTTGATGGACGCCCGTACCTCGGCGGGAGAGTCCTGGAAGGTGGTCGAGATGGTGTCCAGCGCCTGCGCGAGCCGCTCCGTGTCGACCTCCTCGGTCGTGGTGGTCAGATCGCTGAAGGCCTGCACGACGTCGTATGCCGCGACCGTCCGCCGCAGCGGGATCTCGTCGCCGGGCTTCAACTGCCCCGGCCCCTTCGGATGCAGAGCGAGATACTTCGCGCCGAGGATCGTCTTGACGCGGATCGACGCACCGGTCGCCGTCCCGAAGGCCGGCTCGCCCTTGACCTTGAAGGTGACCTTGACGTGGTCGCCGTCCAGGTCGACCTCCTCGACCTTGCCGACCTTGACCCCGGCGATCCGCACTTCGTCGCCCGGCTTGAGTCCGCCCGCTTCCGAGAAGGCAGCGCTGTACGTCCTGCCACCGCCGATCAGCGGGAGACTGTCGGCGTTGAACGCGGCGAAGGTCAGCAGCGCGAGGGCGGTGAGTCCGGCGGCGCCGATGACCACGGGGTTGCGGTCCCGGAACGGGATCAGGCGCGGCAGAAGCCGTATCCGTGGCCGCCCCGCCGGCAGGATCCTCGCCGGTCTCGGCAGTCTCGGCAGCCTTGGCCGCAGAAATCTCGGCAGCCGCGGCGGATCGATGCGGACCTTCACCAGGGGTTCCGGACGCTGCTTGCGGGGACGGTGCTTGCGGCTCATCCGCCACACCTCGCCCTCGCCACATGCAGCTCAGGAGTGAGCACCTGCTTCGTCTTCGGCAGCACGATCCGGCCGTCGAAGTCACAGAGGTAGAAGTTGAACCACGAGCCGTAGGACGCCGTCCCCGTCAGCTCGTTGAGCTTGTTCGGCAGCCGCTGCAGGACGCCCTCCACGGTCTTCTCGTTCTTGTTCAGCGTTCCGGTGAGATCGGTCAGCTCGCTGATGTCGTCCTTGAGGGGTGGCCGCGCGTCCTCGAGCAGTCCCGAGGTGGCGGCGGCCAGGTCGCCGATGCTCACCAGCGAGTCGCCGATGGGCTTGCGGTCGGCGGACAGTCCGGAGATCACCCGCCGCAGCTGCTTGAGCAGTCCGGAGAAGCGGGCGCCGCGCCGGTCGAGCGTCTTCAGGACGGTGTTGAGGTTGTCGATCACGGAACCGATCAGCTGGTCGCGGTCGGCAAGGGTGGTCGTGAGCGAAGCCGTGTGGGCGAGCAGGCTGTTGACGGTGCCGCCCTCGCCCTGAAGCGTCTTGATGATCTCGGTGGCGAGCTGGTTGACGTCCTTGGGGCTGAGCGCGGCGAACAGCGGCTTGAAGCCGTTCAGCAGCGCGTTGAGGTCCAGGGCGGGTTGGGTCCGCGACAGCGGAATCGTGCCGCCGGGCCGCAGCCGGGTCCCGTCGCCCGTTCCCTCGGTCAGCGCGATGTACCGCTGTCCGACCAGATTCCGGTAGCGGACGACCGCGCCGGTGCTGCGCAGCAGCGGACGGTCCGCACTGGCCGTGAAGCTCACCTCCGCCCGCGTACGGTCCTTGATCCGGATGCCCTCGACCTCGCCGACCCGCACCCCGGCCACCCGTATGTCGTCGCCCTCCTCCAGGCCCGTGACGTCGCTGAACACCGCGCGGTACGTGTGCTCTGGAGTGAAGGAGATGTTGACGATGGTGGCGGCGAGCAGGGCCGTCGCCAGGATCGTCACCACCGCGAAGAGGCTGAACTTGATGAGCGGTGCGGCGGCCTGCCGGGCGCTGGTCGCCTTCGTACGACCTGTCCTCATGCGACGCTCACCGCCGTCCCGCGGGCCATCGGGCCGAACAGCAGGGTCGCGACCGGCGGCACCTCGTCGACGGGCACGCCCATGGCGGGCGCCACGAGGGAGCCGACCGCGCGCTGTTCGGCCTCGGTGGCGGACACGTCGATTCCGCCGGGCAGGCCGTTGCCCGAACTCCCTGACCTCGTCCCGTCGTTGAGCTTCGTGTGCGGTGCGGGCACCGGCGGATGGGGCAGCCCTCGGCAGTCGGGCCCGGACCTCTCGCCGTAGCGCGGCTCCTCACCCGGCTCGTACGCGGGCCTCTGCTGGACGACTTCGAGGGTGATGCGCATCTTGCCGCCGCGGAACGCCTCCTCCGCGGCCTCCTCCTGCCGGACCAGGCCTTCGAGGAGGCAGGGGTACTCGGGCGAGTAGCGGGCGAAGAGGTCCAGCGTGGGGCGGGAGACGCGGCCGAGGGTGATCAGCCGGTCGCCGTTGTCGTCGAGGAAGTCGTCCGCGGTGCCCGCGACGCCGGTGGTCGCGGTGAGCGCGGCGGCCAGTTGGTCCCGCTTCTCGACGAGGGTGCGGCTCGTGGTGACGGTGTTGCGAAGGATCTTCATCAGGTCGGGTGCCGCGTCGCCGTACACCTCGGCGACGTCGGCGAACCGTGCGATGTCCTCCCTCAACGACGGCATGTGCGGGTTGAGTTGGCGCAGATAGCCCTCGACTCGGACGAGGTTGTCGCCGATCCGGTCGCCGCGCCCCTCCAGCGCGGTGGAGAACGCCGAGAGCGTGGCGTTGAGCTTGCCGGGCTGCACGGTCCGCAGCAACGGCAGCAGATCGTTCAGCAGTTGCTGCAACTCGATACCGACCTTCGTACGGTCCTGGGTGATGACGTCCCCGGCGCGGATGGCCCGGGCGTTCGTGTCCCGGGGCGCCACGAGGTCGACGTACTTCTCGCCGAACAGCGTCTTGGGCAGCAGCCGCGCGTGTACGTCGGCGGGGATCTGCGCGACATGCTCCGGCTTGAGCGCGATGTCGAGCGTGGCCTTCTCGCCGTCGGCCCGCACCGTGCGCACCTCGCCCACCAGCAGCCCGCGCAGCTTGACGTCGGCGCGCGGATCGAGCTGGTTGCCGAGGCTGTCGGCCTCCAGCGTGATGCGCACGACGGGGGTGAACGCCTGCTGGTAGACGGCCACGGCGAGCGACAGCAGCAGCGCGAGCACGGCGATGAAGACAAGGCCGTACAACCGCAGTCTCATGACTTTCGCGACTCTCATCGCGCTCACCCCGCGATCCGTACGGTCGTGTTGGCGCCCCAGATCGCGAGGCTCAGGAAGAAGTCCAGGACGTTGATGGCGACGATCGAGGTCCGCACGGCGCGGCCCACCGCGACGCCGACGCCCGCCGGTCCGCCGCTCGCGTAGTAGCCGTAGTAGCAGTGCACCAGGATGATCAGGACGGCGAAGACGATCACCTTGCCGAACGACCAGAACACGTCGACCGGCGGCAGATACTGCTGGAAGTAGTGGTCGTACGTGCCCGCCGACTGCCCGTAGTAGCCGGTGGTGATGGTCCGGGCGGCGAAGTACGAGGACAGCAGCCCGACCACGTACAGCGGGATCACGGCGACGAACCCGGCGATCATCCGGGTCGTCACCAGGAACGGCAACGACGGAACGCCCATGACTTCGAGGGCGTCGGTCTCCTCGCTGATCCG
This sequence comes from Streptomyces ureilyticus, assembly GCF_011045025.1. Taxonomy (GTDB): domain Bacteria; phylum Actinomycetota; class Actinomycetes; order Streptomycetales; family Streptomycetaceae; genus Streptomyces; species Streptomyces ureilyticus. The sequence continues at coordinate 17,092 of NZ_JAAKZX010000181.1, forward strand.
CATCGCGCCGAGCTGGGCGGTGAACCCGGCTCCGACGGTCGCGGACAGCGCGAGCCCGGCCACCAGCGGGGCGATCTCCCGGGTGTTGAAGTACGCCGACAGGAACGCCACGAAGTTGGAGGTGCCGAGCTGGTTGAGCGCGGCGTACCCCTGGAGGCCGACCTCCGTGCCGGTGAAGAAGGACAGGAAGGCGATGACCCCGACCGTGCCGCCGACCACGGCGAGCGCGCCGCGGCCGAAGCTCACCTCGGCGAGCAGCCGCAGGATCTCCTTCTTGTAGCGACGCAGGGTGCGCCCTGTCCACGCCAACGAGCGCCCGTAGAAGGCCAGTTGGCTGCCCAGCTCTTCGAGGGAGCGCAGTGGGCGGTCGAGAAGTCGCATCGACTAGCCCCTCTGCGGAACGACTTGGAAGTACACGGCGGTCATCACGAAGTTCGTCACGAACAGCAACATGAAGGTGATCACCACCGACTGGTTCACCGCGTCGCCCACGCCCTTCGGACCGCCCTTCGCGGTCAGTCCCTTGTACGAGGCGACGATCCCGGCGATCGCTCCGAAGACGAGGGCCTTGATCTCGGCCGCCCAGAGATCGGAGAGCTGGGCGAGGGTGGTGAAGGAGGCCAGGTAGGCGCCGGGGGTGCCGTTCTGGAGGATGACGTTGAAGAAGTAGCCGCCCGCGACGCCGACGACCGAGACCAGCCCGTTGAGCAGCACGGCCACCAGCATCGAGGCCAGCACCCGCGGTACGACCAGCCGGTGGACCGGGTCGATGCCGAGCACCTGCATCGCGTCGATCTCGTCCCGGATCTTGCGCGCCCCGAGGTCCGCACAGATGGCCGTGCCGCCCGCACCCGCGATCAGCAGCGCCGTGACGATCGGCGAGGCCTCGCGCAGCACGGCCAGCACCGAGGCCGCACCCGAGAAGGACTGGGCGCCCAACTGTCGCGTCAGGCTGCCGATCTGCAAGGCGATGACCGCGCCGAACGGGATCGAGACGAGGGCCGTGGGCAGGATCGTCACGCTCGCGACGAACCAGGCCTGCTGGATGAACTCCCGTGCCTGGAACGGACGTCGGGGCATGGTCCGGAAGACATCCAGGGCCATCGCGAACAGGTTCCCGGACTGTCTGAGCGCTCCGGTCGGCGACAGGCTCATGCGTCGGCCACCTCCCTGCTGCGGTGCCCGTGCAACTCGGCCTCGCGTCGTGCGATCGCCTGCCAGCGGGGTGGGCGGGTGATGCCTGGGCCCGGCAGCAGGCGGGGAGTCATGACCTGACTGCCGGGTGTCTTGGTGGGCCCGCCCGTTGCGTCCGGGCCCGTGCCTCTGCCTTCGCCCTTCCGGAGCTGGGCGAGCTCCTGCTCGACCTGAGCGGCGTCCTTCTCCTCCGCCATGCCGATCGGCCCCTGCATCCGGCCGTTCAGGAACTGCCGTACGACGGGTTCGTCGCTGGTCAGCAGCTTCTCGCGGGGCCCGAACATGACCAGCTCGCGGCGGAACAACAGCCCGATGTTGTCCGGGACTTGGCGGGCCGAGGCGATGTCGTGCGTGACGATCAGGAAGGTCGCGTCGATCTGGGCGTTGAGGTCGACGATGAGCTGGTTGAGGTAGGCGACGCGGACGGGGTCGAGGCCCGAGTCGGGTTCGTCGAAGAGGATGATCTCGGGGTCGAGGACCAGGGCGCGGGCGAGCCCGGCCCGTTTGCGCATTCCGCCGGATATCTCGCCGGGCAGCTTCTCCTCCGCGCCGATGAGGCCGACCATGTCCATCTTCTCGAGCACGATCCGCCGGATCTCGCTCTCGGGCTTACGGGTGTGCTCGCGCAGCGGAAACGCGATGTTGTCGTACAGGTTCATCGACCCGAACAGGGCGCCGTCCTGAAACAGCACGCCGAACAGCTTCCGCACCTCGTACAGCTCGTGCTCACGCAGCCGGGTGAGGTCCCGGCCCTGGATCGTGATGGACCCCCGCTCCGGCTTCAACAGCCCCACGAGCGTCTTGAGGAACACCGACTTGCCCGTCCCCGAGGGCCCGAGCATGACGGAGACCTCCCCGGCAGGCAGCGTCAACGACACGTCCTGCCAGATGACCTGCTGTCCGAAGGACTTGGTCAGCCCTTCCACACAGATCTCGACACCCATCCGTCCCGCCCTTCAGCCAGCCGTGGAGCAGCTCCGACATCTGCTCTACGGGGAGGGGCGGGGCGTCCGTCGCGACGGAGGCGGAATTTTTTTCGAGTGGGTTTTCCGGGGACGCGGCGGGCGCGTCCGTGTGCGTGCGCGAGCGGGCCCGTGCGGGCCTCTCGCGGGAGCGGACCGGCCGAGTTCCGGTGCGGTGTCGCGCCCCTATAGGAGCGCGGGGCTGTGTCTATTTGCGGCTCCGCCGCGGGGCGTGGCCAGCCACGACGAACCCGCAGCTACCTTCGAACCGTATTCGCTCAGGGCAGCGGGCTCGGTGCAGGAGCGTCGATCGGTGGCGTGGGCGCCGGTACGTCGGCGGCGTCCGGGACTCTGGTCCCGGAGGACTTGCCCGGTCGGGTCGGGGCACCGGATGTGCCCGGCAGCTCGGGCGCGCCGGAGACGTCCGGAAGCCCGGGCACGCCCGGCAGCTCCGGCACCCGCGGAACATCCGGCGCCGGCAGCTCGGGCAGCGCCGACAGCGAGACCTCCGGCAGGGGCGGCACGGACACGGGGATGAGTGGCCGGTCGTCGGCCGAAGGCGATCCCCCGGGCTCGGGAGCCGCCGCGTCGGTGTCCGCCGATCGCCCGCCGGGCCCGGGCTCCCGGCCGGAGCCGTCGGGCCGGACCTCTTCGGCGGGCCCCGACACGCTGGGCCGCGGAGCCGACCCACCCCCGCCCCCGTCGTACGCGTACGGCAGCACAA
>NZ_JAAKZX010000182.1 GCF_011045025.1 Streptomyces ureilyticus
CCTACACCCCAGGCCCCCCAACCCCCCACAGCGGTAGGGTGTCGCCCTCGGGGGATCGCCATCTGCACGGAGGGGCTGACTAATAACGTGAACCTGCGCGACAACCTGCGCCGCTTGCTGCTCAGGGTCTACACACGCAGGGTGGAGGTCCACCTCGACCACGACCAAGTGCCCAAGCACATCGGGGTCATCATGGACGGCAACCGGCGCTGGGCAAAGGCGGCCGGGAGCACCACGGCTCAGGGCCACCGTGCCGGCGCGGACAAGATCGAGGAGTTCCTCGGCTGGTGTTCCGAGACCGATGTCGAGCGTGTCACCCTCTGGCTGCTGTCCACGGACAACTTCGACCGGCCGCAGGAAGAGCTGGTCCCGCTGTTCGGGATCATCGAGAACGTCGTCCGCACCCTCGCCGCCGACGGCCGCTGGCGCGTCCACCACGTCGGTACGCCGGACCTCCTGCCCTCGCATGTGCAGACCGCCCTCAAGGAGGCCGAGCAGTCCACGGCCCATGTCGACGGAATAGTGGTGAACGTCGCGATCGGCTACGGCGGCCGCCAGGAGATCGCCGACGCCGTCCGCTCGATGCTCCTCGACCACGCGGACAAGGGCACCTCCATGGAGCGGCTCGCCGAGAACGTCGACGTCGACATGATCGGCAAGCACCTCTATACGAGTGACCAGCCCGACCCCGATCTGGTGATCCGTACTAGCGGCGAGCAGCGGCTGTCCGGATTCATGCTCTGGCAGACGGCGCACTCCGAGTACTACTTCTGCGAGGTCTTCTGGCCGGCCTTCCGCAAGGTCGACTTCCTGCGTGCCCTGCGCGACTACGCGGCGCGGCACCGGCGCTACGGAGGCTGATCCTCCGCCGGCAGCTCGCCGGCAACTGGTCAGCAACTCGTCGGAAAAGGGCCTCAACAGGGCGCACTCAAGGGCGTACTCAAGCGCGTACTCAGTAGGGACCCAGCAGGGGCCCAGTGATGTATGTCATCTGGAGTTAACGCGCTCGCCGTCATATGCCGTGGCATGGCCGCGCCTCATCCAGGGCATAAGCCCTCCAGGTCGACACCCGAACCACGGGTGTCGTATCTCAGCGGACGGCACGGGGCCGTCCGCCCGGGAGGCCCTTTGCACCAGCCCGACCGTGCGGTCAGTACGGACGAAGCGGAGGGCCGGTCCTCGGCCCGTGCATCGGTGCCAGAGACCGGTCCAGTTCCTCTCCGTCGCTCCCCGACCTCATCCGAGGGGGTACGTCCTTCCGTGGTGACCAGCACAAAGCGCCGTATGCCAGACCGGCGCACCTATGTTCTCGACACCAGCGTCCTGCTGGCCGACCCGCACGCCATGAACCGCTTCGACGAGCATGAAGTAGTGCTCCCCGTCGTCGTGGTCACGGAACTGGAGGCCAAGCGGCACCATCCCGAACTCGGTTACTTCGCCCGGCAGGCCCTGCGTCTGCTCGACGACTACCGCGTGAAGTACGGCCGCCTCGATGCCCCCATTCCCATCGGGGACCTGGGCGGGACGATCCGTGTCGAGCTCAACCACTCGGACCCCAGCGTGCTGCCCACGGGCTACCGGCTGGGGGACAACGACTCCCGCATCCTCGCGGTCGCCCGCAATCTGCAGGCCGAGGGGTTCGATGTCACGGTCGTGTCGAAGGACCTGCCGCTGCGCATCAAGGCGTCCTCCGTCGGCCTCCTCGCCGAGGAGTACCGCGCGGAGCTCGCCGTCACGGACTCCTCCGGCTGGACCGGAATGTCCGAACTGACGCTTCCGGGTGAGCAGGTGGACATCCTCTTCGAGGAAGGGCACGTCTTCGCCCCCGAAGCCGCCGAGATGCCCGTGCACACCGGGCTGACGATCCACTCCGAGCGCGGCAAGGCGCTGGGCCGGATGACGCCCGAGGGCAACGTCCGTCTCGTACGCGGCGATCGGGAGGCCTTCGGCCTCAAGGGGCGTAGCGCGGAGCAGCGCATTGCGCTGGATCTGCTGCTCGACCCGGACGTCGGGATCGTGTCGATGGGCGGCCGGGCCGGTACCGGCAAGTCGGCGCTGGCCCTGTGCGCGGGTCTGGAGGCCGTGCTCGAGCGCCGGCAGCACGAGAAGGTGATGGTCTTCCGGCCGCTGTACGCGGTGGGCGGGCAGGAGCTCGGCTATCTGCCCGGTACCGAGGCCGAGAAGATGAGCCCCTGGGCGCAGGCGGTCTTCGACACGCTGTCGGCGGTCACCAGCCGTGAGGTCATCGAAGAGGTCACCGCGCGCGGCATGTTGGAGGTCCTGCCGCTCACGCACATCCGCGGCCGGTCCCTCCACGACGCGTTCGTGATCGTGGACGAGGCCCAATCCCTCGAGCGGAACGTCCTGTTGACCGTTCTGTCCCGTATTGGCGCGAATTCACGGGTCGTTCTGACCCATGACGTGGCCCAGCGGGACAATCTCAGGGTCGGCCGGTACGACGGAGTCGTCGCCGTCATCGAGAAGCTGAAGGGTCATCCGCTCTTCGCGCATGTGACCCTCACCCGGTCCGAGAGGTCCCGGATTGCGGCACTGGTGACGGAAATGCTGGAGGACGGGCAGATCTGACCGAAGTGCTCAACTTCATAGCGGTTACGCGCTAGTTGGCGCCGTCCAGCAAAGGCAGTGAGCTTAGTTGGGCGGCGCCTCGGCGTGTGCGGGTTTCCGAAAACTCCTGGGCCAAACAAGGTGTGAGCTTTCACACGCACCACAGAATTGCCTCCCGCCGTCGGGTTACGGCAGAGTCTCAGTCCTGTCAGGCCCCGCATACGACACACCTGTACCCCCAGCGGTACGGCACAACAGAAGCACCCCAAGAACTCCATAACGTCGTCGTATGCCGCCCGAGCACCAAGCGGCGCTCCCCGCAAGGGAGTTGCCCACCGGGCCCGTGCCTCCCGTGACCCCGCTGTTGGGAGGCCAGTGCCAGGGGCACGATTGCGTCCGCCAGGGTCACCGCGGCGGACGATGCTGGAAGGAAACCGTGTGAGCCGGATTTCGGTCCGGGGATTCGCAGTGGCCTCGGCCACCGCGGTCACCACTGTCGGCAGTGTCGTCGGTGTTGCCTCGGGTAATACCACGCAGACCCCGTCGGAAGATGCCGAGGCACTCGTCGGCAGCTCGACGCTTCTCGCCGACCTCCCCGCGGGCCAGCAGGCCCAGGTGCAGACCGCGTCCCTGACACAGCAGGCGGACTCTCAGGCCATCGCTGCGGACACCACGGCAAAGAAGGACGCCGAGGCAGCCGCGCGCAAGAAGGCCGCCGAGGACGCCGTCTCCAAGCAGAAGGCCGCCGAGAAGGCCGCGCAGGAGGCGAAGGAGCGCGAGGAGGCCAAGAAGGAGGCCGCCAGCCGCTCCGCCACGCGTGACCCGTCCAGCTTCGCGCCCCAGTCGTCGTACACGATCGCGGAAGTCCAGTCGATGGCGCGGCAGATCGTCCCGGCGGACCAGTTCCAGTGCTTCAGCAACATCGTGGACCACGAGTCCAGCTGGAACTACCAGGCGGACAACCCCACCTCCGATGCCTTCGGCCTCGTGCAGGCGCTCCCGGGTTCCAAGATGTCCTCGGCAGGCGCCGACTGGCAGACCAACCCGGCCACCCAGATCAAGTGGGGCCTCGGCTACATGGAAGACCGGTACGGCGGCCCGTGCGGCGCATGGGAGTTCTGGCAGGCCAACAACTGGTACTGAGCCCGGCACGGCCCGGTCCCGAGCGGACCGCCGCTCAACCTTGAAGAGCCCCTCACCGTCCTTCGGTGAGGGGCTTTCGGCATGTACGGTCGGACGCGACAACTCCGGGGGGAGTGGTGGGCGGCTCAGGGGGAAAAGGACGGATCATGTCGCGAGTGCCAGGGTGGCTCGGCCGCGTCGGTGCCGGGTTCACCCGCATGGGAGAGCGCCTGGAGGAGCGGCGTCGCGCCGAGGCCGAGAAGGACGTCCAGGAGGACTCCGAGGCTCCCGCTCCCGAGCACGTACCGCCCCCGCCTTCGTACGCCCCTGCCGTCGTCCCTTCCCGTCTCGATCCCGCGGCGGCCGTGCCGTGGGGGATGCGGGTCGCCGCCGAGGCCGGCTGGCGGCTGCTCGTCCTCGCGGGCACCCTCTGGGTGCTGACGCGGATCATCAGCGCCGTACAACTCGTCGTCCTCGCCTTCGTGGCGGCCCTGCTCATCACCGCGCTGCTCCAGCCCACGGTGGCCCGGCTGCATGGGTACGGGGTGCCGCGCGGGCTCGCCACCGCGCTCACCGCGATCCTCGGCTTCGTCATCATGGGGCTCATCGGATGGTTCGTGACCTGGCAGGTCATGGAGAACATCGACAACCTCTCCGACGAGATCCAGGACGGCATCGACGAACTGCGCCGCTGGCTGCTCAACAGCCCCTTCCACGTCACCGAGGACCAGATCAACGACATCGCGCAGAACCTGCGCGAGGCGATCAGCGAGAACACGGACGAGATCACCTCGGCGGGCCTGGAAGGCGTCACGGTCATCGTCGAGGCGCTGACCGGCATCCTCCTGACGATGTTCTCGACGCTGTTCCTGCTCTACGACGGCAAGCGCATCTGGCAGTGGACGCTCAAGCTCGTCCCGGCCGCAGCCCGTCCCGGCGTCGCGGGCGCGGGCCCGCGCGCCTGGCGGACGCTTACCGCCTACGTCCGCGGCACGGTTCTTGTGGCGTTGATCGACGCCGTCTTCATCGGTCTCGGCATCTTCTTCCTCGATGTCCCGATGGCCGTTCCGCTCGCCGTGTTCATCTTCCTGTTCGCGTTCATCCCGCTCGTCGGCGCCGTCGTGTCGGGGGCGCTAGCGGTGGTGGTCGCGTTGGTGACGCAGGGCGTCTTCACGGCCGTCATGACCCTGGTCGTCGTGCTGGCGGTCCAGCAGATCGAGGGCCACATCCTCCAGCCCTTCATCCTGGGCCGCGCGGTCCGCGTCCACCCCCTCGCGGTGGTGCTGGCGGTCGCGGCGGGCGGCCTCGTCGCCGGGATCGGCGGCGCGGTGGTGGCGGTGCCGCTGGTCGCCGTGACGAACACGGTGGTCGGCTACCTGCGCGCACACTCCCGTGAGGCGTCGCTACGGCACTCTCCGGCGCCGCACGGGGCGACGGCGACCGACGCGGCGCCGGGGGCGGGTCGTGTTCCGGGGGCGGGTCCTGCGCCGGAGACGGCTCCGGCTCCGGGCCCGGGTCCGAGCCCAGCTACGGGTCCGACTTCGGCTCCGGCGGAGGCGCCGCCTTCGGACAAGCCGGGGCCGGAGTAGCAACCGGGGCTACTCCTCCGCCAGTACGGCCTCCGCGTCCAGCGTGACCGCGACGGCATGGATCACCGAGGCGATCTTGAACGCCTCCTGGATCGTCTCGCGGTCCACGCCCGCCTTGCGGAGCGCCCGCTCATGGGAGTCGAGGCAGTCGCCGCAGCCGTTGACGGCGGACACGGCGAGGGACCAGAACTCGTGGTCCGTCCTGTCGACTCCCGGGTGACCGAGGACGTTCGTACGCAGACCGGCCCGCAGGTTCCCGTACTCCGGGTCGGAGAGCAGATGCCGGGTGCGGTGGAAGACGTTGGTCATCGCCATGGTCGCGGCGGCGGACTTGGCGGCCGCATACGCCTCGGGAGAGAGCTTCCCGGCGGCCTCCCGAGCCACCTCACGCAGCAGCAGGGGCGAGCGCGAGGCGATCGCACAGGCCAGCACCGTGCCCCAAAGCCGCTGCGGGGGCAGCGGGCTGTCGCCGATCACGGAGTCGAGGTTCCGCCGCAGATCCTTGGCGTAATCGGGAATCTCGAGAGCCATGCGGCAACACTATGCCGGAGGGGCTGAGAATCGGCCCCTCCGGCGTTGAGGAGTGCGGGACAGGAGGCGGAGCCCTGGTAGCGGCTCGGTTCGCAGTCCTCCGGCCGCCTTTCAGCCGCTCCGGCGTCTGAGGAGCGGGGGTCGTAGGGGGCGGAGCCCCCTGCACTACTCCGTGCGCAAGCCCTCCGGCCGCATCAGCCGCAGCAGCGGCGGCAGGCTGAAGAGGGTCACCACGAGGACGACTCCCGCGCCGATGCCCGTCATCGCGAGGACGCTCGACCAGTCGACGCGTACCGGCGTGCTCGCCATCCTCAGCAGGACCGCGCCGAGCGTCAGGCCCACCGCCGAGGCGAGGACCAGGCCGAGCGTGATCGGGATGGCGGTCTGCCACAGCACCGACAGGCTCAGTGTGCGGCGCCGGGTACCGAAGGCGACCAGGGCGGACAGGAGCCTCTTGCGCTCGCGCAGCTGCTCCAGTTGGGAGACGAGCAGGCTCGCCCCGATCAGGAGCAGGACGCAGGCCGCGCCGACGAACAGGCCGGTACGGATGGACTCGAAGCGCCGAGCCTCCGAGGTCGCGGCCATGGCCGTGGAGTCCGCGAGCGGATCGAGCCGCGCCGCCGTGTTCCGTACGTACTCGCGGGCGTCCGGCACCGACTCGTCGAGCCCGACGTAGACCCCGCCGGAGATGGCGGGCGCGGCCTTCGCGGGCAGGGCGCCCGGGGTGGCGAGGATGCCCTCGCGCGCCCAGCCTGTCGGGTCCTTGCCCTGCGCGGCCTGCTTGATGCCCTGGGGCATCGTCCAGACGACCTCCTTGCCCCGGGAAGTGCTGTAGGACGGGTCGATGTAGAGCTTCCTGCCGGGCTTGCCCAGCTTCGGCGTGGCCGTGTCGTACTCGGCGTTCTGGACGGTGAAGACGTCGCCGTCGCGGCACGAGGGCAGCTTGGCCACCTGACGCAGGGCCGCGCAGTCGCCGACGGTCAGGTTCGCGGCGTTCACGGGTTCCTTCCGCCGGTCGGCCACCGCACCGTCGGACAGCGCGAGCGTGTGCCGTACGCCCTTGGTCTGCTTCAACTGCCGGTCGGCCTCCGCCAGCGGAACCTTGCTCGGCAGGCGAACCGTCATCTGGGCGCGGGAGACGTCCTGGCCCGTGTCCTCCGTGTAGTCGTTGGACACTCCGGAGAACACCATCTGCAGGGCGATCGCCCCTGCCACCGCCACCGCGATGCCGTTGACCATGCGGGCCGCCGTACCGCTGCTCAACTGGAGGCGCCGTACGGCCAGTTGCCAGGCAACGCCGCCGGAGCCGAGGCGCCCGACGACCGCCTCGACGATCCAGGGCAGCAGCGCGGTGATGCCGACCAGCAGCAGGATGACACCACCGACCACCATGAACTGGTTGAAGTCGCCGTTGGTCCGGCCCTGCCCGATCATCGGGTAGAGCAGTGCGAGTCCGCCCAGTGGCAGCAGCAGCCGCCACCACAGCCGGCGCCGCGCGGGCCGGGCCGTACGCACCACGCCGAGCGGCTCGATGACGACCCCGCGCAGTGCGAGCAGCGTCACCCCCACCGCGGCGGCCGGGACGGCGATCGCGACCAGCAGGGCAAGGGTGGGCGTCGGGTTGAGGTAGCTCGGGAAGACGCTGACGTCGAAGAGCTCGATCGAGCCCGCGATCTGACGGCCGATCAAGAAGAAGCCGATGCCGAAGATCAGCCCGAGCAATGCTCCCGCGAGAGCCTCGCCCGCGGCGATCCGCCGGGTCATCCGGCTGTCGGAGCCGACCAGGCGCAGTGCCGCGAGCCTGCGGTCGCGCCGTTCCCCGCCGAAGCGCACGGCCGCGGCGATGAAGACACCGACCGGCATCAGCAGCACCACGAAGACCACGAGAACCAGCAGAAGGAGGACGGGGTCCATCCGCTCCGACGGCGCCTTCCTGGGCTGGAAGGTGTCGATGCGCGTGACCGCGCTGCCGTTGACCTTCGGGCCGAGTCCGTCGCCGCCCGCGTAGAAGGCGAGTTCGGCCGAGCCGATGAGGCCGGTCTCGCCGATGGTGCCGGTGACGCGGTACGGCAGCCGCTCGCGCAGCAGCTTGCCGTCCTGGGAGTTCAGCAGCTCCTGAAGCGCCGGCGAGACCACCATCTCGCCCGGTGCCGGGAACTTCCCCACCCCGGGCGGCAAGGGCGCCTTGGACCCCTCGGGCTCCAACTGCCGCCCACGGACGCCCTGTCCGCGGAACTCCGTGTCGACGTCCGCGACGAGCAAGGTGTTGTCGGCCCGGGGAGGAATGGCTTGACCGCTGTACGTACTGTCGGCACGGGCGTACTCGCGGTCGCTCCGGACCTGCAGCGCGTTCGGAATCGCCGTGGTGAGCAGCAGCAGTGCCACCCCCAGGCCGACACCGACAGCGGTGAGCAGCACGCGCCCCCAGCTCTCACGCCCGCCGGTGAACGCGAACCTGAAGCCCATACCGAGGTCGCGCGACCACTGACGCAAGCTCATACGACGCGCTCCATGTCCCGGGACTTCCCGTCGCGTACGACGATCTCGCGGTCCGAGTACGCGGCGACGCGGGCCTCGTGCGTGACGAGGACGACGGCGGCGTTGGCGGACCGGGCGGCGTCCGTAAGCAGGTCCATGACACGCTCACCGTTGAGGGAGTCGAGCGCGCCGGTGGGCTCGTCGGCGAACAGCACGCGCGGGCTGGTGACCAGCGAGCGGGCCACGGCGACGCGCTGCCCCTGGCCGCCGGAGACCTCGCCGGGCCGCTTGCCCTTGAGGTCGTCGACCTCCAGGCGCTCCATCCACTGCAGGGCGGTGCGCTCGGCCGACTTGCGGCCGGTGCCGTTCAGACGCAGCGGCAGGGCTACGTTCTCCACGCAGCTCAACTCCGGTACGAGCTGGCCGAACTGGAAGACGAAGCCGAACTCCGAGCGCCTGAGCGCGCTGCGCCGGGCGTCGTTCATCGTCGCCATCTCCTGGCCGTCGTACGTGATCGAGCCGGAGTCGGGCGTCACGATCCCGGCGAGACAGTGCAGCAGGGTCGACTTTCCGGAGCCGGACGGGCCCATCACCGCGACGACTTCGCCGGGGTGGATGGAGAACTCCGCGCCGTCCAGCGCGGTGGTCGGTCCGTACGTCTTGCGCAGGTCGACGGCCGCGAGCAGGGAACCTTCGGGGGTCATCGGATCACCGCCTCGGCGAGCTTGTCGAGGCGAGCGGCGGTGAGTTCCAGCCACCGCAGGTCGGCCTCGAGATGGAAGAGGGCATGGTCGCAGATCAGCTGGTCGGCGAGATCGCCTTTGCGCTTGCGGTCGGTGAGGATCCGCATCATGCGCAGATGCTCGGAGCGCTGCGCGTCGAGGATCTCGACGGCGTTCCGGTGCGTGAGCAGCGCGAGGACGACCTTGGTGTAGAGGGTCGACTGGAGATACGGCTCCGGCTTCTCCGGCGTCGCGAGCCACCGCTGGACGTCGGTGACGCCGGCCTCGGTGATCGCGTACCGCTTCCGCTCCGGACCGTCGCCCGCCTCTACCCCGTCGACCTCCACGAGGCCGTTCTTCAGCAGGCGCGACATCGTCGAGTAGACCTGGCCGTAGTGCAGCGGCCGGTCGTGACCGAACTTCTCGTCGAAGGCCCGCTTCAGGTCGTAACCGTGACGCGGTCCCGACTCCAGGAGCCCCAGAAGGGTGTGACCGATGGACATGCGGAGCACTCTACACAGCGCGTATACACCGCGTGTATACGCGCTGTGTGTAGACCACGGCAGGGCGTACGGGAGTGCAGGTCGGGGCCGATTGTCACGGTTCTGCTACACGGGCCGGGGGTGCCCTCGTGGGCCGGGAGGGCCTGAGCCGTCCGGCGCGAGACGGCTCACACGTACGCGTGCGGGGCAACCTTCTACCCCTTTCGGCCGTCGATTCCTTTGAGACGGTTGTTGACGGGTGCTGATTGTCACGTCCGGAAAAGACCGGATCGGCAGTCCTATGTCACAACGCGTGGTGTTAGTTTGCTGAGCTGACTTGACTGGCGAACCTGTGTGACGCGTGAGTTGAACGGACACTGAAGGCGAAGCGGAGCGGATCGGACCCATGGGAAGAGCGGAAGAGAGACGGGCGCGGCAGGGCGGTGGCCGCCGCCGTGCCGCCCCGAAGCGCTCCGACGAGCGCGGCGGCATACGCCGCTTCTTCACCTGGAAGAAGGTCCTGGGCTCGTTCTTCGGCCTCTGCCTGCTCGGTATGGCCGCCTTTGTCGTGATGTATCTGCTCATCGACGTGCCCAAGGGCAGCGCGGCCACGGCGGCGGCGCAGCAACAGAGCAATATCTACCGGTACAGCGACGGCAAGACGACCCTCGCGCGCCACGGTGACAAGAACCGCGAGATCGTGGACCTCGCCGAGGTCCCCAAGCCCGTCCAGCAGGCCTTCGTCGCCGCCGAGAACAAGTCCTTCTACAAAGACGCCGGCGTCGACTTCAAGGGCACCACCCGCGGTCTGATCAACACGCTCTCCGGCAAGGGCAAGCAGGGTGGTTCGACGATCACCCAGCAGTACGTCAAGAACTACTACCTCGACCAGGACCAGACCGTCACTCGCAAGCTCAAAGAGCTCGTCATCTCGCTCAAGGTGGACCGGCAGAAGTCCAAGGACTACATCCTCGCCGGCTACATCAACACCAGCTACTACGGCCGCAACGCCTACGGCATCCAGGCCGCCGCCCAGGCGTACTACCGCGTCGACGCAAGCAAACTGACGGTGGCGCAGGGCGCCTACCTCGCCGCGGTGTTGCAGGCCCCGAGCCAGTACGACTGGGCGGTTGCGACGGACACCGGCAGGGAACTCGTCAAGCAGCGCTGGGCATACGTACTGAACAACATGGTCGAGATGAACGAGCTCGATCCCGCCGAGCGCGACGACATGAAGTTCCCCGAGCCCAAGGCGCCGAAGGGTGCGCCGGGCCTGGAAGGCCAGAGGGGCTATCTCGTGGAGGCGGCCAACAGGCAGCTGGAGCGTCAGCTCATCGCCCAGGGCACGGCCACCGACGCGGACGAGGCCAAGGCGTTGGTCGACCGGGGCGGCTGGACCATCACGCTGAACATCGACCAGAAGAAGCAGGCGCAGCTCGAGAAGGCCGTCAAATCGCAGCTGACCAGCAAGCTGGACGCCGAGAAGCGCAAGATCGACGCCGACGTCCAGGCCGGAGCCGTCTCCGTCGACCCGAAGACGGGCAAGGTCGTCGCGCTGTACGGCGGTGTGGACTACCTGAAGCACTACACGAACAACGCGACCCGTACCGACTACCAGCCCGCCTCCACCTTCAAGCCGGTGATCCTCGCCGCCGCCGTGGAGAAGGAGGCCGAGACGCAGGACGGCACGCCGATCACGGCGGACACCGTCTACGACGGCACCAGCAAGCGTCCCGTCACGGACAACGGCAAGAAGGTCGGGTTCAAGCCCCCGAACGAGGACGACGTCGACTACGGCCGGGTCACCGTGCAGACGGCGATGAACAAGTCCATCAACTCCGTCTTCGCGCAGATGGGCGTCGACGTCGGCATGGACCAGGTCATGAAGACCGCGGGCGATCTCGGCATGGACGGCGCGGACATGCAGGCCGTGCCCGCGCAGACCCTCGGCACGATGGGCGCGAGCCCGATGGAGATGGCCGGGGTGTACGCGACCCTCGCCAACCACGGCGAGAAGGTCACCCCCGCCGTGATCAAGAGCGTCGAGCACAAGGACCGTACGGTCGACCTCCCGGACGCGATCGGCGACCAGGTCATCAGCCGCGAGGCCGCCGACACGGTCACGTCGGTCCTCACCGGCGTGGTCGACGACGGTACGGCCAGGACGTCGGTGCGCGAGAATCCGGCGCGTGACGGCCAGCAGGTCGCGGGCAAGACGGGTACGTCCGACTGCAACAGGTCGGCCTGGTTCACCGGTTACACCCCGAAACTCGTCACCTCGGTGGGCCTGTTCGGCGAAGCGGCCAAGGCGGGCACCACGCGGTGCGGGAAAGACAAGCCTGTGAAGGTCAAGGAGTTCAGTCAGGTCTCGCTGCAGGGCGCGGCCGGCGGCGGCCGGGTCAACGGCGGTGGCTTCCCGGCCGCGATCTGGGCGGCGTACACCTTCAACGCGATGGGCGACGTCAGCAAGTTCGACCTGGAGACGGAGCAGGGCTCGGGCGTCCAGCCGACGTTCACCCCGCCGCCTCCCCCGGAGCCGGAGCCGACGCCCGAGGAGCCGACGCCCGAAGAGCCCGCACCGCAGCCCCCGAGCCAGCCGGAGCAGCCGGCGCCGGAGCCCAGTGCGGATCCGCCGTCGGACGAGCCCATCGATCCGCCGTCGCCCGACGAGCCCAGCCAGGACCCGGTCCCACCGCCCGAGTCGCCCCCGGACGACGGAGGCGGCGGGGACGGCGGCGCGGACACGGGCCCGGTGGTCCCGTAGCGAACCCGGTGGTCCCGTAGCGAAACAGTGCCCCGCGCCCCTTCAGAGGCGCGGGGTTTCTGGCATTTGGCGAGCGCCGGGTGCCGCCCGAGCGGACAGCCTCGGTTCAGTCCGAACCAGACCACCTTGCCCGTACGGAGCCGGGTCGCGCCCCAGCGTTGTGCGGCTCCGTCGCGCGGGCAGCACGCCTCGCACGCGGCGGAGCCGCAGCCGACGGTCCGCAGATCGCTGCCGTGTCCACTCCAGCAGCAAACGCTCCTCGTCGGCCGTCGGCAACGCGGGGGACGCCGTAGGGCTAAGCAGATCACCGCGTTCACCCGAAATTCACCCAAATGTCGCTATAGCGGGACCATTCGGTGGCACGAGCGTATGGTCGATCACATGTTTTGCCGATTCCGGGCGGCGCAATCCGGCACGCAGACGAAAGGTTGGACGAGCCATGGATCGTTCTCTTCGAGAGCTCGCTGAGCGCACGGTCGGCACGCACGACTTCATCGTCGGCCTCCCGCGTGAACCGGAGGTCAATCCGGCCCGCCCCGACCACACCGCTGGGGTTTCCGAAGCCGAATCAGTGGCGGATCCTCCCGTCGAGCGCTGCGCGTCGCTGTACGACGCGATACGTGACATGAGTTCGTACGGCTCGGAAGTAGAAGCGGAAAAGTGCAAGGGTGGCGATGACGGAATCCCGCACCGCCGGTGAGGAGGGTGCATTCGACGAGGAACTGAGCCGCGAAAACGCGGCTCAGTGAGAGCGGCCGCCAGCGGGTGGGGGCTTTCATGAACACGGGAAACCAGAATGACCACTCGTACCCGGGGGAACCCAGCGGACGAACTCTGGGAGACAAGTACTTCAAGGAGTTCGTGAAGCTCGTACACGTGAGCCTGCGGAGCTGGTGGTGGGGGGAGCCGCTGTTCGCGACCCTGGGTGGGGCGGGTGGCGCCTGGCTCGGGCATGACGGCGACCTGCCGATCGAGGAGGCGCTGGGCGTCGCCGTCTCCATGGTGGGTGTCATCATCGGGTCCGTGTTCGCCATCCTGGCGATGATTACGCGCGCCTGTGACAACACCTTTCTGCGAAAGGCGAGAAAAGCGCGCATCCTGCCCATCACCAATTACCTGTGGCCGTTCTTCACGGTGATTGCCATGGGCATCCTGTCCACCATCTGCCTCCTGGTGGTGGCCGGAGTTCCCGAGGACGCACCGACGCCCTTGCGTATGTTGGTCGGGGGGATGGGGGGATTCTTTGTCCTGTGGACGCTGGCCAGCCTTCCTCCCGCCCTTGGGGTGCTCATAGTGTTCACTCGCCTCGTTGAGAAGACCTCCGGTATAAGCGAGTGAAGGCACGTGAATGACGGCACGTGAGTGAAGTGACGGCACATGAGGGAGGGTGGCGGAAACGACATCGGTGCGGGGACGCGCACAGCGTCTCCCGCACCGATCGGGTGTGTCAGATATGCCCGGCGTCATTCTTCGACGAGTAGGTCAATATGGACGTATCGACCTTTCAGGGTGATGGAGCCTTCGCCGTAGGCGGAGAGGTATTTGCCGGTGCCGCCGATGATGCCGGTCTTGGCCGTCACGCCCGCCTTCGGGTTGTAGGTGATCATGTCGCTGAGCGTCAGCGTCCCCTGCTTCAGACGCAGCGTGCGTTCGCACTGCGTGGTCACGTGGTTCTTATGAACCCGGACCGCGCCGCACTCCGACCCACCGTCACCGACGTACTGCAGCTGCTTCTTGCCTGGCTGCTTCTTGTCCGTCTTCTTCGTCTTCTCGGTGTACAGCTGCAGACGGGTCGCCCAGCTGTCACCGACCTCGATGCTCTCGGGCGTCGTGTCGAGCCACGTGACGCCCGTCAGTCTGAGCCTCTCGTTGTCGTCCTGGCCCGTCTCCTCGGCCTGTGCCAGCGTCGGAAGAAGGGCGAGCGTGGTGGTGAGGGCGGTGACGACGACACCACGGACAGCCGACTTGATCACGGAACCTCCAGGCCGAAGAAAGTGCCCCAGGCCTTCTGGAGCATGGGCGAGTCATTCCACGCAGGTCGTTCCTGCGGCGAGGTGCACCGGTCAGTCATCGACGTGAAGGTCGAAGTGGATGTGGTCGCCCTTCAGGGTGATGTAGCCCTCTCCCTCGGCGTCGTTGTAGAGGCCCGTGCCGCCCACGATGGCGGTCTTGGCGGTGAGGGGCTTCTCGTTCTTGCGGGTAATCGTGTCGTGGAGGCTGATTGTCCCGCTCTTGAGGCGCAGCACCCGTGAGCACTGCGTGGTCAGCAGGTCCTCATCGGCTTCGATGGCGGTGCACCGCGAGCTGGCGTCGCCGGCGAACTTCTTCTTGGGGGTGTACAGGTCCAGGTAGGTGGTCCAGCTGTCGCCGGGTTCGACGAACCTTGGGCTTGTGTCGATCGTGGTGTAGCCCGTGAACTGCATCCGCACGATGTCGTTGTCGTTGGCCTTGGCCGTTCCCGAGGCCGGTACGGACAGCGAAAGAGCGAATGCGGTGGTCAGGGCGCCGGCGGTGACGGCGCGGCGGACAGTGGCAGAAGGCATGCATCCTCCCGGAGATCTGATTGCGGGTGCCCGAACCTGAGCCCCGGCGAGTCATTCCATGCGCCGGAACCCCACCGCACAACGCGCCTTGCGCGCCATCGCCGCAACTCCACTCAGACAGGCCAACGACCGGTACCGCCCGCGCCGCACCGCGTGCGTGCCGCCCGATGGAGCGCCGGGGCCGCCGCAAGGAAGCCGGGAGGGATGGCCGCGGTCGAGGGGGCCGTACGGGAGGCGCTCGTGCGGCCGGGGCCGCTGCGCGGAAGCGGGTGGAAAGAAGGGACGGCCGCGGCAGGAGTGCGGGAAGTGTCCGTGGTGTGCTGAGGGCGGCACCGCGGCCGTCGGCCGACCGGGGACCGCGCCCCCTGTGCCCCTACCCCCGCGCCGCTACGAAGCGGACGGCACCCCGAGCTCGAACCAGACCACCTTGCCTGTACTGAGCCGGGTCGCGCCCCAGCGCCTGGCCAGCCTGTTCACCAGGTACAGGCCGCGTCCGCCCTCGTCCGTGGCGCGCGCCTGGCGCAGCCGCGGGAGCTGGGGTACGTCGTCGCCGACCTCGCAGCGCAGTACGTCCGTGCGCAGCAGGCGCAGCGAGACGGGCCGTGAGGCATAGCGCACGGCGTTGGTGACGACCTCGCTGACGAGCAGCTCCACGGAGTCGCTCATCTCCTCCATGTCCCAGCGGGACAGCGCACGCCGGGCGAGCCGCCGGGCCCGGCCCGGTGCCGTCTCCTCGGGGTCCAGATGCCAGACCGCGACATCGCTGGGCGCGATGCCGTCGAAGCGGGCGGCGAGCAGTGCGATGTCGTCGTCCCGGTCGCCCGGGCCGAGCATGTCGAGGACCTCGTCGCACAGCGCCTCGAGCGGCGGCGAGTGGTCCGCACCGGTCAACTGCGCGGTGGCGGCGAGCCGTTCGCGCAGCTGCTCTATCCCGGTCCATACGTCGCGCAGCCGGGACTCGACCAGACCGTCGGTGTAGAGCAGCAGCGTGGCCCCGGCGGGCGCGTCCAGTTCGACCGCCTCGAAGTCCACGCCTCCTACGCCGATGGGGGCGCCCGGCGGCACCCGCAGCACCTCGGCCCGGCCGCCCAGGTGCAGCAGGACCGGCGGGGGATGGCCGGCGTTGGCGATGGTGATCCGGTGCGCGACCGGGTCGTACACGGCGTACAGACAGGTCGCCATACGGTCCGTGCCCAGCCGCTGGGCCTGCTCGTCGAGGTGGTGCAGCACCTCCTGCGGGGGCAGATCGAGCCCGGCGAGGGTCTGCGCGGTCGTGCGCAGCTGGCCCATGATGGCCGCCGAGGTCATGGAGTGGCCCATCACGTCGCCGACGACGAGGGCGACCCGGCTGCCGGGCAGCGGAATCGCGTCGTACCAGTCGCCGCCGACCCGCGCCGTCTCGGCGGCCGGGAGGTAGCGCGAGGCGAGCCGCACACCCGTCGGGCGCGGCAGCGTCTCGGGCAGCATCGTGCGCTGCAACTCGTCGGCGATGTACGCCTCGCGGCCGTACAGCACCGCCTTGTCGATGCCGAGCGCGCTGTGCGTGGCGAGCTGGGCCGCGACGAGGAGATCGTCGGCCTCGAAGGCCGGCCGGTCGGGGCGGCGCAGGAAGAGCGCCGCCCCGATCACGCGTCTGCGGCCGCGCAGCGGGGCGAGGATCGCGCGCTGGCCGCCGGGAACGGTCAGCTCCTCGCCGATCAGCTCGGGCAGCGCGGCGCGCGCCGCGGGCGCGTCCGCGAAGACGGGCCGTACGCCGCGCAGCACCTCGGCGAGCGCGCCGCCCGGCCGCACCTCGCACAGCTCGGAGGTCGCGCCGAGGTCCGGCTCGCTCTGCAGCGCGGGCAGCAGGAAGCCCTCGGTGTCCCGGTCCTCCGGGATCCGGTCCGTACGCCGCAGCCGCAGGACGACGGGCCCGGTGGGCCGCTCGTCGCCGACCGGCAGCGGATCGCGCAGATAGACGAGGATCGCGTCCGAGTAGGTCGGCACGGTGGCCCGGCACAGGCCCATCACGATCTCGTCGAGGTCTATGCCGCGGGCGATCCGCCGGGTCGCGGCCCCCACGAAACGCAGCCGGTCGCCGTCCCGCCGCATGGGCATGGGCGTACCGGGCGCCGGGCTCTGCCCCTTACGCCGGTCCGGCACGGCGGGCGCCTCCGACTGCGCCGGAATGGATCCGGGCACCGGGCGCGGCCGGTGCGGATCGGGTTCGGCGGCCGACGGCTGGGAGTGCTCGGGACCCGCGGGCGCGGGCGTCCCGGCCGGGCCGTGGCCGTCGGAGGGAGCGGGCGTGCCATGGCCGCCCGCGGGCGTACCGGTGGCGGCGGAGCGGGCTTCGGCGGAAGCGGGGGAGCCCAGCGGACCGCTCTGTGCCGGTAAAGCGTTGGAACCGCAGCCCTGGGCCGGCGGCTCCGGGGTACGCAGCAGCGCCCCGCGGGGGTCCGCGGGGGCGGTGGGCCCGGCAGCTCCTGGCTGGTGGCCCTCGTGGGAGTTGGGGTGCTCCGTCACGCGTGTCGAATCCATCCGTCCGGGGCTGCGTGCCATGCGTGCGGTTTGGCCCGCAGGAATGCCGATACCCGGATTACGTGTCCCAGGAACGGAATTCCCACGTGCTCAGACAGGCTCTCAGAGCCGGGCCCGGCCGGCGACGCCGACCGGGACAGCCCGTCCAGCCGTTTCCCAGCCGTACGACGGTACCCCTCGTACCCCTCGCTCACGTCCTGCCGCCCCTCGGTGACGTACGGTCAAGCCCAGCGCATGCCGCGGGAGTTGTTGCTGCCGTGCAGCCCTTGCGGAGGACGATCCTACGGTTGTACCACGGGGGCGCAACAAGGGTCTCATGTGGACACATGAGTGGGCGTACGGTCCCAGTCGTCCGGCAACGACGGCACGGACCAGGCCGGATCCGGGCGCCAGTGCTGCCAGCCGTCCGAGAACGGCGGGCCCCAGGCGCGGATCACCTCCACCGCGGACCGCCCCGCCTCCCGTACATCTTCGGCCAGTTGAAGACCCATCAGGCCGTCTCGCTGAGCCTGCGCGAACTCGTCCTCGTCGCGCCAGCCCCAGGTCCGGTCCGGGTACACACAGATGTCCAGGAAGTGGTCCTCGGAGTCGACCCCACCGGCCCATCTGACCAGCGGTTCCTCCAAGTTGACGTACCAGTTCTTGAACTTCCAGCCCGGCTCCCAGAACAGCCACACCGACCACGGCTCACCGGGCCGCGCCAGCTTCAGCACGCCCGTGCCGAACCAGCGGTCGCGCTGTACGGTGCGCGGCCTGGTGTAGCGGGACTCCAGCGGCTCCACATGCAGGGGCGTACCGTCGGCGATCATGGGCCGCACGCACTGGGTGCCGGGTGCCATCCATACGGCGAGCAGCTCGGCGTCGTCCCGTACGACGGTCACGGGACGGCAGATGTGGACGCGCGGGCCGCCGTTCTCCCGGTACCGCCACAGGATCTGGCTCCCGGGCGTCCAGAACGCCGCCGTTCCGCCCGTCTGCACGTCTGCCACCGCTCCACCCTCTGTCATGGCCGGATTTTAGGTGCCTTGCCCATACGACGCTGCGGCGCGCGTCACGGTTCGCGCGCCTGGCCGCAAGGTGTTACGGGCGCGTCATCCCCAGGACATCCAGCGCCGCGTCCAGCTGCTCGAGGGTGAGATCGCCTCGGTCGACGTACCCGGACTCCAGGACGACCTGGCGGATCGTCTTGCGCTCGGAGAGGGACTTTTTCGCCACCTTCGCGGCCTCCTCGTACCCGATGTACTTGTTGAGCGGCGTCACCACGGACGGTGACGACTCGGCGTACTCGCGGGCCCGTTCGCGGTTCGCGGTGATCCCGTCCACGGTCCGGTCGGCGAGCAGCCGGGAGACGTTCGCGAGGAGGCGTACGGACTCCAGGACGTTCTTCGCGATGACCGGAAGCATCACGTTGAGCTCGAAGTTTCCGGCCGCGCCCGCCGCGGCGACGGTGGCGTCGTTTCCGGTCACCTGGGCGGCGACCATGAGCACGGCCTCGGGAATGACCGGATTCACCTTGCCCGGCATGATCGACGAACCGGGCTGGAGGTCCGGGAGATTGATCTCGGCGAGTCCGGTCCGCGGTCCCGAGGCCATCCAGCGCAGATCGTTCGCGATCTTGGTCAGCCCGACCGCGATCGTCCGCAACTGCCCGCTCGTCTCGACGATCCCGTCCCGCGCGCCCTGCGCCTCGAAGTGGTTGCGCGCCTCGGTGAGCGGCAGCCCGGTCGTCCGCGCGACCTCGGCGATCACGGCGGCGGAGAACCCGGGCGGGGTGTTGATGCCCGTGCCCACGGCCGTACCGCCCAGCGGCAGTTCGGCCAGCCGCGGCAGCGAGGCGCCGAGCCGCTCGATCCCGTACCGCACCTGGGCCGCGTATCCGCCGAACTCCTGGCCCAGCGTCACGGGTGTCGCGTCCATCAGATGCGTACGCCCCGACTTCACGACGTCGGCGAACTCCTCGGCCTTCCGCTCCAGCGACGCGGCCAGGTGTTCCAGGGCGGGCACGAGATCGCGGGTGACGGCGGCGGTGGCGGCGATGTGGATGGAGGAGGGGAAGACGTCGTTCGACGACTGCGAGGCGTTGACGTGGTCGTTCGGGTGCACGGCACGGCCGAGCCGCTCACTGGCGAGGGTCGCGATGACCTCGTTGGTGTTCATGTTGGAGGAAGTGCCGGAACCGGTCTGGAAGACGTCCACCGGGAAGTGCTCGTCCCAGCGCCCCTCGGCGACCTCGCCGGCCGCGTCCTGGATGGCCTCCGCGATGTCCTTGTCGACCACACCGAGCTCGGCGTTCACCGTGGCGGCGGCGGCCTTGATCCGGGCGAGCGCTTCGATGTGCGCACGCTCGATGTGCTGGCCGGAGATGGGGAAGTTCTCGACGGCGCGCTGGGTTTGGGCCCGCCACTTGGCGTGTGGGGGGACGCGGACTTCGCCCATGGAGTCGTGCTCGATGCGGTAGTCGGTCATGGGGGGTATAGCGCCCCCGCCGCCCCTACCCATTCCCGTCCCCTGGGGCTGCGCCCCAGACCCCACCTGGGG
>NZ_JAAKZX010000183.1 GCF_011045025.1 Streptomyces ureilyticus
AAGCTGCACGAGTGGTCTCTCGTTTCTCCGGGCGTCGTTACGGCAGCACGAGAGCCCAGAGCTCTTCCCCACCCCCCGTACGACCCCCTGGTTCGTTACGTGAGACGGGAAGGTATCCCAACAGCCACCGCTCGTAAAGGTGATGTAAAGCACCGTCAACTACTTTGTGAAGCTTCTGAGTTGAACTTATGATCGCTCTCCGGTCGGGGGATCACGTTCAGTCGGCCGCCTCAGGCGTCCGCGAAAAAGACCTGCCTACACACCCTGATCCAGGCTTGCCCCGCGCCGGCTTCCGCCCATGTCCACTCAGAGCCAAGCCAAAGCCGCAAGACGGACAGGGGAGTTGTCGGCACACGGAGGGGTGCTCGTTCCTTGAGACGAAGAAATCGTTTCCGATTCGGATTTTTCCGCGCGAGCGGAGAGAGACCGGGGGGAATCAACAACCGGCGGTACATACGGAGAAAAGGTGCGGTCGCCGCGATGCGTGCGCTGTGCCTGAGCCTGTTCCTCGCTCTCGTCGCGGGAGTCGTCGGAGCCGCTCCGGCCACCGCCGACGAGGTGATCGACTGGGACGAATACGGCACAGTCACCGACCACCTCCCCGCCACCGACCGCGGCCGGGTTGTAGAGCTGTGGAAGACGGGCGGCCCGGGCGTCAAGGCTGCCGCCGAGGTCGCCCTGATGGGATCCGACGCCGACGTCCGGGAATTCCTGGACCACGAGAAGGACATCGCTCAGCTCTCCGACGACCGGGTGGCCACGGTCCAGATCTTCTCCGCGGGCGGTCGCGGGGTACGCGAGGCCGCGCAGAAGGCGTTGGCCGGCACCCCCGAGGACCTGCGCGCCTTCCTCAAGGACGGCTGGAAGGCCCCGCTCGAGCAGGACCTCCGGGTCCAGATCACGCAGATCATCTCCGCCGGTGGCCCCGGTGTGAAGAAGGCCGGCGAGCAGGCCCTGAACGGGTCACCGGAGGACCGTCGCAAGTTCCTGGACGACGGCCAGTACACAGCCCGCGACAACGACACCCGGGTGCAGACCGTCCAGATCATGAGCACCGGCGGGCCGGCCACCCGTGAGGCCGCCAGGCTCGCGATGAACGGCACCATCGAGGACGTACGCGAGTTCCTGGAAGTCGGCCAGTACACCGCCCGCGCCCGCGACCAGGAACAGGCCACCGTCGCCGAACTCGCCACGCTCGCCCAGGAAGCCGGGCGCCAGGCCGCCAAGGAGACGGAGGCCGCCAAGGAAGCCTCCGCTCGGGCCGTCGCCGCGGGCGCACTCGCCAAGGAAGCCGCGCAGAAGGCCGCACGGGAGACCGAGGCGGCCAAGAACGACGCCAAGCAGGCATCCAACGCGGCGGGACGCGCGGCGGACGCGGCCAAGGGAGCGGCCCGCGCCGCCCAGGAAGCCATCGAGTCCGCCCAGGCCGCCAACACCTCGGCCCGGGTGGCCGCCAACGCCGCCTCGCAGGCGGCCTCCGCTGCCGCCGCGGCTGCCCAGGCCGCGTCCCGGGCGAGGGGTGCCGCCGCTGCCGCCGCCACCGACGCGAGCAAGGCGTCCGCCGCGCGTAAGGCTGCCGAGGACGCCCGCGATGCCGCCAAGGGCGCCAAGAAGGCGGCGGAGGCCGCCGGGTTCGCGGGCACCGCCGCCACCGAGGCGGGCAACGCGGCCAAGGCCGCGGCGAGTGCCGGCGCCAACGCCGACGCCGCCGCGAACGCCGCGTCCGAGGCGAGCGGGCACTCCAATGTGTCCGCCGCCCAGGCCGCACGGGCCAGGGCCGCCGCCGCCGAGGCACGTCGGCATGCCGCCGCCGCCACCAAGGCGGCCAACCGGGCCGAGACGCTGGCCCGCAGGGCGGCCACGGCCGCGTTCGAGGCGCGGGACGCGGCCAAGAAGGCCGCCGACCACGCGGAGAAGGCCGCCGCTGCCGCGGACGACGCGGCCGAGCACGCCGGAGAGGCGGCTGACGCGGCCGCCGAGTCCACCAAACACGCCAAGGCGGCCAAGAACGCGGCGGACGACGCCGCGGAGGCGGTCACCAAGGCCCGTACCACGCACACTCTGGCCCGTGAGGTCGAGTCGGCCGAGCTCGTCGCCCGTACCGACTCCGCGATCGAGCGCGCCAAGTCCCTCAAGGACCGCGACGACCAGCGCAGGGCCGACGCGCGGCAGGCCGCCGAGGAGGCGAAGCGGCTCGACGAGGAGGCCGAGCGGCTCGCCCGGGAGGTCACCGACCCGGACTCCGACCGCCCGGAGGCGGCCACCAAGGCCCGCAAGGTAGCGCTGCACATGGCCAGGACCCGCGGCCCCTGGAGCGCCGCCGCCGCCGAAGTGGCCCTGGCCGGCTCGGACGACCAGGTCATCGAGTACATCCGTACCGGCTGGAATGAGGCGAACGAACAGGACGAGTACGCCCGTGCCGCACGCCTGGCTTCTGACGCCGAGTCGGCCGGTGTGCGCCAGGCCGCGGAAGCCGCGCTCGACGGCACTTCCGCCGATATCAGCGCGTTCCTGAGCACGGGCCAGCATGTCGCGGGCGCCAATGACTACCGCGTCAAGGTCGTTCAGCTCATGGAAGGCGCAGGCCCCGGCGTCATGCAGGCCGGGCAAGCCGCCCTCGACGCCGATTCGACCGAGAAGCTGCGGGAGTTCATCAGCACCGGCTACTACACGGCCCGCACCCAGGACGAGCGCGTCCGCGCGGTGCAACTGCAGGAAAGCGGCGGCCCTGAGGTCGAGGCTGCCGCACGTGTCGCCCTGGAGGGCCCGCCGCAGCTGCTGCACGCCTTCATCGAGGTCGGGCAGTACAAGGCACTGCGCCAGGACCTGCTGAGCACGACCCATGTTGCCCGCGTGCAGCGGCTGATCTCCTCCGCCGCCGGCGCCTCCGCGACCGCTCAGAAGAACGCGGCCGAGGCTCTCAAGGCGGCGGCCGAGGCGCGCAAGGAGGCCATCGAGGCCGCCGGCTGGGCGAAGGCGGCGAACGAGTCGGCCGATAAGGCCAGAACGCACGCGGAGGAGGCCCGCAAGTCCGCCAAGGACGCGGAGGCATCCGCGTCGAAGGCGGCGGCGTCCGCGAAGACCGCACGCCAGGCGGAAGCGGACGCCCACCGCGCCGCGCGCGATGCGAGCAACTCGGCTGCGCGTGCGGAGTCCTCGGCCTCAGCCGCGGCCGGATCCGCCGGAGAGGCATGGCAGGCGGCCAACGCCGCCCGCGCCTCGGCCGTAGCAGCGGGCAAGGACTCCGCGGCGGCGAACAAGGCGGCCATCCAGGCCTGGATCGCCACGGCCGAGAAGCTCGTGCAGGAAGCCGAGGAGCAGCGCAGGAACGAGGAGGAGCGCAAGGCCACGGCGGAACTCCAGACGATGGAGGACGCCTTCGGCGCCGCGGCAGCCGAGGACGAGGCCGACTGGTGGGACTACGTCAGCGGCGCCGGCCACCTCATCCTCGACGCCGGCGGCCTGGTCCCCGGCTTCGGCGAGGTCGCGGACCTTCTCAACTGCGGCTGGTACGGCGCCGAGGGCGACGCCGTCAACTCCGCCCTGTCCTGCGCGGCAGCGGTTCCCTTCATCGGCTGGGCAGCGACCACGGGCAAGTGGGGCAAGAGCGGGCTCGGTGCTTTCGAGGCGTTCGCCAAGGCCCAGAAGGCCCAGGGAAAGGTGCCGCACATCTGGGCGGCGAACAGGAGGCGCCCGCACGCGCGGAACGCGGCGAAGCACTGGTCCGACCACAAGGCGGAGTTCCCGGAGTTGAGCTCGGCCAAGCAGTACATCGAGCTCGCCCACAGATACCGCTCGGTGGCCGACTCGCCGACACCTCCAGCGGGCTTCCGGGTCTGGGACCGCGCGCCGGACAGAAACGGCAACCCTAGCGGGTACGTCGTTTACGACAAGAACACCAACACGCTCGCTTCTTACGATGCCGACGGACTGCCCAAGACCATGAACAGGCCCGCACCGAGGAGCCCGAGTAATCCGCGCGGATTCAGAACGGACATCTGGCCCACCCTCGAGGACTACCTGCGGGCCCAGGGGCAGCGTGAACGTTAGGCGCAGGAATCGGGAACACTACGAAGTGAGAGATGACGATGTCGACGGAACAGGAATTCCCGCCGCCGCCCGGCCCCGAGGAGGAGAGTGTCTGTCGTGTCTGCGGATACGACGAGGAGCTCTTCTGGGAGCACGGCTGGCCGACGAACGCCATCTGTCCGTGCTGCGGCAATGAATCCGACATCAAGGACCTGAGCCTCAGGGGGATTCGCGACTACCGCGGGGAGTGGGTCGGACACGGAGCGAATTGGGATTCTCCGCTCGACAAACCCAAGGACTGGGACCTGCTGAAGCAGATCGCCAACATCCCGCCCGAGTGGCGCTGACCGGCGCCTGCCTGGGCCGGTGAGGGTGTGGCGGATCCCTGGTGATCCGCCACACCCGGTCTCACTGATCGACCAGATGTAGACCTGGCGCGTGCTGGAGGCTCACCGTCCGGCGTTTCGTTGGCGGCCACCGACACCAACTGCCCCTGATTGGCCCGCAGAGAGCGATGCCGTCTGCTGGGGCCCTTCCTGCGCCGCGGCCGTTTTGCCCCGGGGCGTGACAGTACAGCGAGGAACTTCATGACAGACGAGCAAAACATCACGGGAGCCGAGGACGTCGAGGACTTCTGTCGCGTCTGCGGATACGACGAGGAGCGCTTCTGGGAGAACGGCGTCCCCACCGGTGCCATCTGTCCGTGCTGCGGAGCCAAGTCCGGTATCGGCGGCATGGGAGAGCCCACCTGGGAGGAGCTGACAGAGATCCGTGAGTACCGCGGTCACTGGATCGGGAATGGCGCCCAGTGGCGTTCTCCGACACTCCGGCCGAAGGACTGGGACCTGCTGAAGCAGATCGCCAACATCCCGCCCGAGTGGCGCTGACCAGCCCCTGCGTGCGCCAGTGAGGGTGTGGCGGATCCCTGGTGATCCGCCACACCCGTCTCACTGATCGACGAGACTAAGTAGGTCATGACAGACGGGCGAACATCGTCACCGTGCGGCCGCCCGCGTCGGGCACGACCCTCGTTCTCGCCGTCGCCGACTTCGAGCTGAGCCGAGCTGTCCCATCAGCCTCATAATTCTCTGAAGTCACGTACAACCCTTCACCCTCTCCACGGGTCTCCTGATCGCCAACCGCCCGCAAAGCCGAGGAGAACTCCCGGCGAACACGGGCGGTACGCGCACCCCATTGACTGTGGACGCCCGCCAGGCGTCCCCGCATGCCGCAGGAGAATCCCGCATGCACAAGAAGCACCGGAGAATCGCCCTCGCGACGGCCGCCGCGGCCGCGTTGACGGGCGGTCTGCTCACGTTCTCGGCCGCGACGGCGACGGCCGGGGACTCGGTTCACCACCCCGTGGCGGACTTCAACGGCGACGGCTTCGGCGACGTCGCGTACTCGGCCGGTTCGGCCACCGTCGGCGGCAAGAAGCAGGCCGGCCAGATCGTCGCCCTGTACGGCTCGGCGAGCGGCGTGACCTCCACGAAGCGCGCCACCATCAGCCAGAGCACCACGGGCGTGCCCGGCACCGCCGAGACCGGCGACGGGTTCGGCTGGGTCAGCGCGTACGGCGACTTCAACTCCGACGGCTACGACGACCTCGCCGTGTCCGCGTCCGAGGAGGACGTGGACGGCGACACCGACGGCGGCACGGTCCTCGTCATGTGGGGCTCGGCGGGCGGGCTGTCCGGCGGTACGACGATCAAGGACCCGGCGGTCTCCTCGCACGACCGCTGGGGCAGGTCGCTCGCCGCGGGCGACTTCGACGGCGACGGCACGGAGGACCTCGCGGTCGGCTCCTCGTCGAGCACGGTGTACGTCTTCAAGGGCGGCATCACCAAGTCGGGTACGTACGGCGGCCGTTACACCTTCAAGACGGACATCGCGTCCGGTGGCGAGGGGGGCCCGCTCGTGCTCACCGCGGGCGACGTCAACGGCGACAAGCGGACCGACCTGGTCGTCGACGGTTACGAGACCGACAGCGACATCGGCTACAACACCAACTTCTACGTGCCGGGCTCGGCCTCCGGCCTTGACGCCTCGTCGGCACGGGAGCTGAAGCGCGGCATCATCACCGGTGTCGCCGACGTCAACGGCGACGGCTTCGGCGACATCGTCACCGGCCAGGAGTGGGACCCGGCCAACGACAGCAGCGAGCCGTCCGTGCCCGAGTCCTCCACCGGCGGCAAGGTCCACATCATCTACGGCTCCGCCGACGGCCCGGCCGCCGCCGTCGCCGTGACGCAGAACAGCGGCAACGTGCCCGGCTCCTCGGAGCGCGGCGACTGGTTCGGCAGCGAGCTGTCGCTCGGCGACATCAACGGCGACGGGTACGCGGACCTGGCGGCCGGCGCGCCCGGCGAGAACCTGAACGGCGTGGTGAACACCGGCGCGGTGACCGTTCTCTACGGCTCGGCGTCCGGCCTGAACACCGGCTCCGGGTACCAGTACTTCGCCCAGTCCACAGCCGGTGTGCCCGGCTCGGACGAGAAGGACGACTGGTTCGGCGGCGAGGTGAAGCTCACCGACGTCACCGCCGACGGCAAGGCGGACCTGACGGTCGGCGCGTACGGCGAGAACACCGGCAACGGCTCGCTGGTCTACCTGCCCTCCAACGGCACGAAGATCACGACGACCGGCTCCCGCTCCCTGTCGGCGTCCTCGGTGGGCGTCTCGACGGACGCTCAGCCGGTGTTCGGCGCGAACGCGGCCAACTAGACGCGTGCTCTAGGCGCCATGCCGGTCAGTACGCGTAGCGGCGCACGGTCTCCGGGTGGATGACGACGCGGGACAGGCCGGCGGCCAACATCGTGGCAAGGTCGTCGACCCGGGTCCGGTCGTCGAGGTCCCAGTAGCGGGCGGCGAGGCGGGAGCACAGGTCGTGCGCTCCGTCGGCCTCCACCGTGGCGCGGCCGGCGACGGACACCCAGCGCTCGCGCTCATCGACCGGTGCCGCGACAACGATCGAGGCCCGGGGGTCGCGGCGCAGGCGCCGCACCTTCAGCGAGTCCGGCTCCGTGATCAACTGGATCGTCCCCTCCGCGGTGGCCTCGAACCACACTGGCCGGGGCTGTGGTGGCTGTGTTCCCCCGGCCACGGACAGGAACCCGTGCAGGGGGCGTCCGAGGAACTCGAGGTCCTCGGCGGTCAGCAGGCTGGTGGCGGTGCTCATCGTGGCCCTTTCAGAAGATGGTGAGGGGACGGTGACAGTGGAGGGTCATGGCCGCCAGGCTCCCGCCGCCGCGGCCCGCACGACGTAGTCCTCGAAGGTTCGGGGCGCGCGCCCCAGCACGGTGGCGATGCCGTCCGTCGCTTCGGCCAACACCCCGCGCTCCATCAGCACGAACATCTCGGCGACGTGGTGGGCGTCGGCCTCGCCCCAGCCCTCCTCGACCAGCGCCGCGGTGTATTCGGCGGCGGAAACCTGCTTGTAGGTGATGGGCAGCCCGGACGCCCGGGAGATCAGCTCGACGGCCTCGGCGAAGGTCAGGGCGCGCGGCCCGGTCAGCTCGTAGATCCGCCCGGCGTGCCGACCGGGCTCGGCCAGCACCGCGGCCGCGGCATCGGCGACGTCCTCGATGTCGATGAACGGCTCGGGGACCGCACCGGCCGGGAGCGCCAGCCCGCCGGCGACCAGCGGGGCATGGAAGAGGTCCTCGTCGAAGTTCTGGTTGAAGTTCGACGGCCGCAGAACGGTCCACTGCAGCGCCGAGCCGCGTACGGCGTCCTCGGCCGAACGCATGTCAAGACCGAACGTGGAGTCGCCCCAGGTGTCGGCACCGCGCCCGGAGAGCAGGACAAGGCGCCGCACCCCGGCGGCCTCGGCCCGCGCCACGAACTCGTGCACCGGGCCCGGCACGGGCGGGGGTACCACGTAGGCGGCGGTGATGCCCCGCAGGACCGCATCCCAGCCGTCGGGGTCGGACCAGTCAAAGCGCGTCCGGCTCGATCGGGAGGCGGCGCGCACCTGCGTGCCGCGCAGCCGCAACCGGGCGGCGACCCGTCGGCCGGTCTTGCCTGTGGCGCCGAGGACGAGGGTGGTGTCGTTGCTCATGGCAGCGTTGCTCATGGCAGCGATTCAACGGCAGCCACTCGGACGAATCCATGGGTGAAAAGCCAGATCGCCTTTGTCATCGTCCAACTCGGCGTCTAACCTCGGCGGGGTGGACGCGTTCGGTGACCTCTTCCGCGGGATGCGGGCCCAGGGCTCGTTGTTCGGCAGTTCGACCCTGTCCCCGCCCTGGGCGCTGCACTTCGTGGACGGCCCGCCGTTGACGTTGTGCACCGTTCTCGGCGGGGCGGGCTGGATCGTGCCGGAGCACCGCCCGCCCGAACAGCTCCGCGCCGGCGAGACGGTCATCGTGCGGGGTCCCGCACCGTTCACCTTCGTCGACGAGGTCGGCACGCGGGCCGAACCGGTCGCGTGCGGCGAGTTCTGCGCGACGCCCGAGCAGGGCGGGACCCGGCACCGGCTCGGCTGGAACGACACCAGCTGCGACTACAGTGACGGCGCGACGACGCTGATCGTCGGCGCCTACCCGGTGCGCGGCGAGATCAGCCGCAGGCTGCTGGACGCGCTGCCCGTCGTGCTGCGCGTGGCTTCCGGCGGCGGGGCCGACGCCGTACTCGACCACCTCGCCGCCGAGGTCGCCGCCGACACCCCGGGCCAGCAGGTGGTCCTGGACCGGCTGTTGGACTGGCTGCTGGTCTGCGCGGTGCGCGAGTACTTCGACCGGCCCGGCGGCGAGCCCCCGGCCTGGTGGGCCGCCCAGCGGGACCCGGTGGTCGGCGACGCGCTGCGCCTGCTGCACGCCGAACCGGCGGCACCCTGGACGGTCGCCGCGCTGGCCGACCGGACCGGGGTGTCGCGTTCCACCCTGGCGAAGCGGTTCGCCGACCTGGTCGGCGAACCGCCGCTGACCTACCTCACCCGCTGGCGCATGACGCTCGCGGCGGACCTGCTGGCCGAGCACGAGTCGGCGACCGTCGCCGAGATCGCCCGCACCGTGGGCTACACCGACGCGTTCGCATTCAGCGCGGCGTTCAAACGGATCCGAGGCGTCAGCCCGAGCGAGTTCCGGCGGATCGGTACGGCCGGTTCGGGTCCGGCCTTGGCAGGCGCGACGATCTCGATCTGATTTACGCCCGTACGGCTAGGAATGGGCCAGCGAGGCGTGGTCGTCGTGCAGGTGGCGTATGAGGGCGGCGAGTCCGGTGGCGGTGGCGGTCAGTACCGTGCCGGGCTCGTCGCTTTCGCGGAGGAGCAGGAGGCCCTGACGGGCGGCGAGTTCGACACAGTCGTCGGAGTCACCCCCGCCGGAGAAGGATGACTTCTGCCAGGCGTCCTGTGCCATGTCGAGGCCTCACATGTGCTGTACGAGGTGGTGGATGAAGTCCCTCGACTCTACGACGCCCAGGGCCACCTCCTCGATCGTGCGTACGGTCGCTCGGTAGCGGCTGAGCTGGGCTTCCGCGTCCAGGTAGGCCCCGCCGTGGTTGGTGTCCACCAGGACAGTGTCCAACTGCGGGACAGGACCACTCGCGTACACCAGGGGAGCGCTGATCCCGGCAAAGCCGTCCACGTCGAACGGCACGACGCGCACGGTCACTTGAGGCAGCTCCGAGTGCTCCAGGATGTGCAGCAACTGGTCCCGGGCGACCTTGCTGTCGGCAGCCCGGATCCGCAGGGCCGCCTCGTGAATCACGGCTTCGTAGGGGATCTTGCCCAGGTTCTCCTGGCGCCGCAGCCGAAAGCGCACCCGCGCTTCGCGCTGCTCCTCGGAGAGCAACGGCACCGACGAGGCGAAGATGCCGCGCATCTGCTCCTCCGTCTGCAACAGCCCCGGGATGTGCACGGTCTGGAACGTGCTCAACTCGGCCGCGTAGTGCTCCAGTTCGGCCACGTTCATGTACCCGGCCGGCACCGTCTCCCGGTACTCCTCCCACCAGCCGCGCCCTCGCTCGGTCGCCATGGCCACCAGCGCTTCCACGAGGGCGGAGTCGTCACACGCGTACTGACTGGCGAGGTGCCGAACGCGCTCCGCGCTCACACCCACCCGCCCTGCCTCCAACATGGAGATCTTGGTTTGCGCGATCCCCGTGGCCTCGGACGCCTCTCGGATCGATGGGCCCGCCCGCTCTCGAAGCTTGCGCAGTTCGGCACCCAGCCGCGCCTGACGTGCGGTGACGATGCTCCTCGCTGGCATGTGGCCCTTTCCTCCCGGCAGTTGGGAGCACCAGTATCCCAGTTTCAGCTTGACCGGGGTGAGTACTCACCCCTACCGTCAGTGATGCGCCGCACACGCTGCGGAATCGCCGGGATCCCGGAAGCGCACCGCACCGCCATGCCATGGCGGGCGCGACAAAGACACCGCCCGACGCCGCCGCGCCTCACCCTCACCCTCTGCACCTCCACCCGCCCTGGGAGACCCGTATGCCTGCACCCCGCTGGGAGTACACCCTCTACATCCCCAACGACCCCCGCGCCGTCCCCATCAGCCGCCGCACCCTCCGCGACATCCTCACCGCCCACCACCTCTCCACCCTCATCGAACCCGCGGAGCTCCTCGCCTCCGAACTCCTCGCCAACGCCATCCGGCACACCGAAGGGCCCGCCGCCCTCAAGATCAGACAGTCGGGCCCCTCGTTCCGCCTCGGCGCCTGGGACACGGATCCGACGCCTCCGGCGACCACGCCCAACCCGAGCACGTCGGGTCACGGCCTGCGCATCGTCGACGCGTACGCCGACGACTGGGGCTGGTTCAAAGTCAACGGCAGCGGCGGCAAGTACGTCTGGTGTGAACTGGGTACGAAGAGCAGGCCCGACTGAGGACGTGCGGGACGAGTGGGGGTGGGGATGACGGGGGTACGCCGTGTGCTCCGGTACCTGGGCGGCGCTGGACTGCTGGTCACCGGCGGTGTGGCGACGAACCAGGTGCTGTCCGACGGCAAGTTCAGCTGGCATTGGCTGTACGCGTCGTTCGGGGTGGCGGTCCTGAGCCTCGTGTACTCGGAGGTGTGGGCCGCAACCCCTCCGACCGGAACCAATCCGGGTGCAGCCACCGCACACGGCCGACGCAGGGTGTACCTGCGCCAACTACGCGCGAGCGTACGGGACATGGAGACCGTCGGTATCGCCACGCAGGGCGAGTTCGTGTTCCGGATGCGCCAGGTGTACGTGGATGTCAGCGTCGTCCCGCAGGTGCTGCACGCCGCCACCAGGGAGCCGTATCTCGGCTCGGTACCCGGAGGGGGAGCGCGCCGGAGCCTGGCGTCGGTGCTGCGGGACGCCGACCGGAACGAGGCGTCCAAGGTCCTGGCCGTGATCGGCGGACCGGGCTCGGGCAAGACAACAATGGCCCGCAACACCGCCCTGGAGCTGTGCGAACACCGTTGGCGGCCGGGGAGGCGGCGGCTGCCGGTACTGCTGTACCTGCGTGACCACGCCACGGAACTGCTGGCCGAGGAGGCGCCGACACTCGGGGCGGTGGCGGTCTCGGCGGGATGGCTGGAGGGAAAGGTCTCGGCGCGCTGGCTGGACCGCAGACTCGATCGGGGTCGGTGTGTCGTGCTGCTGGACGGTCTGGACGAGGTCGCCGACCCCGCGGCGCGCGGCCAGGTGGTGGCCTGGGTCGGCCGCCAGATCCAGCGTCACCCGCGCAACATCTACGTGGTGACCTCACGCCCGCACGGCTATGAGTCGAATCCGCTGCCGAGGGCGGAAGTCCTCCAGGTGCGCAGGTTCACCGGGGAACAGATCGAACGGTTCCTGCGCCAGTGGTCGTACGCGACGGAGAGCCGGGCCCGGGCCGGGACTGGACGCGAGGTACGGGCGGCGGCGGACAGAAGCGCCGACGACCTGCTGGACCGGCTGCGGAAACGACCGGCGCTGTACGACCTGGCGGCCAACCCGCTGCTGCTGACGATGACGGCCAACGTCCACCGCTATCGAGGCCAACTCCCCGGCAGCCGCGCGGAGTTGTACGCGGAGATGTGCGATGTGCTGCTGCACCGCCGCTCCGAGGCCCGTGGCCTGCGAGACGCCACCGGCCTGACCGGTCCCCACAAGCAGCACGTCGTGCAGCACCTGGCGCTGGCCATGATGAAGGCCAAGGTCCGGGACTGGCCGGTACGCGACGCGGCCGCGGCGATCCGCAGACCGCTGCGGCAGGTCCGCGGCGACGTGCATGCCGCCGTCTTCCTCGAGGAGGCCCGCAAGAGCGGTCTGCTGGTCGAGCGCGAGCACGGTGTGTACGGCTTCGCTCACCTCACCTTGCAGGAATACCTGGCCGCCGCCCAACTCGGCACCCCGCGCGCGGACATCGGCGTACTGACCGGGAATGTCGACGACCCCTGGTGGCGCGAGACCATCCTGCTCTGGTCCGCCGCCAACGACGCCACGCCCGTCATCACGGCCTGCCTGGACAACGGCACGGTCCCTGCCCTGGCCCTTGCCTTCGACTGTGCCGACCAGGCGAGGACGGTCGACCCGGAGACCCGTGACCGCGTGGAGGCTTTGCTGACTCCTCCCGCACCGGGCCAGACCGTCGACCACTCGGCCCGCCAACGCCTCCTGAACGGGATCCACGCCACCCGCACCCTGCGCGAGACGATCCAACTCGACGACACCACGGCGCTCTGCGCGCGTCCCGTCCCTCGCACCCTGTACGAGCTGTTCGTGCGCGAGGAGCGAACAGCCGGCCGCCACCACCCCGCCCCTGACGTCACATCAAGGATCGGGTCCGTTGAACGGGTTGCCGTGGGCATGCAGATCGGAGACGCCGAACGCTTCGTCGACTGGCTGAACACCATCACCGGAACCGCCGTCTACCGGCTGCCCACACCGGAGGAGCTCCGCGACCCCGCCGCCGCCATGGCCGCCGACCTGACCCGACACACCGTCTGGGCCCACGACGGCACCAGCACCGTCCTCCATCAGCCGCCGGGAGTCCCCTGGCCGTACTCCTTCGACGGTGGCGGCTGGCGTCCCGCCACCGCCACCGAGGACCTGGAGCAGCTCACCCTCTACCTGCGGCTTCTGAGCCTCCCGGCCCCACAGCGCGACCGGGCAAGGGACTGGACCAGCGTGCTCGCCACCGCCCTGTCCCACGCCCCCGAACTACGCGGCTCCCCCGACTTCGCTCCGCTGGAACTCCCTGCCACCCTCGCCGTCTCCTTCGCCCTTGCTCGTGCCCTCGACACGGCTCGCGAGCTTGGCCGAACCCTGCGCAGCGCTGCGGCCCCCGGCTCAGTCCCGCCAAACGCCCTCGTCCACGTCTTCGCCCTCGCCAGCGCCCTCGACCTCGACTCCACCCGCGACCTCGGCCTCGACCTCGCTCGCGCCCTTGCCCGCCCCAACGCCCACGTCTTCGCCCTCGGCCGCGCCCCCGACCCCGACCCTGACCTCGCCCGCGCCCTCGACCTGGCCCGCGCCCTCGACCTCGAACTGGGCTTCGATCGGCTCTTCCGCGACACGGACACCCGCACCCAGGCCGAGGACCCCTACGCCGCAGTCCTCATCAATCCCTTGGGCTACGCCCTGGCCCGCGCTCTCGAACGCTGGCGTCGACTTGACCCCGGTCTCTCCGGCGACCTCGATCCGCATTCCGGCGACGCACTCGACCAAGCCCGTGGCCGGGCCCTCGGTCTGGATCTCAACCAGGCGCTCACCCGTTCCCGCGCCCTCGACCCCGAGCTGGCCCATGTCCTCGACAGCGCGTTCGCCAACCCCCTCTGGTTCGACGTCGGCCTCGACTCCGGCTCCGGCATCGAGTTCGAACCCGTCTTCGCTCTCGATCTGGCCACCGACCTCGTCCACAGCTCCCATGCCGAAGCGCTGAAGCTCGCGCTCACCGCCTTCCGCATCCTGTTCGCCACCTGGGAACCCGCGCCCACCCTCCGTACGGAGAGTGCTCTACTCGCCATCCTCGACGAACTCTCGACGCACGCGGTACCCGACTCCCTGCTGCTGGAGCGCACATCAGAGGATCCGGTCACCAGCGTCAACCGGGCACGCGATCTCCTTTACGTAGACCCCGCTTGGGCACGCGGATCCCTGCCCGGCCACATCCGGGTGCTGGTGGACGACACGGCGCATTTCGTCACCGGGATACGCGACCGAAGGATCCCTTCCGACCGCCGGGCCCTGTCCGCTGCCCGCACAGCCCTTCTCGCCGCCATCGCAGGCCTGCACCACACGGCCCATCCCGCCCAGGAAGCGATCCACGCCCTGCACCTGGCATGGCAGGACCTGACCACGCTCGACCATCGGGCCCCGGACTCGGGCGGACCGACGCGCAACCAGATCCTCCTCCTCACCCGCACCCAGCCCTGACAGCCCAGCTGTGCCGGTGGTCACGGCAGCCGGTGCGCCCTGCGAGCGCTGAGGTCGATGACGAACTGCCACGTATCGATCCACGGCCCGCCCACGACGCGTGCGAGCAGCCGGACGCAGCGGTGCGCCCCGTCGCAGTCGGCGAGCCCTGCGCTGCCGCTCCGTTCGTAGACCAGCCCCTGTACGCGCAGCTGCGCGGGCGCGGCGAGCGGTCGCCCGGTGGCGGCCTGGAAGTCCTGGCGTACGGCGTTCCCGAGCGGGCTCGCGAGCAGTACCTTCAGCGCCTCGCGGGACTCCTGGGCGGAGGGCGCGGGCTGGACTCCGGTCGCGGAGTCCGGCCGTACGACCTTTCCGGTGCCGGTCGTCGACGGGAAGGCGTTCGGCGAAGGCGCCGGTGTCGTGGCGGCGTGCGGTGCAGCTGCTCCTAGGGGCGCCGGAAACCCGCCGTCCCCGGAGGCCTCCATCGGCAGCGTCACGGCAACCATCGCGGCCGCACCGGCGACCGCCAGTGCCGTACCGGCGAACAACCGGCGCAGGGCGATGCGCTGCAGCTCCTTCCCTCGTGGTTCTCTCGCTCGTTCATTCATGTGCTCCCCCGTGGTGCGGGCTCGGGCGTACTGCCGGATGCGGACGTCTCCGGTGCCTCAAGTCCAGCCGCCAGGAGGTTGTTAAGCAGGCCCCCTCCATCACACCAAACAAAGTCGTGGGGCTATTCGCTCCCAGTGGCTCACCCGGCGGCAGAGGCGAACAATTGCCTACGTAAGCCGCATACCGACCCGAGCCACGGAAGGTGGCGAACACCATGGCTGAGCACCCGCACGCAGCACTGGCACGCAAGGGCTACGAGGCCTTCCGGCGCGGTGACATGGACACCCTGCGCGGGCTGATGTCGGGCGACGCCGCGCACCACGTGCCGGGCGACCACCCCCTGGCAGGCGACTTCAAGGGCCAGGACGCGATCATCGACATGTACCGCCGGCTCAACGAGGAGACGAACGGCACCATGCGCGTCGAACTGCGCCATGTCCTCGTCGACGGCCGGGGCCACGCGGTCACCCTGCACCGCTTCACGGCCGAGCGGGGCGGCAAGCAGCTCGACGAGAACGGGGGCCTCGTCTTCCGGATCGTCGGGGACAAGATCACCGACATCGACGAATGCATAGAGGACATCGAGAGGAGCAATGCCTTCTGGTCGTGACGTCGCCGGGTTCCGTGGGGCCCGCAGGTCCACCTGGGTCCCGCAGATCCCGCAGGTCCCGCAGGTCCCGCAGGTCCCGCAGCAAAGCGACGGCAACGGCAGTCACGTACCGCAAAACCCCGAGCCGACCCTGAGCAGCCACGGAAAATCGGCTGGACAACCCCTTAGGGGATGTCACAGCTCAGCGTCAAAGCCGGGTCCGTTCTCCCGGGCCCGGCGCACGGCTCGGTGGGACCAGGTACGTTCGAATCGTGGCTGGATTCAGGATCGGACGCGGCCGGGACAACCGCACCCAAGCAAGCCCGCGACAGCAAGCGCGGCAGCAACCGTACGGACAGCAGGCGCCCCCGGGCCGCCCGTCGTACGGCTATCCCCCTGCGCAGCAGCCGTACCCGCCGCAGGCGCAGCAGTACGGCAACGGCGGCGGGCATCAGTGGCCCCAGGCGAACGGCCACGGCGAGCCGGAGTACTTCGGTGACCACGATCACCACGCCCAGGGCCCGGACCCGTACGCGGCGAACAACCCGGGCCACACCCAGGCGTTCGGGGTCGGCGAGGACCCGTACAGCCAGGGCGGCACCTACCGCGCCGGCCAGGCGGCGCCCCCGGTGGGCCCGCGGCTGCACTGGAAGGAACTGCTGAGCGGCGTCATCATGCGCCCGAACCAGACGTTCCTGCAGATGCGCGACTACACGATGTGGGGCCCGGCCCTGATCGTGACGTTCCTGTACGGACTGCTGGCGGTCTTCGGCTTCGACGGCGCGCGCGACGAAGCGATCAACGCGACGCTCTCCAACGCGGTCCCCATCGTCCTGACGACGGCGGTCGCGATCGTGCTCAGCGCCTTCATCCTGGGCGTGGTCACCCACACCCTCGCGCGCCAGCTCGGCGGCGACGGCGCCTGGCAGCCCACGGTCGGCCTCTCCATGCTGATCATGTCGCTCACGGACGCCCCCCGCCTCGTCGTGGCCCTCTTCATGGGCGGCGACGCGCCGTTCGTGCAGATCCTGGGCTGGGCGACCTGGCTGGGAGCCGCCGCCTTGTTCACGCTGATGGTCAAGAAGTCCCATGACCTTCCGTGGCCGAAGGCCCTGGGCGCCTCGGCGATCCAGCTGATAGCCCTGCTGTCGATCATCAAGCTCGGGACGTTCTGAGCGCAGGGAGTTCAACGGGCGCAGCACACATCACGTGTGCTGCGCCGCGGCATTTCTCGGTCCCGTTGGTCTCGCGTCGTACGGCTCGTAAGCGCACGATGGACCCATGGACGGACGCGACGCACGCGACGTACAGGACCATCGCGACGTACAAGACCGACGCGACGTACAGGCCGAGCCGGCAGAGCAGGCTGAGCAGGCTGAGCGCATCGTGCCGCACGACGGGCCCCTCGGTGCCGCCCACGCGGGGGTCGAGCATGCCGGTGACGCGCACGCCGCCGACGTGCACATCAGCGCGCTACGGGCGGTCAGCGCACCGTCGCGCGTGGCCGAGCCCGCCGAGGGGATCAGCACGGAGGAACTCGCGCTCGCGGCCCGCAACCACGGGTTGCCGCTGGAGGCGCTGCGGTACGAGGTCACCCCGCCCGGACTGCACTACGTACTGGTCCACTACGACATCCCCACTGTCGGCGCGGGCGGGGTCGACGACTGGACGCTCACCGTGCGGGGCCGCGTACGCAACCCGCTGTCCCTGGACCTGGCGACCCTGCGCTCGTTCCCGGCCGTCACTCACCGGGTGACGATGGAGTGCGCGGGCAACGGCCGGGCCCGGCTGACCCCGCGGCCCGTGAGCCAGCCCTGGCTGGTCGAGGCGGTGGGCACGGCTGACTGGACGGGGGTCCCGCTGCGTACGCTGCTCGCCGAGGCCGGCGTCGAACGGGACGCCGTAGAGGCCGTGTTCACCGGCGCCGACCACGGCGTGGAACGCGGCGTAGAGCAGGACTACCAGCGCAGCCTCCCCCTCTCCGACGCCACCGCCGACGACCCCGAGGTCCTGGTGGCGTACGAGATGAACGGCGCCCCACTGCCCCCGCAGCACGGCCACCCCGTACGCCTCGTGGTGCCCGGCTGGTACGGCATGGCCCATGTGAAATGGCTCCGCGACATCGCCCTGACCAGCACACCCTTCACGGGATTCCAGCAGGCGGTGGCGTACCGCTACCGCCGCTCGGCCGACAACCCGGACGACCCCGGCGAGCCGGTCACCCGCATCGCCCCGCGGGCCCTGATGATCCCGCCGGGCTTCCCCGACTTCATGTCCCGCACCCGCGTCGTACGCCCCGGCCCTGTGCGGTTGGAGGGCCGCGCCTGGTCGGGCCACGCCCCGGTGACGAGGGTCGAGGTGAGCACGGACGACGGCGATACGTGGACCGAGGCCGCCCTCGACGAGGGGCTCAAGGAGAGCTCATGGGCGTGGCGGAGCTGGCGTACGACATGGGAGGCCACCCCCGGCACCCACGTACTGTCCGCCCGCGCCACCGACGCCGCCGACCACACCCAACCCCTCGACCAGCCCTGGAACCGCGGTGGCTTCGGCAACAACCTCGTCCAGCGGATCCCGGTGATCTGCCTGCCGCCGGGCGACTGAAGACGTTCACGTACGTTCACGTACAGGAGCTCTGGAAACATGGCCACGAAGACAGGCAACAAGGGCACCGCGTCGGACACGGCGGCCCTGGCAGCGCTCGAGGGCGGCCCCGACGACCTGCCCGAGAGGATCGTCCCCGCTACGGCCCCGGCGGGCGAGGACCTGAAGATCCCGCACCGCGGCGGCTACGAACACTTCCGCCCGACGTCACGCCGCCAGGACACGGCGAAGGGGGAGCTGCCGGTCTACGAGTGGTGGGAGCGCACGGAGATCGCTGAGTAGCCCTGTTCAGACGTGGGGGTCCGGTCCTGGATCACACCTGGGTCCGGTGGAAGTTGAGGAAGGACCGCGAGGCGGTGGGCCCACGCTGACCCTGATAACGGGACCCGTACCGCTCGGACCCGTAAGGGAATTCGGCAGGCGAACTGAGCCGGAACATACACAACTGCCCGATCTTCATCCCCGGCCACAGCTTGATCGGCAGCGTGGCGAGATTGGACAGCTCAAGGGTGACGTGCCCGGAAAAGCCCGGGTCGATAAACCCGGCAGTGGAATGCGTGACCAGCCCGAGCCGCCCCAGCGAACTCTTCCCCTCGAGCCTCGACGCAAGATCATCGGGCAGCGAGATCACCTCATACGTACTCGCCAGCACGAACTCCCCGGGATGCAGGATGAACGGCTCGTCCCCGTCCGGCTCGACGAGCCGCGTCAGATCGGCCTGCTCGATGGAGGGGTCGATATGCGGGTAACGGTGATTCTCGAACACCCGGAAGTACCGGTCGAGCCGCACGTCGACACTCGACGGCTGCACCATGGAATCGTCGTACGGATCGATCCGGACCCGCCCGGAGTCGATCTCGGCCCGGATGTCCTTGTCAGAGAGAAGCACGACCTGAGGATACGCACGGCGTAGGGGCCCGCCACAATCCACCGAGGATCCGAGGACTGTGACGGGCCCCTACGAGCTGAAGCCGACGCCGTGGTCCGGCCGTTACCGCTTCTCCATGGACACGGATACGGGCACGGGTACGACGTTCCGAAGCCGGGCGCAGCGCGGACAGCGGATCAACCGGCTGGGGCCGAGTCGGTCGGCCTGCTGCATCGGAAGCTGGGCGGTGCTGAACACATGCCCTTCGGCACAACGGACAACGGTGCTGCGTTCCATCAAGTCCTCAGAGTCCCTTCCCCAAGAGCCGCGTCTGACTGACGTAAACCGCCACATTACGGGACGATCAGAACGGCCCTCCAGGCGGCACTCCGATCCCGCCCAACCC
>NZ_JAAKZX010000184.1 GCF_011045025.1 Streptomyces ureilyticus
CCCCAGCCCCAGCCGACCGCACCTGCGCCCGACCCCCGGCCCGCCGACGCCACCGAGGGCCCCGGCCGCTCGTACGCCATAGGAGCCCCGGACGAGAACGCCGACGAAGGTCCCGAGCCGCTCGACGGCCCCGGCGGCGCGGTCGAGGTCGCGAACCAGCCCCTGCCGCAGCCGATGGACGACGAGCTGCCCCCGGAGCCCCTGGACAACCCACGTCGACTGCTGGTCTGGCCCGCGCCGGACGTCGGTACGCAGCAGGCGCTGAGCGACCGCGGTTACCGGCCGGTGATCGTGCACTCGCGCGAGGAGGTGGACGCGCAGATCGCCGCGTTCCCGGCCGCGCTGTTCGTCGACCCGCTGACCGGGCCCATCACGCGTACGGCGCTCCAGTCGCTGCGTACGGCCGCCGTCGCCGCCGAGGTGCCGGTGCTCGTGACGGCGGGACTCGGGCAGGCGACGCGTGAGGCGGCATACGGCGCCGACCCTGCCGTACTCCTGAAGGCGCTGGCGCCCCGCGACAGTGAGCAGCACCCGCCGCGTGTGCTGCTCATCGAGGAGCACGCGGAGATCGCTCTGGCGCTGACCGCGGCGCTGGAGCGGCGCGGAATGCAGGTCGCCCGGGCCTCGTCCGACTCGGACGCCGTCACCCTGGCCGCGCAGATGCGGCCGAACCTCGTGGTGATGGACCTGACGCAGGTACGCCGCCGCCGTGCCGGAATCGTCGACTGGCTGCGCGCGAACGGCCAGTTGAACCGCACCCCGCTCGTCGTCTACACCGCCGCCGTCGACCAGTCCGAACTCCCGCGCCTGGCGGCGGGGGAGACGGTCCTGTTCCTCGCCGAACGCTCGACGAGCAGCGAGGTGCAGAGCAGGATCGTGGAACTGTTGGCGCGGATCGGCACGAACTGATCGTTTGGCATAGGTGAGTTCGCAGGTGTGAGGTGGGGCGCTGTTTCACGTGAAACAGCGCCCCACCTCACCATGCCG
Organism: Streptomyces ureilyticus; assembly: GCF_011045025.1. Classification (GTDB taxonomy): domain Bacteria; phylum Actinomycetota; class Actinomycetes; order Streptomycetales; family Streptomycetaceae; genus Streptomyces; species Streptomyces ureilyticus. Next base: position 988 of record NZ_JAAKZX010000184.1, read on the forward strand.
GCCCAAAGCCGTCAGATCTGTCAGATCTGTGTGATGTCCAGGTCACCCGCGGCGTACTGCCTGCGCAGCACCTTCTTGTCGAACTTGCCGACGCTCGTCTTCGGCACCGTCTCGATGACCGTCCAGCGTTCGGGAAGCTGCCACTTGGCGATCCTGCCCTCGTCGGCGAGGAACGCGCGCAGGGTGTTGAAGTCGGCGGTAGCGCCCTCCTTGAGGACGACGGTGGCGAGCGGGCGTTCGCCCCACTTCTCGTCGGGGACGGCGACGACGGCGGCCTCGGCGACATCGGGGTGGGCCATGAGCGCGTTCTCCAGCTCCACCGACGAGATCCACTCCCCTCCCGACTTGATGACGTCCTTGGCGCGATCGGTGAGGGTCAGGAAGCCGTCGGGGCTGATCGTGCCGACGTCACCGGTCTTGAGCCAGCCGTCCTCGCTGAACTTGTCGGCCGGGCGCAGGACTTCGGTGGCCCCGTGGCCGCCGTAGTACGCGCCCGCGATCCATGGACCGCGTACCTCCAGCTCGCCCGCGGCCTCGCCGTCCCAGGGAAGCCGCTCGCCGCCGGGGCCGGTCAGCCGGGCCTCGACGCTCGCGGGGAAACGGCCCTGCGTGATGCGGTACGCGAACTCCTCGTCCGTGCCGATCGCATGGGCCGGCGGCCGGGCGATGGTGCCGAGCGGGGAGGTCTCCGTCATACCCCAGGCGTGGCAGACGCGCATGCCCAGCTCGTCGAAGGCCTTCATGAGGGAGGGCGGACAGGCGGAGCCGCCGATGGTGACCTGCGTCAGCGAACTCACGTCCCGCGGCTTGGCCTTGAGCTCCCCGAGCAGCCCCTGCCAGATGGTGGGGACGGCGGCGGCATGCGTCGGCTTCTCGCTCTCGATCATCTCGGCGAGCGGGCCCGGCTGGAGAAAACGGTCCGGCATCAGCATGTTCACACCGGTCATGAACGTCGCGTGCGGCACTCCCCAGGCGTTCACATGGAACTGCGGGACCACGACGAGGGACGTGTCCTGGTCGGTGAGGCCCATGGACTGCGTCATGTTGATCTGCATGGAGTGCAGATAGACGGAACGGTGGGAGAAGACGACCCCCTTGGGGTCACCCGTCGTCCCGGAGGTGTAGCACATGGCCGCACCCTGGCGTTCGTCCAGCTCCGGCCAGTCGTACGTCTCTGGCTTGTCCGCGATCAGTTCCTCGTACTCGTGCACCTGGACCGACGCCCCGTCCAGGAGCGAACGGTCGCCGGGACCCGAGACGATCACATGCTCGACCGACTTCAGATGCGGCAGCAACGGCGCGAGCAGCGGCAGCAGCGAACCGTTGGCGATCACCACCCGGTCTGCAGCGTGGTTCACGATCCAGGCCAGCTGCTCCGGGGGCAGCCGGAGGTTGAGCGTGTGCAGCACCGCGCCCATGCAGGGGATCGCGTAGTACGCCTCGACGTGCTCGGCGTTGTTCCACATCAAGGTGCCCGTGGGCTGGCCCTCTTCGACTCCGAGCTCCCGCAGGGCGTGCGCCAGCCGGGCGGCCCGTGCCCCGATCTCGGCGAAGGAACGCCGGTGCGGCTCCCCCTCGCCGGTCCACGTGATCACCTGCGAGGATCCGTGGATGGTCGACCCGTGGGTCAGGATTCTCGAGATCAGCAGCGGTACGTCCTGCATCGTGCTCTGCACGGCGTCCTCCCGGGGCGACATTGCCTGCGCGGTGGCATGAAAGGTTTGGGGCTGATTGTGCGCACATACCGCGCGGTATGTCACTAGTACCGGGATGATCGATCACGTACGTGTGCAGGGATTCCGTGCCGAGGCGGGCTATGTGAGGCGGCCGAGGACCTTCAGCCCGTGGGCGTTTGACGACGAGGCCTCAAGGCCGATAGGTGGAGGCTGGTGCGGAGCCCTGAGCAACGATGCCGCACGCGTCAGCGAACGGGTCCCAGCTCCGGGTCCTCACGCAGCTTGCCGAGCGCACGCGACACCGCCGACTTGACCGTGCCCACCGAGACGCCGAGCACCTCCGCCGTCTGCACCTCGCTCAGGTCCTCGTAGTACCTCAGAACGACCATCGCCCGCTGCCGCGCCGGCAACCTCATGATCGCGCGCCACATCGCGTCGTGAAGCGCCTGCTGCTCCGCCGGATCCCCGGCCGGCGGAGTCTGGGGCTCCGGCAGCTCCTCGCACGCGAACTCGTCGACCTTCCGCTTCCGCCACTGCGACGTCCGCGTGTTCACCAAGGCCCGGCGGACGTAACCGTCGAGCGCCCGGTGGTCCTCGATGCGCTCCCACGCGACATACGTCTTCGTCAGCGCGGTCTGCAACAGATCCTCGGCGTCGCTGGGGTTCGCGGTCAGCGAGCGCGCGGTACGCAGCAGCACGGGCTGGCGGGCCTTCACGTACGACGCGAACGACGGGTACGCGAGGGTTTGAGCCCTTGGCGTAGCGGCGTTCGAAGCGCTGGTGCAGACGGGTGTGGTCATGGCTCCACGCTAGGATCGCCCCCTACTCGAGCGGATCGGCCGGAGGTCCTGAAGCCTTGTCCGCCTCAGGTTGTAGGAGTGGCGCTGCCTCCACCTCCTGGAGGTGGAGGCGACGGCCCGTACCCCTGAGGGTCCACCCCTGAGAGACCCGTCCCACAGGAGTAGTACGGGGGCCCGCGCGGTCCCGAACGAGTACGCATCGGCTCTGGGAGTGGGCCCTGGGGAGTAGCGCCACGCAGCCCGCCTGTATTCAGCCTCCGTCATCCGTCCCCAGGATCAGCCCGGACGTCGGCACCCCCGTGCCCGCTGTGACCAGCACCCGGCGGGCGTCGGGTATCTGGTTCACGGCCGTCCCGCGCAGTTGCCGTACCGCCTCCGCCACCCCGTTCATCCCGTGCAGATACGCCTCCCCGAGCTGTCCCCCGTGTGTGTTCAGCGGCAGCCGCTCCTCAGCGAGGAAGTCCGCCGCCTCACCCGGCTTGCAGAACCCGAACTCCTCCAACTGCATCAGCACGAACGGGGTGAAGTGGTCGTACAGAATCCCCACATCCATCTCGGCCGCCGTAAGCCCGGAGGTACGCCACAACTGCCGCGCCACCACTCCCATCTCCGGCAGCCCTGTCAGATCGTCCCGGTAGAAGCTGGTCATCTGCTCCTGTCTGCGGCCGGCGCCCTGGGCCGCCGCCGTGATCACCGCGGGCTGCTGCGGCAGGTCTCGCGCCCGCTCCACGGAGGTGACGACCAGGGCCTGGCCGCCGTCGGTCTCCTGGCAGCAGTCCAGCAACCGCAGCGGCTCGACGATCCAACGCGAGGCGGCATGGTCGGCAAGCGTGATCGGTCTGCCGTGGAAGTACGCTGCCGGATTGGTCGCCGCATACTTCCTGTCCACGACCGCGACCTGCCCGAACGCCTCTGCCGTCAGCCCATACGTGTACAGGTAACGCTGCGCCGCCATCGCCACCCAGGAGGCGGGCGTGAGCAGCCCGAACGGCAGGCCCCAGCCGAGCGCCGCACCCTCGGCCGACGGCTCCCGCCGCTGCACCCCGGACCCGAATCTCCGCCCCGACCGCTCATTGAACGCCCGGTAGCAGACCACGACTTCGGCCACCCCCGTCGCCACCGCGAGCGCGGCCTGCTGAACGGTCGCACAGGCCGCCCCGCCGCCGTAGTGGATCCGCGAGAAGAAGGACAGCTCCCCGATACCAGCCGCCTGGGCGACCGTGATCTCCGGGCTGGTGTCCATCGTGAACGTCACCATGCCGTCCACATCGGCCGCCGTGAGCCCCGCGTCGTCGAGCGCGGCCCGAACCGCCTCCACTGCCAGCCGCAGCTCACTGCGCCCCGAGTCCTTGGAGAACTCGGTGGCCCCGATCCCCACGACCGCCGCCCGTCCGCCGAGCGTGTCCCTCGTGCGTACGCTCATGACCGGCCCACCCCTTCGGCGCCGCCCGGGACCGACACGGTCACCGTCCCCGTGACGTGCTTGCCGATGCCGTTGGCCCCGACCACCCTCACCGTGACCTTCTTGCCCGCGGCATCATCGCCCTTGAGTTCCGCCCCCTCCGCGGCGACTTCCTCGACCGTGCCGGTCAACACCATGGTGTCGCCGGGGTAGTTGGGCGCTCCCAGTCTGATCGCCACTCTGCGGAGGACGGCCGCTGGACCGAAATGGTCCGTGATGTAGCGGCCGACCAGACCATTGGTCGTCAGGATGTTCATGAAGATGTCCGGCGAGCCCTTCTGTCGTGCGAGCTCCGCGTCGTGGTGCACGTCCTGGTAGTCGCGCGAGGCGATGGCCCCGGCGACGATGAGCGTGCGGGTGATCTCGATCTCCAGCGGCGGCAGTTCATCGCCGACGCGCACCACCTGTCCGACACCGGCACTCATTGCGCCCCCGCCCCCTCACCGTCGCCCTCTTCGCGCACGATCAACTCCCCCAGTTCCTGGAGCACTTCGCTCCCGCATCCCAGATACGCGTCCAGCTGCCGCCCCCACAGAAAGTGCCGGTGCACGGGATGGTCGAGGTCGGCCCCCATACCGCCGTGCAGATGCTGGCCCGTATGCACCACGCGCTGCCCCGCCTCCGAGGCCCACCACGCGGCGGTCAGCGCATGACTGGCGTACTCCAGCCCCTCGTCACGTCGCCAGGCCGCCTCGTACGCCGTGACCCGTATCGCCTCCGTGTCCATGTACGCGTCCGCTGCCCTGAGTTGGACCCCTTGCTTGGCCGCGAGCGGCCGCCCGAACTGCTCGCGGGTGTTGGTGTGCTCCACCGCCCGGGCCAGTGAACCCGCGCACACCCCGGCCTGCAGCCCCGCGAAGGCGGTACGCGCGGTGGCAAGCACGTCGTCGTACGCCCCGCTCTCATTCGCCTCCGCACCGTTCGCCCCGCGCTCGTACGCCCCTTCGCCTCCCGACCCGCCGCCGAGCCGCTCCGCCGGCGTGCCGTCCAGCCTCAGCCGCCCCGCCGACCAGGGCGCCGTCAGCTCGACGGGGACACACTCCGCGTCTGCGGTCCGCACCAGCCACAGGCTGCGCTCGTCGTCCGCGACCAGGACATGCGTGGCGTCGCGGAGCCATGGCACCGCGGGGACGGTGCCGCTCAACTCCCCGGGGCCTTCCGCCCGTACGACCACTTCGCGCAGCGCCCCGCTCACCACCACCGTCCCGTCCCCTATGCCCGGCAGCAGCCGCTCCCGCTGCTCCGCCGAACCATGTGCCGACACCGCCGACAGCCCGTACACACAGCTCGCCGCGAACGGCACCTGCGCCGTCGTCCGCCCTTGTTCCTCCAGCAGGAGCACCAGCCCGAGGAGCCCTATGTCCGCGACGGCGGCCACGAGTCCGGCCTCGCACAGCGCCTTCCACAGCTCGGCATCACTGCCCGTCCCGGCGGCGGCGAGCCGCTCGGGCGTGGACAGGTCACCGAAGATCCGCGCGGCCAGCTCACGGGCCGCCGCCTGCTCCTCGGTGGGTATGAAGTCCATGTCAGCCTCCGCTCCCCTCGACAGCCGCGACGGCGCGGAAGACCGGCAGCTCCAACTCCTCGTCCGCCCGCTCGAATTCGAGCCGTACCGGCATCCCGATCCGCACCTCGTCGTGCGGCACTCCCACTACATTGCTGATCATCCGCACGCCCTCGGTCAGTTCGATCAGCCCGACGGCATAGGGAGGATCGAAGGCCGGGAAGGGCGGGTGGTGCATGACGACGTACGAGTAGACCGTCCCCTCGCCGCTCGCCTCGACCGTGTCCCAGCCCAGTGACCCGCACGCGTTGCACCCGGGCAGCCAGGGGAAGCGCAGCGTCTTGCATCCGTCGCAGCGCTGGATCAGCAGCCGGTGCCGGGCCACGCCCTCCCAGAATCCGGCGTTGTCACGATTGACGACAGGACGGGGACGCCGGGCCCGTGACACCGTCGACGCCTCCGAAACCGCCGCCTCGGTCGACGGTGACGCCGCCTCCGGATCCCTCGGTTTCCGGACCGCGGGCGCGTACTTGAAGATCCGGAACCGATGTGTCCCCGCCGGCCGCCCCCCTGCCCGTACATCCATCCGCGTCGTGACGAAATACCCCGTACCCAGCTTGGTCGTCTTCCGCGCGGACACCGATTCGATCATCGAGTCGAAGGTGATCTCGTCCCCCGGCCGCAGCGGCCGCAGATACTCCTGCTCGCAGTCGGTGGCGACCACGGAGGTGTACCCGGCGCCCTCGAGCAGCCCGAGCAGTTCGTCGTACGCCTGCGACCGGCCCGTATGCCCGGAATGGCCGGACAGACCTCCCATGGTCCAAGCCTGAAGCATGGTCGGTGGAGCCATGGCATCCGGTCCCGCATACGCCGGATGCCTGTCTCCCATCGCCTCGCACCAGTGCCGGATCATCGGCTCGTTGACCCGGTCCTTGCCCACTCCCGCGACCGCTGCCGCCCGCCCCTCATACGCCTTCAGCCGTGCGTCGAGGTCCCCGCCGGACTGCTCGCTCACCGCCGCCCCCTCGTCATCCCGAGCCGCATCGTCGCCACGATCTCGCGCTGCACCTCGCTCACCCCGCCCCCGAACGTGTTGATCTGCGCCGCTCTGTTCATCCGCTCCAGCTCGCCGCCCTCGAACGCACCCGGCGAACCCGAGCGGATCAGCCCGTCCGCTCCCACAATTTCCTGACACATTCGATACACCGCGACCGTCGATTCGGTTCCCGCGAATTTCACGCCGCTCGCATCGCCGGGTGCCAGTCGGCCCGCCCCGACATCCCCCACCAAACGCCAGTTGAGCAGGCGTGATGCCGCCAGCCGGGCATGCGCCTCGGCCAGTCTCGATCGCACCCACGGCTCGTCAACCCTGCGCCGCCCGGTCACCGGATCGGGCGTACGGGCCGCGGTCAGCGCGGCGGCGTAGAAATCCTCGGCCTGCATGCCGATCGCCGCGAGCGCGACCCGCTCGTGGTTGAGCTGGTTGGTGATGAGACTCCAGCCGCCGTTCTCCTCGCCGACGAGATTGCCCGCCGGAACGCGGATCCCGTCGTAGTACGTGGCCGTCGTGGTCAGCCCGCCCACCGTCTCGATCGGCGTCCATGAGAACCCGGGGGCGTCGGTGGGCACGAGCAGGATCGAGATGCCCTTGTGTTTGGGCGCGTCCGGGTCGGTGCGGCAGGCGAGCCAGATCCAGTCGGCGTTCTGCGCGTTGGAGGTGAAGATCTTCTGCCCGTCGACGATCCAGCCCCCGCCGTCGCGCACGGCGCGCGTACGCAGCGAGGCCAGGTCGGTCCCGGCCGACGGCTCCGAGTACCCGATGGCGAACACGAGGTCCCCGCGCAGAATCCGCGGCAGGAAGAAGTCCTTCTGCTCCTGGGTCCCGTACTTCATCAGTGTCGGTCCGACGGTGTTCAGCGTGACCATGGAGACGGGGGCGCCCGCCCGGTAGGCCTCGTCGAAGAACACGAACTGCTCATCGGCGCCGCGCCCTTGACCCCCGTACGCCACCGGCCAGCCCAGGCCCAACCAGCCGTCGGCACCAACGCGCCGAAGAAGCGCCCGCTGCCGCCCCGAGTCGGTGGCTCGCGGCGGCCCGTCAGGCATCAGGTCCCGGAAGTACGCACGGAGTTCGGCGCGCAGTCGTCGCTGGCGCTCGGTGGGGGCGAGGTGCACGACGACGGCCCTCCCGGACCTCGTACGAATAAAGGATTTCTGACTGTCCGTCAGATCCTGGGGCCTGTCAAGGTCACCGGAAGCACCCCGCTGAAACCAGGGCCCGGCCGCCTCCAGGGGCTCCCCCCTCTTCCTTTTTTCGAACGTACGTACGAACATAGAGTCATGGCCACCATCGACCGGCAGGCCACGACGCTGGCCCTTGCACACGCGCTGTCAGCCGCCGAACGCGGACTGGCCGTCATCCCACTGTCCCGAACCAAGCTCCCGGCGCTGCGCTCCCCGCACCGCGACGACCCGACGGCGCCGCCCTGCCACGGCGAGTGCGGTCGCTTCGGGCACGGTGTGTACGACGCCTCGACCGATCCGGAACGCATTCGCGAGCTCTTCGCCGCCGCCCCCAGGGCCACCGGCTACGGCATCGCCTGCGGTCTTGAGCCACACCACCTCATCGGCATCGACCTCGACACCAAATCGGGCACCGACTCCTCGGCGGCGCTGCGCGAACTCGCCCTGCGCCACCTGTTCACGATCCCGGAGACGGTCGTCGTCCTGACCCCCAGCGGCGGCCGCCACCTGTGGCTGTCCGGCCCACCCGACATCGTCGTCCCCAACTCCGCGGGCCGCCTCGCCCCCGGCATCGACATCCGCGGCGCCGGCGGCTACCTCGTCGGCCCCGGCTCGCGCTCCGCACACGGCATCTACAGCACGGCTCCGGGTACCTCCCACCTGGCGCCCGCACCCTGCCCACGCGCCCTCCTGCGTCTGCTCACGCCCCCGCCCAGGACGCACCACCCCACGCCCTCCTCAGCAGGCGGGCACGGCCAGGGCCTGGTCCAGTTCGTCGCCGCCGCCCACGAGGGCCAACGCAACACCCGCCTCTTCTGGGCGGCCTGCCGAGCGTACGAGAACGGCATCGGCGACGAACTCGTCGAACCGCTGGTGTCCGCGGCGCTCCAGGTAGGCCTTTCGGAGCGGGAGGCACGGTCGACGGTCGGGTCGGCGCAGCGGCTGGTGGGGGGACGGCAGGGGTGAGGGAGGACCAGGTCAGGCCAGTACCTCCACGTTGGCTCACAGATGGCCCATACGCACTGGTCAAACGTGGGCCACGGGCGAGTCAGGGCGCATGCAGAAGGGGCGCCGCTCCGGAGAGTGGCACCCCTTCTGACCTGCGCGGTGGGTGTGGGATTTGAACCCACGGTGACATCGCTGCCACGACGGTTTTCAAGACCGTTCCCTTAGGCCGCTCGGGCAACCCACCTACGCCCCGACCCACCTGGGGTGGAGCGGCTACAGCCTACCGGCCTCACGCGTTGCGCAGGGGGCGTGGTCCACACGGGGTCCACTGGCGCTGCTCCGCTGTCCAGGAGCACTACTCCAGCCAGCACCGGCCTGCGCACGTGGAAGCCTAGGGCTATCCCAGCATCCCCGAGAGGAGAGGGGGCTCCGCTGGCTCCTGTGCCCATACCCACCCACGGCGTCCGCGGTGGAGCACACAGAACCGACGCTCTTGATCCGTAGGATCGGGCACTACGCCAGCATCGCGGTTCTCTTCCGCTTCTACGCGAAGGCAATACATCGAAGCCAGCAGCGTGCGAATGAGCAGATCCAACGCGCCCTAGAAGCCGCGGACGAGTAGCTCTTGCCCGACAAGGCGCCGCCCCAGCAGTGCGAGTGGGACGGCGCCTTCGTCGCTCATTCCCACTTCGGGTCGGCCCTTGGCGTGCCTAGGCGACGTGTTGGGCGCGGTGGCGGGCTTCCCGGAGTCGGACCTTCGACGGGAGGCGGTCCAGGCCGGCCGAGTCCCGCGCGTGTACGAGCGTTTCCCGGCTCAGTTCTCCCAGAGTCCGCACCGGATCCGCGTGAGGCTCCAGCAACAGCCGCACGCGTGCGGTGGGGGCGGTGCGTCGGCCCGTCAGCCGGACATGAGCCCGCGAGACCCCGTCCAGGGCTTGCGCCTCTTCCGCGATGACGTTCTCCAGTGTGCGGCCGTTGAGTCGGGCCGCCGCGCCGTCCTCACTGTTGACGAGGACCCGGTCCAGGCGGTGTCTGCGTTGCGCAAGGAGCCACCACAGCAGCAGGGCTAGCAGCACGGCGAGCACCGCGATGACGGTCGGCCACCACCAGCCTTCTTCCCGCCACCGGGTGCGTCCCTCGGCGCCCAGCACCACATCGTCCGGCCCACGGAAGGGCCACCAGCCCGGCACGTCGAAATCCCAGCGGCGCTGCAGATCCAGCCCGCCCAGCAGCACACCGCCACCCAGGGCGAACAGTCCAAGGCCGAGAAGCCCCAGCAGCACCCGGTTCGCCGTCTTGAGCATCGAATCACCTCAGCCCTTCTTCGGGCGCCGGACGCGCACGGCCAACGTGGGTTGCCGGGCTAGGCCCAAGGACGTCACGGCTTCGCCCAGTTCGGCGTCCAGGTCCGCGCGGACCTCGTCGAGATCGCGGAAATGTGCCCGTGCCCGGGCTTTGACCTTCCGGCGGCCGACTGAGACCCGTGCCGACTGGACACCGGGCACCTGCATGGCCCGGTCGCGCAGGATCAGGGCGGCCGCGCGGCGGTCGAGCCCGGCGCGGACCTCCCCTGTCCCGGGGACGTCGGTGGGCTGCCGCATAGGCAGCAGCCTGCGCAGTCCCGGCGTCACCGCCAGCAGGAAGAGCCACAGGCCGAGAGCCGTTGCCACCGCGGCCCCGACGATCACCCAGATGTCATCCAGTGGCCGTGTGGCCAGTTCCTCGGCGAGCCGCCGCCGCCAGCGCATCGCAGACTGGCCTGCCCGCACCGAGACCACGTCGTACAGGAGCAGTCCGATGGCCGCAGCGGACAGCAGGGCCACGATGGCGGCGGAGATCCGCCGCGCGGACCAGAAACGGCGTGCCGAGCGGCCCGATGCATCGACCGCTGCCGTCGCGCCCGCGCCCGGTGGGCCATCGGTGGACGGAGCTGCTTGTCCGTGATCGGAGGAGAGGTCGCTGTCGCCGGTCGGCTGCCGCCAGGTGTTCGCGCTCATCTCACCCTCTCCTGGTCCGTGTGCCGCGAGTGCACCGAGTGCAGCCTCTCGACCGACACCGCGAGGTCGGGGACGTCCATGCCGGCCCACGTCCTGAGCCGTTCGGTGACCTCCTGGCGCACTGCGGCGCACTGTGCCCCGATGTCGGACGGATAGCCGAGCTCCACGGTGATACGCATCCGCACCTCGCCGAGCACCGCCTGCCGTTTGACGGCAGGCTCTCCGTCTCGTCCTGCGGCATTCCGCTCTGGTGCCCGCCGCACGGCTGTGGTCACGCGTGGTGTCCGGCGGCCGGGTGGTACGTGGCCGGCCGACTCGGTGAACCGGCTCAGCGCATCGCGCGCAACCTGGGAGGCGATCTTCGCAACGACCTGGTCGGCGACGGTGGTCGCACCGCGCTCCCCGCGGGGGATGCCCGGGCGCCGATCGGCTTCACCGGTCACCGCCGCCAGTCTCCCCGAGTCCGTCGCCGGTCATCGCGGATCCGCTCCTGCCGGTCTCGGCGGCGGACGAAGTCGCCCGGTTCGAGATCACCTTCCATGAAGCGCCCGACCACGAGGCCGACCACGCCCAGCCCCAGCACCAGCAGGAAGGCCCAGAAGTCGCCGAAATACGCGGCGAAGCCCAGCGCCATTCCGGCCATCAAGCCCACCACGGCCCTGCTCATCACGCGCTCCTTCTCTCAAGCGGGCTGCTCCGCCCCGGTTACTGGATCCGCTGCCGCTCTTCGCCTTCGTCCTCCTCGTCGGGCAGCTTCACGTCGCTGACCGCGATGTTGACTTCCACGACTTCGCGGCCTGCCATCCGCTCCACAGCGGAGATCACGTTCTCCCGAACTGCACCGGCGACGTCCGTGATCGACACGCCGTAGTCGACGACGATCTCCAGATCGATGGCCGCCTGCCGCTCGCCGACCTCGACACTGACGCCGCGCGTGACGGACTTGTCACTACCGGCACCCGGCATCCGCTCCCGCATGGATCCCATCGAGCGCGCGGTTCTGCTGCCCAGGGCGTGGACGCCGAGCACATCCCGCGCCGCCATTCCGGCGATCTTCTCCACCACCACATCGGCGATGGTCGTCCGGCCGCGCGAGCCGGGCGCACCGACTTGCTTTACGCCGGTGTTCTCAGTCATCGAGGTCATCGAGCGATTCCTCCCTCAATCAAGGAGCCCACCTGGCACCACTGTTAATACTATAGTTCGCCTTAGTGCAAATTGTCCGAAATGCGAAATCATGAGGCGGAGCGGTGCCGAGTGGCACGAGCGGCCCTACTCGAAGCCGGGGACACTCCGGGCGCAGCGCGACAGCAAAGAACCGCGGCCATGGGCCATACAAAGAAAAGGCGGTGAGAGGTCAGGTGACTGAGGCGTGGATGCAGGCAGTCCGGCGCCACCTCGACCTGGGCCGGCTGCTCCCGCTCGGCGGGCCCGACGACGGGACATGGATCACTGAGCAAGCGGCCGTCCGGGTCCTCGGGCGCGTTGCCGCTGAGATTCCCGGTGTTCGGCTGGAGTCTCTGCGCATCGGGTCGGCACCGCTCGAGCCCGTGTCCGAGTCGGCCGTCCATCCACCGGCCAGCGCGCTACCGCCTGGACCGCTCAGGATCGAAGCCGCCTTCACAGCATCCCTCGGGCAGCCGCTGCCTGAGACCGCCGATCAGTTGAGGAGCACACTGCTCAGCACCGCCGCCGAACGGCTCGGCCTGGCCGCCGTGACAGCTGACCTGCGCGTCACAGATCTCCATGAGGGCCCGGAGACAGTCGGCAGGTCGCGAACCTCAAAGAGGGCCATGAAGCCCCCGCCGGAAGGTGCAGCAGCGCGAAGCTCGCACCCGGCGACCGAAATAGGGCCCACGCCGGGGCCCACCGGGGAGCTGGCCGACGTCGCGGCGGCCGTTCCGGGCGTCGCCCGACTCACCGCCGCACTGGGAAGCCGCCCGGTCAAGGTGGAACACCATGACGACCCACCCGGCCGACACATCGAGGTCCAGCTCGCGGTCGCCCCCGGACACCATCCACTGGAAGTCGCCCGCGCCGTCCGGGCCGCCGTAGCCGACTCAGCCACTACCGACACCCCGGACCCGGTCACCGCCGCCGTCCTCATCACAGAAACCGCGACCTAGCCGGCCAGGCGTCAAACCTGGTTGTTCAAGAGGTCTGGAGACCCCTGCAATCAAGGCTGTCTCACAGGCCAAAGCTGGTCCACGCCTGGTCCACACGCGCTGATCCACACCGCGACAGAGCCGAATCAAGGTGAGACAGCCCCATGCAGAAGGGGTGCCCCTCAGTGAGAGGCACCCCTTCTGACCAGCACGTCTATGAGCTGCGGAGTCGGCGAGATCCGTACCTACGGGAGGCTTTCACGTCCTCACGTTTTTCAAGACCGTTCCCTTAGGCCGCTCGGGCAACCCACCCCGCGCCGAACAGAGATCGGCGCGGGATCAAGACTAACCGGTCGGCTGTCGTGGTGGGTCAGCTGTCGCCCTCCCGTTCGCCGAGAGTGACCTCGGTCGTGTTGGTCTTGCCGTCGCGGGTGTACGTGAGCGTGACGGTGTCGCCGGGCTGGTGGGTCCAGATTTCGCCGATGAGGGCGGGGCCGCTGTCGATCGCCGTGTCGTCGATCTTAGTGATGACGTCGCCCGGCTGAAGGCCTGCCTTGTCGGCGGGGCCGCCCTCCTCGACCGCGTCCGCTCCGCCCGCGCCCTCCTCGGTGATCCTCGCGCCGCCGGTGCCCTCCTGGAGGGAAACCGAGGCGCCTATCACCGGGTAGACCGGCTGGCCGGTCCTGATCAGCTGCTGGGCAACGTTCTTCGCCTGGTTGATCGGGATCGCGAAGCCCAGGCCGATGGAGCCGGACTGACCGGTGCCGCCCAGGCCGTTGCTCGCGGACTGGATGGCCGAGTTGATGCCGATCACCGAGCCGTTCGCGTCCAGGAGCGGACCGCCGGAGTTGCCCGGGTTGATCGAGGCATCGGTCTGCAGGGCGCTCATGTACGAGGCCTTGCCGGTGGAGCTGCCGTCGCTGGAGGCCACCGGGCGGTGCTTGGCGCTGATGATGCCCGTGGTCACCGTGTTGGACAGACCGAAGGGCGCGCCGATCGCGATCGTCGAGTCGCCGACGGCCACCTTCTCAGAGTCGCCGAGCGGCAGCGGCTTGAGGTCCTCGGGCGCGTTGTTGAGCTTGATGACCGCGACGTCGTAGCCCTGCGCGTTGCCGACTACCTCGGCGTCGTACTTCTTGCCGTTGGGGAAGGTCACGGAGAGCTTGCCGCCGTCGACGGCCTCCGCGACCACGTGGTTGTTGGTGAGGATGTGGCCCTGCTTGTCCATGACGAAGCCGGTGCCCGTGCCGCCCTCGCCGCTGCCGCTCTCCGACTCGATGGTGACGGTGCTGGGCAGCGCCTGGTTGGCGATCGCCGCGACCGTGCCCGCGTCCCGCTTGAAGTCACCGCCGCTCTGCGAGGCGGACACCGTCGTCGAGCCCGTGGAGGAGTCGTTGCTGTCGGCCGCCCAGTAGCCGATGCCGCCGCCCACGCCGCCCGCGACGAGCGCGGCCACCAGGACCGCGGCGATCAGGCCGCCACGGCCGCCGCCGGACTTGGGCGCGGGCTGCTGGTACGTGGATCCCCAGCCGGCGCCCGAGCCGCCGTTCGCATACGCGGGCGTGGCCGGCGGAGGCGGAGGGGGCCAGGCGCCCGGCTCCGCACCGTGGGCGGCACTGGTGCCGTCGGGCGCCCCAGGGGGCACCGGCGGCAGTACGGCCGTCGGATCGCCCTCCTGGGATTCCGGATGGGCCCCCGTCCGCGGTGGAATTCCGTGCTCCGGATGCGTGGAAGCAGCGGGAGCGTCCACCGGCACGGGAGGGGCGGACGGGGCGGGGGGTACCGCGTTGCCCTCGTTGTTGCCCTCGTTCTCGGTGCTCACAGCTCTTCCTCTCGATCCACTGCTGCTTCTTCCGGTCGCGCTCGGTCTCGCTCACTCATAAGTGCTCATACGTGTCCGCGATCCCGCGCGATTCAGATGTGCAGGTACTTCTGTGTATGCCGTCAGCTTTTCCCACGGGACGTCAGGGCGCCATAAGCGGTGCCTGTGGGTCCGGGAGCTTTCAGGACCTTCTTTTGTACCTGAGGACCCGGCCCCTCACTTCTTTATATGGGACCAGTCCGACATAACCATCGCAGCCCCTGGGCCGCCGCCTTTAGCGCGTACCCACGCGCGCGGGCAGCATGACGCAGCCACGCGCGCGTGGTGGCACCATGACGCGGTGACCCACGCACGACAGCACCTGATTCAGGTGGTCGCTCATCGCGGCGCCTCCGAAGACGCCCCGGAGCACACCCTGGCCGCGTACGAGAAGGCGATCGAGGACGGGGCGGACGCCCTGGAGTGCGATGTCCGGCTGACCGCGGACGGCCATCTCGTCTGTGTCCACGACCGCCGGATCAATCGCACCTCCAATGGCCGCGGAGCCGTCTCCGCCCTGGAGCTCGCCGATCTCGCCACCCTGGACTTCGGCTCCTGGAAGAACCGAGACGAGGCGCCCGACTGGGAGCAGCAGCGGCCGCCGTCCTGGGAACAGCAGTCCGTCCTGACACTCGAGCGCCTCCTCGAGCTCGTGGCCGACGCCGGCCGCCCTGTGGAGCTGGCCATCGAGACGAAGCACCCCACGCGCTGGGCGGGCCAGGTCGAGGAGCGTCTGCTGTACCTCCTGAAGCGCTTCGGCCTGGACGCCCCGGCCTCCGCCGCCGAATCGCCCGTACGGGTCATGAGCTTCTCGGCGCGCTCGCTGCACCGCGTACGGGCGGCCTCCCCGACGCTGCCGACGGTCTATCTGCTCCAGTTCCTCTCACCTCGACTGCGCGACGGACGGCTGCCCGTGGGCGTCCGGATCGCGGGCCCGTCCATGCGGATCGTGCGCAACCACCCGCTGTACATCGAGCGCCTGAAGCGGGCCGGGCATCAAGTTCACGTATGGACCGTGAACGAACCCGAAGACGTCGCTCTCTGTGTCGAGCTGGGTGTCGACGCCATCATCACCAATCGCCCGCGCGCGGTACGGCACCAGCTGGGCCGCTGACCTGCGAGGTCCGGGGACTTCGGCCAGACCGTCGAAATCCGGCCACGCGATTACGGGGAGTGCTCCGGCGCGTTCGGTCCGTGTTCGAGGGTTACGAGTGCGTCACTGCATGTGCATTGGCCGGTTTCCGGTCCAGTCCAGGGGGGCATCCACACCGTGGCGTGGGGCGAAGGAGGTCTCGGGGGTGGCGTTGGTGGTGGCACAGGAGGTGCCCACGTCGTCGAGCATGGCCGTACCCCATGGCCCTGCGGGCGTGGGGGAAGCAAGACAGCGGATGCGCACTCAGCTGCGTACCGGTGGCGTGGCGGAAGCGGTCATCGACGATGCCGTACTGATCCTTTCCGAACTGTTGAGCAACGCGTGCCGGCACGGCCGGCCGCTGGGCGACGCGCTGGCGGGGGACGGAGATGTCCGGGCCGCATGGCGGGTGGACCCGGGCGGACGGCTGACCGTCGAGGTGACGGACGGCGGTGGTCCGACCCGCCCGGTTCCGGCCACGCCCTCGGTCACCGCACACGGCGGCCGTGGGCTGAACATCATCACCGCGCTGGCCGACGACTGGGGCGTCAGGGACGACGTCCAGGGCGAGGTCACGGTGTGGGTGGTCGTCCAGAAGGACACACATGACCCACATGCGGAGCGTCGGCGGAGCGACTTCGCGGCGCGCATCACGGCTCCGCCAGTGTCCGCGATACCCGACCTGAACTTCGGGGACTCGTTCGACAACTTGGACTGAGGCTCCGGTCAGGCTGAAGCACGGGCTGGACCGGAAGGCCGGTTACGGGACGACGCGACGGGCTGGCAGGTTATCCACAGGGTCCCGTGGGTCCTCGTACGAGCGGCTAGGCTCGCGCCCGTACGACAGACGCCGTAACCGGGAGAAACCCACGATGGCCAAGAAGCGATCCCAGACGAAGGCCAGGCAGCCGCTGCCGCAGGACGGCGAGATCCCGGTTGTGGGAGCCCGTGAGCCCTGCCCCTGTGGCAGTGGCCGCCGCTACAAGGCGTGTCACGGGCGGAGCGCGTCGCATGCCGTGACGGAGCTGGTGCAGCGCCCCTTCGAGGGGCTGCCGGGCGAGTGCGACTGGGTCGCGTTGCGCGAGCTGGTGCCCGCGGCCACGGTCGAGCTGACGCTCGAGGACCCCCTCCCGGAGGGCGTCCCTTCGGTCACGCTCGCGACCGTCCTGCCGATGGCGTGGCCAGCGCTGCGCCGCGACGACGGCTCCGTGCTGATCGGCCTCCAGAACGACACCTCTTCCGGCGACATCAGCCGCGACCTGGCCGACACCCTGCAGCGAGCATTGACCGCCGATCCCGGCACTCCCGTCCAGGGCCGGCGGGCCCCGGCGGACGGCCCGCGGCTACAGGAACTCCTCGACTCCGAGGGCGCGTTCGAGCCCGTTGTGCACTCGGGATTCGAGTTCTGGGTCCCGGACTCGGAGCACGCGACTCCGGAGGTGACCGCATCCCTGGAGCGCGCCAACGCCGCCGCCATCCCGACCGTGAAGCTGTCGGGCGTCGACGCCGCGTACTGGTGCGAGACCCCGGACAAGAACCATCTGCGCTGGGTGATGCCGCACGCCGAGGAGCAGCTTCTGGACGCGCTCGCGCGGCTGCACGCGGCCGGCCGGTCGAGCCTCGGAGAAGGCACCCGTCTCGTGGGCTCGTTCCGTGCGCACGGCCTCACGGTGCCGGTCTGGGATCTGCCGACCGGTGTCACAGCGGAGGACATCGAGAAGCCGGCCGCCGAATTCGCCGAGCGGCTCGCCGCCGCCCTGGCCACCGACGCACCGCTCACCGCGGACGAGCGCCGGGCGCGTGGCGGCCTCACCAACCGCCAGGTCACGCTGAGTTGACGCCCGTTCGACACCCTGTCTGCGGCTGACCGACCGGTCAGCCGCCAGGGTTCTTGCGGAGCCGGTGACTCCTGTCACAACTCCCTGTCATGGCAGGAAATTCGGTGTGCGAATAGCCGAGATCGAATTTGCGAACCGCCGATCTCTTGTTACCGTTCAATAGCCCGGTTGCTGGTGCATCCCCCGTCGCCAGCAACCGGGTCTTTGCGTTTCCGGATCCCGGCCCGCCCTTGATGCG
>NZ_JAAKZX010000185.1 GCF_011045025.1 Streptomyces ureilyticus
ACTGCTCCTCCTGCACCCGGGCCATCAACTCGGTCAGCGACTGCGACGGATCGAGCCGGACCCTGACCGGAACCGTGTTGATCAGCAGACCGACCATCTGCTCGATACCGGGAATCTCCGCAGGCCGTCCCGACACCGTCATACCGAAGACGACATCGTCCTTGCCCGTCAGCCGGGCCAGCAACAACGCCCACGCGCTCTGCAGCACCGTGTTCACCGTCAGCCCATGCCGACGAGCCAACTCCGCAACACCAGCGCTGAGTCCGGCACTCAACTCGACCGTGGTCAACTGGTGAGCGCGCGCTTGTGGCCGGTGCCCGGCAGGAGCGATCCGGGTCGGCTCCACCCCGGCCAGCGTCTCGCGCCACACCGCTTCAGTAACCGTATTGTCCTGTTTCGCGAGCCAGGCCAGGTGCCTGCGATAGGGCACCGGCAGGGGCAGCCCGCCACCGTTCCCACCCCGCGCGTAGAGGTCGAACAGCTCCCGCAGCACCAAGGGCAGCGACCAGCCGTCCAGCAGAATGTGATGAGTCGTGATCACGAGCTTGTGCCGGTCAGCGGCAAGCCGCACGACCACGAAACGCATGAGCGGCGCGCCCGCTATGTCGAATTGGACAAACTGCTCCTCTTCCAGCAGCTGCGCCACCCGCTCGATCTGATCGACCTCGGTGTGGTCGATCAGATCGAGCTCACGCCACGGCACGGTCACCGAGCCTGCGATCACCTGCACCAACTCACCGCCGCTCCCCTGGCGGAAGGACGCCCTCAGGCTGGCGTGCCGGTCGATCAGTGTCTCGACTGACCGCCGCAGTACCTCCACATCCAGCGCACCGGCCAGATCCACGACCTGCTGGGTGTTGTAGACGTCAGCGGCGTCCTCGTCGAACAGCGTGTGGAACAACAGCCCTTCCTGCAACGGCGACAGCGGCAGCACATCCTCGACCACCACGTTCTCGGCCGCCCACTCATCGAGGTGCACCTGGTCGGTGCCCACCAGGAAGGGTTCGTTCACCGCCCCGTCCGCCGCGGTCAAGTCATCGGCGAGGGCCGCCAGCGCCATGACGGTCTGGTGCTCGAAGACCAGCCGCGAGCTCAGTTCCAGCCCCGCCTCGCGGGCGCGCGACACCAACTGGATGGAGGAGATACTGTCCCCGCCCAGGGCGAAAAAGCTGTCATCGATTCCCACTCGCGGCAGGCCGAGGACCTGTGCGAACAGTCCACACAGCAGTTCCTCCCGGCTGTTGCGTGGTCCCCGCTCCGACACAAGGCCCGCGAGATCAGGTGCCGGGAGCGCCGCACGGTCGAGCTTGCCGTTCGCTGTCAGCGGCAAGCTGTCCACGGTCACCAGTACCGACGGCACCAGGTACTCCGGCAACCGTCCGCGCAAGTGCTCACGCAGGTCAGCCAGCAGCTGTCCGGTCGTACGGAATCCCAGCGGGTCGTTCACCAGGTCCTGCAGCCGTCCGCCGACGCCGTGCGGACGATATACGTCCGTGTACACGGTGGTACCCCCGTGCGTCGCGGCGCCCGATACCTTCGACTCGCGCGTGACGTCCTCCGGCCCGGCCTGGGGAAGGATCACCGCGTCGAAAGCGTCCGCGCCGTGCCGGGACCACGTCGTCAGAACGCGGCAACCGTGTCGCGCGCACCAGTCGTGCAACGCTTCGGGATCCACTCGTGCCGGCTCTTCGGCCTGGCCGAACTCGTCGATCTCGCCTGTCTGGGGCGCGCCTTCGTACCCAGCCCTGCGCTCCGCACCGTCCAGGAGCAATTGAGTCCGCTGCGGTGACGCCCCCTCGGCCAGCGCGCGCTCGGCGGTGGCCTCGGCTGCCAGGCGGCGGTTCGTGATACCGGTCAGCCTTATCGGCCCGGTCCCCGGGGACTGTCCGGACGGATCAGCTTGCTCCAACAGCCCGGCCAGCGTACGGAACAAAGCCTCCGGGGTGTCCAGTTCGCCCTCGCCCCAGACCAGTTCGGGGATGTCCTCGAGGGATACCACGTCCTCGCAAGCCGACACGGCATCCCCGGTCGTCCGCCTCTTGTGCAGTGCCACTTCGTAGCGGTGCCTGGTCAGCTCGTTGTGATCAGCTCCCCGCTTCAGGCGGATATCGACCGCTACGACGTCGGAGCGGCCCTCGGCCCACACGGCGAAGAAGTCCGGTTCTATGACCAGTTCCTTCTCCATCGCCATGGACTGTTCAACGGCCGCACGGAGCTGAGCGTTGTCCGCGGCAGCCGCGGCGGAACCGGTTCGGATAGCGGTGTGGAAGGCCCGCAAGGATGCCCGATTGCGGACGTCGCCGATGAAGATCCGGCCACCGGGGGCCAACACGTTGAGCGCGCCGTCGAGGACCTCGGCGAGGTAGTCGGCATCAGGGAAGTACTGCACGATGGAGTTCAGCACCACGGTGTCGAACCGGCCGGTGGGCAGCCCCTCGAAGTCGACAGCGGGCTGACAGCGCAACGTGACCCTGTCGCCGTAGCCGGCCGCGTTGACCTGGTCGGTGAGTCGGTGGATCGCCGACGCGGAGAAGTCCGTGGCCCAGTATTCCTCCACGTGCGGCACCAGCGGTCCGAGCAGGAGGCCGGAACCGACGCCGATCTCCAGCACCCGGCGTGGCGCGGCCTCGGTGATCCTGGCGACGGCGGCGTCCCGCCAGGCACGCATCTCGCGCAGGGGGATCGGTGCACCGTCGTAGGAATTGTTCCAGCTGACGAAGTCCTCGCCGAGTCCGGCTTTCCCTGCTTCTTCTCCGGAGTAGACGGAATCGCACATCTTGCGCCATTCATCCACCTGCTCGGCTGCGGCGCCCGCGACGGTGTCGGGATCGGCAGCGATGCCGACGGGTACGACGTAGCCGACGAGGCGCTTGTCGCCGGGGCGGTCCTCCCGGACCGTCACCACCGCCTGGCCCACACCGGGGTGTTCGGCCAGGACGGTTTCGACCTCCCCGGTCTCGATCCGGAAACCACGGACCTTGACCTGGTCATCCGCGCGCCCGACGAACTCCAACTGCCCGTCCGTACCCCACCGCACCAGGTCACCCGTGCGATACAGCCGCCCACCCGCCGGCCCGAACGGGTCCGCCACGAACCGGCCCGCCGTCAGACCCGCACGCTTCAGATACCCCCGCGCCAGACCCGCACCACCCACATACAGCTCTCCCACCACACCCGGAGCCACCAACCGCAGCCCCCCATCCAGCACATACACCCGCGTGTTCCACACCGGCCGGCCAATCGGCGGAACCACCCCACCCACCAACACATCACTCAACGTCACATACACCGTCGTCTCGGTCGGCCCATACGCGTTGAACAACCGCCGTCCCACCGACCACCGCGCCACCACATCCGGCGCACACGGCTCACCACCCAACACCAGAACACGCAGACTCGGCACGTCAGAGGGGTCCACACCAGCCAACACACTCGGCACAAGCCAGGCATGAGTGACGGAATGCTCCTGCACGAGGCTCGCCAGACGGCCCGCCACATCCACACGCGAACCGGCATCCGGCACCACCAGCCCCGCACCCGACACCAACGCCACCATCAGCTCGCACACCGCCGCATCAAAACTCGGCGACGCAAACTGCAGCACCCGACTGCCCACACCCACACCGAACCGGTCAGCCTCCAGCACAACCAGACTCACCAGCCCGGTGTGCGTGACACTCACACCCTTCGGCCGACCCGTCGACCCCGACGTATAAATCACATACGCCGCACTCTCCGCCCTCAACGACCCCAGCCGCTCTCCCGCAGCCAGATCCTCAACCTCCATGGCCGTCGTCTCCGCGGCCACCTCGTCATCATCCACACACAGCACACGCCCGGCGTCCCACACCGGCAGCCCCGACGCCACCCCACCCGTCGTCAGCACACACACCGGCTCCGCGTCCCGCAGCATGAACGCAATCCGCTCCCCCGGATAGTCAGTGTCGATCGGCAGGAAGGCACCACCCGCCTTCAGCACCGCCAGCACCGCCACCACCATGTCCGCCGAGCGCGGCAGCGCCAGACCCACCAGACGCTCCGGACCCACACCCCGCTTCACCAACACCCGCGCCAGCCGATTCGCCCGCGCATTCAACTCGCCATAACTCACACGGGCATCACCACAGATGACCGCCACCGCATCCGGCGTCCGCGCCACCTGAGCCTCGAACAACTCCGACGCCGTACCAACCGGCACCCCACGAGCCGTGTCATTGAACTCGCCCAGCAACCGCTCCCGCTCCACCGGCGCAAGCAGATCGCGTCCCTCCAGGGGAGTGCCAGGCCGGTCGACCAGCTCACTGGCGCAGGCCAGGAACCGCTGCGCATGGAGTGTCATTTCCTCGGCCGAGTAAATCCTCGAATTCGCTTCGATCTTCAATCCGATCGCCGATGCGGATCCGTCGGCTCCTCCATGGAGATGCAGGGACAAATCGCGTACGGATGCGGAAGCGAGTGCCTGAGTGACGGTCCGGCACTCAGCGAACGAAAGTCGCGTGTCGAGGAATTCGACGAGCATGCCGATTTTGCGGGACACCTGATCCACAAGTTCGGAAAAGCTCATCGAATCCGTCACGGCGACGTGCAACGGCACGTGTGCCGACTTCGCCATGGTGACCCGCGCGGAGCCAGTCGGACGAGCGGGTACGGGGACGTCCACGATCACGTCGTTGACTCCCGTGATCGCATCGTCGATCGCCGTCATCCGGTGCGCGTAGACGGCGGCAGCCGCTATTCCGAGTACGGGCCACGGCCGGCCCAGCCTCTCGGCCGCTCTACGGACCTTCGCCACCAGGTCGAGCGGCAGTGTTGTCGAAATACTCTGGACGGGTTCTGCCGAAACGCTCGGGCCTTGCCCGAGATTTACGGGCGCGGGAAGTTCCGTGAAGGCTTGCGACCAGTACGCCTGGTCGCGCTTCAGCCGCGCAGGACTGAGGGATTCCTCAGTCCTGTCGAACCACTCTGCCCCGTCAGTTCCTTCAATTCCTTCGCCTTCTTCAACATCCCCTGGCAGGTCTCCCCGGCTCAATGCCGAATACGCGTCGGCGATGCGCTCGCAATACACCATGGCATGGTGCTCGTCGAGCAGGGCGCGATGAAAGCGGACGTAGAAGGTGAACTGCTGGTCCGGCAGCAGGAACAGCGCGTGGCTCAACAGAGCCTCGCCGGACATGAGGTCACCGACCTGGGCCAGGTCACCGTCCACCCATGCCTGAGCCACGTCTTCCGCGTCAGACACACTGGTCAGATCCATGACGTGGAGGCAGGGCCGTAGCGCTTCGTCATGCTGGGTCGCCGAGCGAATCGCCCGCTCCAAAAGGTCGCGGTCCAGATGGCCCGCACCCGAGAAGGAGATGGCGCAGTTGTACTGCACGCTATTCGGCTCGCGCCGTCGCGCAACTCCTACGCCGAACTGAGCTGGCAATGCAGGCTGAAGGATTTTCCTGGTTTCCTGCATGACCTATCCCCACTCCCTCTTGCAACGTGCTTGACCGGTTCAAAAAAATGTTGCTCAGCAGCGGCAGAGACGCAGCACCGCGCTACAGACGTGACTGAAAGTGCGACCTCGCCACAGAAACGAGGTCAGGCTAGGACGCGCGCTCCTCGATTCGGCCTCACGCCGTCCTCTTCCATGACCCAAGCGCGGCTGCGGGTTACCTGCGCTGTCCCGCCGGGCCCGGTTCGGAGGGCAGCACCCTGTCCCTAGAGGTGTCCTGCCGGGTGGACACTGTGTCGTCGAAGATCACGCCGGGCTTGGCGGGAACCTGGTTCAGCACCCAGAGACCGATCAGAATGGCCAGGGTGAACAACACAGTCACAAGGGCGGCGAGGATGTGCCGACGCCGTCGTTCCCTGCGCACCCAGTCTCCGCGTGCGGCACGGTACGCGCCAGGTGCGGGCTGTACCCCTTCCGCCAATGCCTCGAAAGCCTCGCGAAGCTGTTGTTCGGTGCCCGGCGGAGGTGTCGGCATAGCGGAATTACTCACCGTCGGGCCTCCATCGCCTGAGTCAGTGCGGCGACACCACGTGCAGTGTGCGTTTTGACCGAGCCGCACGATATGCCCATCGCTTGCGCGATTTCCTGTTCTTTCAGCCCCAGCCAATGACGCAGGACCAGGGCCTCCCTCTGCCGGCGCGGAAGCCGGTTCAGCGCGGAGATGAGCGCACGCTGGTCCTCATGGAGAAGGGCCGAGCTCTCCGCGGACGCCACCGCGTCGACCGGCGGTGCCTCCACATGCTTCCGCACGACCTGCAGATGGCGTATGCGCATCCGCGTCAGATTGCAGACGACGGAGCGCAGATAGGACTCAGAGGCACCCGTGTCGCGCAGTTTGCGCCATTTTCGATAAACCTGGTAGTAGGCCTCGGCCACGATGTTCTCGGGGTCGTCGGCGCCGAGGAGCGTGGCCAGCCGAAGCATCGAGGTGTATTGACGATCGAACAACTGGGACAGCGCGGCTTCGCGTTCCAGCTCGTCCGGGTCCACCAGGGGCGGTCCGTCGCCGTCCTGCGTACCACTGTTCTTCGTGAGCTCGACGTCCGTGACGGTCGGTGACAACGGGGGATGCACGTTCTGGCGAGCCCGTTTCATAAACTGCTCGTTCCCTTCTCTGGACTGCGCCTGAGATTCAGACGCGACGGAAGAGCGGTGGCGTCCGCACCGCGGGGTACGCCGATACGGTCGAACGTCGGAGTGAGGACCACGGCAACCAGGACGTTGAGCAGGACACCCGCGAGACCGGTGTAGATCTCCACGTCGTGGCCGCCCAGGTCGAAAGGGACCACGGAAGAGAATCCCTGGGTAACGACCAAGCCGGTGCCGGTCACCATGCCGGTTGCCCACCCGACGAGCAGGGCTCGTTGGTGGAGCCACCGTGTGAACAGCCCGACGGTCACGGTGGGGAAGGTCTGCAGGATCCAGACACCGCCGAGGAGTTGAAGATTGATGGCGGCCTGGTCGCGGGCGCCGTAGACGAAGGCGACCGCGCCGAGTTGTGCGGTCAGTGACAGCCAACGAGCCACTCGCACCTGGCGCTTGGGTGTGGCGGTGGGGTGGAAGTATGCGACGTAGACGTTCCGCACGAACAGGGATGCCGCCGCGATCGACATCACCGCGGCGGGGACCAGCGCGCCCACCGTCATGACTCCGAAAACGAGTCCGGCCAGCAACGGGGACATGAGGTGCTCGACGAGCAGCGGAACGGCGGCCTCGGCGCGCCCGGGTGGCGGGCGGATTCCCACGGCGAGCGCCCCGACACCGAGCATTCCGAACAGGCCGAGCACGCCTGTCCAGGCCGGCAGGGCGACGCTGGCCCTCCGTAGGGTCTCCGTGCCCGAGGCGGCGAAGGCCGCGGTGAGCACGTGCGGGTACATCAGCAGCGCCAGGGCAGAGCCGAGAGCGAGCGTGAGGAAGGCGCTCTGCTGATCCGGCGCCAGGGTGAGTGAGGCGTCGGAGGCCCCGCGAGCGGCGAGTCGGTGCGCGGCCCGCTGGAGCATGTTCCCCGGTCCGTCCAGCCGGACGAGGACGAGCGCCGTCACCGCGACGGCGGAGCAGAAGATCGCGATCCCTTTGAGAGCCGAGAGGGCCGTCGGCGTACGAAGGCCATGGCGGTAGGTCGCCACAGTCAGCACGGCGAACAGTCCGAACATGATCAGGTCACTGGTCGCTCCTCGCGGATACAAACCCCCGACGGCCAGCACGGCGCGCACGCCGAGCAGTTGCAGCGCGAGATACGGCATGGTGGCCAGGATCCCGGTGAGGGCGACTGCCAGGGCCAGCGGCGGTGACCCGTAGCGGCCGTGGACGAAGTCGGCCACGGTCACGTAACCGTGTTGTCGTGCGACCGCCCAGAGCCGGGGCAGGAGGAAGAAGGCGAGCGGACAGACGATCACTGTGTAGGGCAGGGCAAAGAAGCCTGAGGCGCCGTCGCTGTAGACCAGGCCGGGCACGGCGGCGAAAGTGTACGCGGTGTAGATCGTGCCGCCCAGCAGGAGCCAGGTCCATACCGTCTTCAGTTGCCGGTCGACCAGGGCCCAGTTCTCGAGCGAGGGCAGGTCGTCGGTTCGGCGGAACCTGCGCGCGAGAACGGTCAGGACCGACGCCCCGCCGATGACGGAGACCAGGCCCGCGAGCATGGCTTCTTCAGGCATCAGTCACCGTCCCCCGTTAGACATGCGCAACTTCTTCTCATGAGTTGCGCGACCGTGCCAATGGGAGGACAGCGAGAGCCACGGAAACCGGCCAAAAGCTGGCGCCCTGACCGGTGGTGCAGACGGCTCGGCGCGGTATAGGCCTGCCAGGTCGGCACGTCATCGGGTCCGTGCGGAGTTCTTCCGGGCCTCCCGGAGGACGAGCCGGTAGAAGTCGACATAGGAGCGTTCGACATGCGCACCGTGCTGCCGCACTTCGTCGTGCCTTTCGAGCAGACGGTTGATCGGTACGACCATGGCGGCGTGGTGCTCGACATGCAGGTTGTTCCCGTTGGTGAACCAGGTGCTCAGCCAACTGCCGCGTATGGAGCGCGTGTTCCGCAGAACATCCGTGGTTTCGGAGTCGCACAGGATGTGCTCGGGGAGTTCCAGCAGAAAGTGCATCGGTACGGCAAAAAGCAATGGAAGGAGCCAGAGGCGGAGTATGAAGTCCCCCATGCCCGAGGCGGTCAGGGGCACAATGGCCAGCAGCAGGGCGCCGAGGATCCGGTATTCGGTCATGACTTCACGTCTACGCCGTTCGGATATCTGGCCGAGGTCGTACGTCCAGCGTCCCGTGCAGCTGCGTGCGATATCCTTGAGGGTTTTGGCCAGGCGCACGTAATCGAAAGTCCCCTCAATCAGCATGCGCCAGGTGAGGGGGTGCCGTGCATCGAAGCCGAAAAATTCGGAATCCTGCGGCGTGCCCAGGTATCTGTGGTGCTGCAAGTGCTGTACCCGGTAGTGGCTGTAGATCACCAGCAGGGGAAGGCCAAGTGGAACGCCGACGGCCCGGTGCAGTTTCGAATTGCGGAACGACGAATGGTGCAGGCACTGGTGCTGGAGTTCCACCATGTGGGTGTACGCGGCGCCGAGTAGGAACACTCCGGCGATCACCAAAGGCCACTGTGGCCGTAGCGCGAGGAAGCAGCCGGTCGCCACCATTACGAGAGCGACGAGCAGTTTGGTCACGAAGACGCGCTCGTCGTGCCGGGTCACCCGGGCCTTCTTGAAAAGGAGTTGGGGCTGCCTTTCTGCGGCCGGTGCGGACATCGTGCTCCTCGTTTTCAGGCTCGGAATACGCACGAACAAGTGCGGCAGATCTGTTAGCCGTGGACGTCGCGAAACGGAGGAAATTGAGGATGCCGAGCTGATCCAACATGGTCGCGACCAGGACATTCTGGGGAGAGAGGTCCTCAGCCCGGCCTTGCCGCATCCTCGTTCGGTCCTTGCCCGGTGTGTGTGGTCGGCGGTCGGCCCGGCCTTTCCCCCACCCCGAGGTGACGGCCGCTTCGCGATACCGTACTGGCCAATGCGCCGGCGAGGTTCAGCCGAGCGAAGGCGTTGCCGCCCACGAGGAGCACTTGTGCAGTCGATATATGTCAGTGAAGCCTCCGGTCACCTACGTTGGATTGACATGTCTGGCGACGGGCCCCCGCACGTCTTTCTTCATGACCTTGGGCGTGCCGGTTCCGCGGACTTTCCCGGCATCGCGTCACAGCCGGGGCTCGCTGGAAAGCGAAGTCTCATCCCCGACCTGTTCGGTCACGGATTCAGTGACGCCCCCGGCGACTTCACCTACACGCTGGAGGCCCACGCCGAGACAGTCGCTGCACTCCTCGACCATGTGCGGGCCCGGGACTGCGTTCTCATCGGTGACGCGATGGGCGGTGCTGTCTGTGTTGTTCTGGCCGCCCGGCGTCCCGAACTGTTCTCCCGTGTCGTCGTCACCGGGGCCGCTCTCTGTGGTGGCGGGCTGCGGGGGGCCGCTGTCGCCTCCTACTCCGAGGCCGAGTTCGTGAGCCGTGGGTTCCGGAGCGTGCTGGCAGGATCGGTGCCCGAGCACGCGGCCCGGATCCGGACCGCGAACCCCACCGCCTTGCATCGCAGCGCGGTCGGCTGGATGAAGGGGAGCGACTCCGGCCTGACGGAGCTGTTTCTCAAGCTGCCGCAGCCCAAAGCCCTGGTTCGGGGCGCCCACAGCCGACCGCGTGCGCACGAGGACGAGGTCCGGGCGGCCGGCGTCCCGGTCATCGAGGTGCCAGGCACCGGGGTCGAGCTGCTGGAGGACGACCCGGCCCGGTTCGCCTCCGCCCTGGCAGAGGCCATATCCACCAACTCCCCCGCGTGGAAAAGGAATTCCACCGTCGGCGCCGGGAACGTCGGCTCGGGAGACATCGACCTCGTCTGGCCGACCGAGGCGAACCCCACCCTGCTGGCAGGGGTGCACGCGGTCATCGCCGCTGTCACGGAACAGGGCGGAGCTCTCGGCTATCACATGGTTCCCGGCCGGGAGGAGACGGACGCGTGGCTGGAGGAAATGCTCGCCGACGTACGGTCGTCCGACGCAGCGCTCGCCGTGGCGGTACGGGGCGATGACATCGTGGGATGCGGGCTCTGGCAGCGACACACCTCCGCGGCCAGCTATCGGCACAGCGCAGAGATCCCCCAGCTCATGAGCCACCCGGAGGCACGCGGACTGGGGATCGGGCGCCTCCTTGTCACCGCGCTCGTCAAGGACGCACGACGCGCCGGACTGGAGCTGCTGACGCTCGGCGTCCGCGGGAACAACCACGGGGCCATCGCCCTGTACGAGCAGCTCGGCTTCCGTGAGTGGGGGCGGCTTCCCAGTGGGGTCGCTGTCGCCAACGAGCGGTTCGATGACGTCAAGATGTGCCTGGAGCTCGGTCGGCCGGACGACGTGATCGTACGAGGGTCGGCTCCCGTGGGACCGGGTTCCTCCGTCCTGCGTTGAGCCTTCTGCGCACTCACCCACGGCGCGCGCCGGCGGCCGAGTCATGGAAAGGAGCTATGAGTCCTGGGCCCGTCGCCGGGTGAGGAGGTGTGCGATGAGCATCGCGATGACGCAGCCGGGAACCCAGGCGAGTTGATACCAGTAGAAGAACGGCACCCCGGCCAGCCTCGGCCGGTCACGGGCGTACAACGGGACCGAGAGCAGCGCGACGACCGGAGCGATCAGGCATGCAGCGGCGGCGAACCGACGCCACCGCCCCTTCCTGGGGTTTATGTCTTCCGCCTGTGGCACTAAATCCTCCTCAATCCTGTCGCCCGTGCGCGCGAGTTGATATTATCCGCCAGTTGTATGGCCGGTTTTCTTTCAGATTCCCGCAGTTTGTTCGGTGAGATTCATCCGAAAGTCCGCTCCTGACCGCAGCAGCTTCCCAGCACAACGCTCACGACCCCAGAGGCAGTGCCCATGACCGATGTTCCGATGGCCGCGACTTTCATCGTCGTCATCGGCAGCGCCTCGCTTCTCACCGTCACGGCCCGCCGTCTGCATCCCAACGACTACCTTCCCTCGCTCGACCGCTGGGCGCTCTCCGACCGCGTGCTCGGTACTTTCTGGACGTGGCTGCTATTGGGCGGCACCATCTTCACCGCGTACACGTTCACTGCGGTTCCGGGTCTGGTGTACGGCAACGGCGCGCCGGCCTTCTTCGCCCTCCCCTACACCGTGATTGTGTGCCCGTTGGCCTTCATCCTGCTGCCCCGGATGTGGACGATGGCGCAAAAGCACGGCTATGTCACTGCGGCCGATTTCGTACGCGGCCAGTACCGGTCGGCGCCACTGGCGTTGGTGGTCGCGCTGACCGGCATCCTCGCAACCATGCCGTATCTCGCCCTGCAACTCCTGGGAATCCGGGCCGTGCTGAGCGCCGCTGGGATGCCCTCGCGAGGCATCGTCAGTGACATCGCGATGGTCGTGATCTTCGCGGGACTGGCCGTTGCCACCTATCGGTACGGGTTGCGGGCCCCGACGGTCATCTCGCTCTTCAAGTGTGTCGTCATCTTCGCTTCGACGCTGGCGATCTGCTGGTTGGTGCTGACGCGTCTGGGTGGCACCGGCACTGTCTTCGACGCGGCGGCGACCCGCCTCGCCACCTCCACCGGGAATACAGCCCTGCTCCTCACAGCCGATCAGCAGCCCGCATTCGCGACACTCGCCGCCGGTTCGGCTCTCGCCCTGCTGATGTATCCGCACGTGGTCACCGCCGCCTTTGCCGCCTCCGGTCCGTCGACGCTGCGCCGGGCAACTGTCGCTCTGCCGTTGTGGACAGCCGTTCTCGCTCTCTTTGGTCTGCTCGGCATCGCCGCCCTGGCGGCGGATGTGCACACCCCTCCGAACGGAGCGGAGACCGCCGTCCCGATGCTGATCGTGCGGCTGATGCCGGGCGCACTGGCCGGAGTGATCCTGGGAGCGCTCACGATCGGCGCGCTGGTTCCGGCCGCCGTCATGTCGATCGCGGCTGCGACCTCCTTCGTTCGCAATGTGTACGTCGAGTACTTCGACCCCACCGCCACCCCCAAACGGCAGGTACGGATCGCCAAGACAGTCTCGCTCACCGCGAAGGCCGGTGCGACCGCCTTCGTCTTCGGGTTGCGCGACCAGGACGCCATCAACCTTCAGCTCCTCGGCGGTGTCTGGATCCTGCAGATCTTCCCGGCCGTCGCCATCGGTCTCTACACCCGACGTCTGCATCCCCGGGCGCTGATCACGGGCTGGGCGGTGGGGATGGTGCTCGGGACGGTCCTGGTCGTACACACGGGCTTCTCGCCCCTCGTTCCGCTAGGTCTACCCGGCCGTTCGCTGGCGTTCTACGCGGGCCTGGCCGCCATGCTGCTCAATCTCACCGTCGCCGTCGTCGGTACCGCCGTACTGAACCTGATCGGGAAGGGGCCAGGCGCCCGAGGCGACTGACGCCGTCGGAGAAAGGTCAGCGGCCGGCAGTCCGGCGCTGTCTCGCGAGAGCCGCCGCCAGGACCACGGTGACGAGAGCCAGGAGTTCGATTGCCGCTCCGGTCAGGGTGAGCGTAGTGATCGATCCGTGTTCCAGGGCGAGTCCGCCCAGGGCTCCGCCGAGTGCTAGGCCTAGATAGGAGGATGAGCCGTTGAGGGACAGAGCCACGGTCGGCTCGGGGATGTCCAGGCCGGATATCAAGTGGTTCTGTGCGGGAGGCAGTGCCCAGGACGCCACACTGACGACGCACAGGCACAGCGCGAACGCGAAAGTGGTGCCCGGGGCGTTTCTCGGGGCGGCCACGGCAAGCAGCACCATGGCCAACAGTCCGGTGAAGAGGAGAACGACGGCTCCGCCGTAGGCGCGTCGGCCCCCGAATCTGTCGGCAGCCCTCCCCCCGAGGGCGCTGCCGGCCACTGCGGCCATGCCCGACACCAACAGGAAGGCGCTGACGCCGGCTGCCTCTACTCCGGTGAGCTGCATCGCGAGAGGAGCCACGTAGATGACGACGGCGAACTCGCCGGCGCAGGCGAGGACGTTGGTCAGAAGTGCGATCAGGACCATGGGGTGTGTCGCTGCGGTGATCCGCTGCCGGATGGTGACCGCTGCCTGCGTAGGTACGTACGGGAGGACGCCGGCCAGGACGGCCACGGCTGCTGCGGCGAGGGCCGCCACCAGGAGCAGCGCCAAGCGCCAGCCGCCGACGGCGCCGACCAGGGTGCCGAGGGGGATGCCCAGGGCGGTCGCCGCGGACATGCCGCCGACCACAACGGCGAGCGCCCGGCCCCGCCACTGCTGCGGGGCGACGCTCACCGTGATCATGATGGCGCACGGCAGATAGAGTCCCGCTGCCAGAGCGGCCAGCACCCGGGAAGCCATCAGCACCGCGTAGTTCGGGGCGACGGCTCCCAGCAGGTTGGCGAGGACGAAGACCGTCAGGGCGCCCTGCAGCAGCCGTTTGCGGTTCAGTGCCGCGGTGACAGTCGCCAGGACGGGCGCCCCCGCGGCGTACACGAGAGCGAAGACGCTGATCAGCTGGCCCACGGTGGCCTCGGACACGTCGAGGTCGGCGGCGATCTCGCCGAGCAGACCGCTGATGATCAGGCTGTCAGTGCCGATGCTGAAAGCGCCGAGAGCCAGTGCCAGCAGCAGCAGCCGATGCGGCATGCTCTCCTTCCCGGCCGTTTCCATGCCGGTCTCGGCGGTGGTCCCTCGCGATGTCATGACTGCTGTACCGCTTCCTGTCGGTCGTGGTCGGCGAGTTGGTCGGCGAGTGGCCTCAGCCCGCGAATCGCTTCAGATACGCGGTGTTCCTGTCCCCCACCAAGTCGAGCAATTCCCCGAGCCTCCCGAGCCTGACCGCGTCCGGTATCCAGACCCACAGCTCGCGCGCCTCGGTCACAGCGCCACGCCGGGTCTTCGCCTCGAACCCTTCCAGACCGAGCCGAACCGTCGCCGCGCCACTGGTGATGGCCGTCCTGATGGGGTAGTAGAACGCCGCCCACGGGTACGCGGCGCTGCGGTCCTCGACGCCGTAGTCGCAGCCGTAGGACATGAAGACGACGCTCTTCCGGCCTTGCAGGTGCAGGGCGCAGGCGAGGATCCGGCCGTCCTGTTCGACGGTCGGCACGCGTACCGCGTCCGGCAGTCTTCCCGCCAGTTCGATACGTGCCCGGCGTATCGCCTCCACATCGGCCTTTCCGCCGTGCTTGATCAGCGTCTGTGCTTCCAGGGCGGCGACCCGCTCGGCGTTCCGGGCCAGGTCGGCCACGCCCGTGGCCAGGCCCGGCGCCTCCTGGAGCCGTCTCTCCTCCAGGAGGTACCTCCGACGGCGACGGCTCGGGAGAGCGGTCAGGAACTCCTCGTAACTGCCGAATCTCCCGGTGTCCATCCAGGACGCCCCCGTCATCGCTCCACCGCGGAACCCGGCCTGAGTGAGGACCTCGCGCAGCCTGCCGTCACGAGGGCTGACGAAGGGGAACGCCACCGCCCCCGCGCCCTTTTCCACCACCCATGTCTGCGCCGCACGGACCAACTGCGCCGCCAGGCTTTCGGCCTCGGCTGCGTCGGCCTCGGGGTGCAGCTGCAGTTCACTGCGGTCGAACTCCCTGACGACCAGGCACGGGCCGACGCCGCGGCTCAGCACCTGCCAGAGCGGCGCCTCCCCGTCCGTCTCCTCTTTCGCTCCCGCCGCTTCGCAGGCCAGGGCTCGCTGGGCGCGCCGAAGGGGAGCGGCTTTGCCCTCCTCGCTGTCATCCAGCCGCAGGACGGCCTGGGAGCCGACGAACTTCCACGGGTCGCTGGTCAGGCCGGACTCCGGAACGGCCAGTACGCCGCGCAGGGCGCCCTGCAGCCGACCCGCCGACCGGGACGTGAGCAGTACGCTCTCGCCCGGCTCCAGAAACTCCCGGAACTGGAGGAAGCCGCGGCTCGCGTCGATGTCCGACTCGTGGGTCAGCTCCTCCCACTCCCCGACCGGGATGTCGTCCACGCTGTTCAGATCGCTGATGTGTGACACCGCTGGAACCTCTTACTTCCCGCCCGCGAGATCGATGAACGAACCTGTCACGTAGGAGGCTTGGGCCGACAGTAGCCATACGACGGCCGCGGCGACCTCATCCGGATCTCCGCCACGTCGCATAGGCAGATTCCGCTCAACGCGCGCCACCCGGTCGGGATCCCCCCCGCTCGCGTGGATCTGGGTGCGGATGAACCCCGGCCTGACGGCGTTCACGCGGATGCCCTCGCTGGCGACC
This sequence comes from Streptomyces ureilyticus, assembly GCF_011045025.1. Taxonomy (GTDB): domain Bacteria; phylum Actinomycetota; class Actinomycetes; order Streptomycetales; family Streptomycetaceae; genus Streptomyces; species Streptomyces ureilyticus. Next base: position 15,707 of record NZ_JAAKZX010000185.1, read on the forward strand.
TCCAGGGAGAGTCCGGTGGTGAGCGTGTCCACGGCCCCCTTGGACGCCGCGTAGTCCACGTACTCCCCGGGTGCCCCGAGCCGGGAGGCGGCCGACGACACATTGACGATCGCCCCGCCGACGCCCCCATGCATCGTCGACATCCGTAGAACCGCCTGCCGGGCGCACATGAAGTACCCCACGACGTTGGTGTCCAGGATCCGCCGGAGGCGGGCCGCGTCCAACTCGTCGACACGACACTGCTGTTCCAGGATGCCCACATTGTTGACCAGGCCACTCAGAGTTCCCAGTTCCTTGTCGGCGGTCGTGAACAGCCGCTCGATGTCGTCCGGTCGGCTCATGTCGGCCTGCACGGCTACTGCCTCGCCGCCGGCGGCGATCACGTCGGAGACGACCGACCGTGCGGCTTCCGCGTCCTCGCGATAGGAGATGCACACGCGCCCCTCGAGGCCGCCGAGCCGGCGTGCGACGGCGGCGCCGATCCCCCGGCTGCCTCCTGTGACGACGGTTACGCCCGTTGTCATCAGATGTCGCCGCCCGAGTCCTGGATGAACTGCGCGGACCACTTGCGCTTGGCCCGCAGGCTGAGCCGGTTCATCGCGTCCGGGAGGAGGCCCATGGGCCGGCGGATGTCGATGATCAGCATGATCCGGCGGCCGTCGCTCTCGTTGTAGACCTCGTGCTCGAACGTGTCGTCGATGAGGATTCCCTCGCCCTCCTTCCACGTGTGGATCTCCCGGTCGACACGGAGGCGAGGCGGGTTGTTGTCCGGGACCGTCAACGGCAGGTGGTACCGGAGGATTCCGGCGTATGGGCCTTTGTGCGCCTTGAGCGTCACCCCGGGTTCGAGGATGGCGATGATCGCGTTGACGACGCGCGGGGTGCGCTCGGCGAAGTCCACGAACAAGGGGCAGTCCCGGTACGCGTCCGTATTGGTCTCGCCCAGCATGTACGCGTAGTAGAGCCGCCAGTCGGTGGACACCTCCGCGGCCCGCAGGGGATCGATGTCCCCGTACTTGCGGACGTCACGCGACTCGATGAGCTTGGTGACCTCGGACTTGATCTGGTCGAACTGGTGGTCAAGCTTCCTCGACTCGGGGAACAGCGAGTAGGGCGACATGATCCTGAACCGGTTGCGGCCACCGCTGTTCTTCAGGAAATACCGGTTGAGCGCCTTGCGTACGCCCGGCTGATTGATGCTCAGTGAACCCTTCACGACTGGTCGTCACTCCTCTTGACTGCGAACACGGACACGTGGGCCGGCTGATGGAGCGGCGCCGGCATCACGCGGAACCAGGACGGCATGTTGCGTACAGGAAGCCGGGATGCACCTCGTCGATCTGGCACGCCCAGCCCAGACCGGCCAACCGCTGCGCCAACTCCGCGGGACTGCGGAACACCTTTACGATCCGGAAGCTGCGCCCGTCCTGAAGGCTCCGGCGGACTGCGACGTCCGGCTCACTCTCGTCCTTCTGTTCAAGGCGCCGTTCGTAGTGCGTCACATCGACGAACTCCACGACACCCTGCGGTCGCACGGCGCGGCCGACCGCCGTCCAGAAGGCGTCGAACGCGTCGTCGGGCACGTGGGCGAGCCAATGCGCGAAGAAAACGGCATCCCAACGACGTTCGGGGGTCCAGTCGAAGAGGTCCTGCCGCATGTACTCGACGTTCGGAAGCCCGTGCCTGCGCGCCTCCTCGATCATCTCCGGCGAGCCGTCCAGGGCGGTGACCCGATCGGCGATTTCCGAGAGATGGCGGGTCCAGTAGCCGGTACCGCTCGCCAACTCCAGTACGTCTCCCTTGATGTTGCCGGCCCGCAGGCGCGTCAGCATGGGAGGCAACGCCGGGTCCATATACGGCACAAATGTGGCGTCGTACTCTTTCGCGCGGGCCCGGTAATAGCTGAGTTGACTGTTGATGAGGGATTCATGGGCCATCATGCGTCTTCCTCCTGGGGTCATTTCGAAGGGCCGATCATGGCCACGAGCCTCTGCGGAGAGAGGAGCATCTTTTCCTTGAAGGTCTCGTTGAGCCGTCCGCATTCGATCGAGTCGGCGCGAGTCGCCCACATGAGCCGGACGATCTCCCACCACAGGGCGTAGTACGGGCTGAAGGTGAGGTCGGAGCGGCCTCTCACATAGCCGCCGGCCCATGCCTGCAAACGCCGGGACTCCAGGAAGCAGACGGCTACCGCGAGGGGTTCGCCGTTGTTCTCACGCACTTCCACCACCCGGACCGGCCCGTTGAGTTCACGCAGGAACGCCGCCAGCCGCTGTGGGTCGTAGTACTTGGGCGAGCCGGCCCTGGCCGCGCTGGCCGCGATGAGTTCGAGCAGCGGTACCAGGCCGGGGTACCGGGCCCCGTGTACAAGGGTGTGGGCGCGCTCTGCATACCTTCGCAGTTGCCGCTGATAGTCGCGCCGTACCGATCTGCGCATGCCGGCCAGGTACGTGTCGCCGTCCGGCGCGTCGGAGCGGTGCAGTGTCCAGCGGGGCACCAGTTCCTTGCGCTGAAACCCCCGTCGCGCCAGCGACGGCAGCAGCGGGCTGTCGTCGCTCAGGTTGACGAACCCCCAGAGGGGGGCGCTCAGTTCGGCGGCGCGGTCGCCGAACGAGGCGCTCAGTGCGCCGAGCGCCTCTTCGTCTGCGGTGAGCAGCCGGGAATCCGGGGAGTGCCACATCGGGGAGAGCAGGGCCTGTTCGCCGTCTGCGAGCCCGAGGAGGCCAAGAGGGTCACCCTGAAGGTAGGTGGGGGCCGCGGCGACCAGTTCGCCGCCTCTGCGGACCTCCAGATACCTGGGTGCGCTGATCCGCTGCACTGGATGGTGCTCGTACGCGCTGAGGAAGGCCCGCGTGTGGAAGACCGGGGCATCCAGCCTCGCCACCAGGGTGTCCCAGCCCGAAGCCAGTGCGTCGGCCGTTTCTGTCCCCCCGGTCACCAGTGGCGTCGCCTCGGTGGTGCGCGGCGCGCCGGAGCCGGCGGTCCGCGGGGTGGCGGTCGGCGGGGTGGCGG
>NZ_JAAKZX010000186.1 GCF_011045025.1 Streptomyces ureilyticus
TTAAGGCTCCCAGGAGACTACTGGGTTGATAGGCCAGATCTGGAAGGCGGGTAACCGCTGGAGGTGACTGGTACTAATAGGCCGAGGGCTTGTCCTCAGCTGCTCGCGTCCACTGTGTTGGTTCTGAAACCACGAACAACCCCCATGCCTGGGTCACGGCATGGGTGCGGGTGTTGAGTGTTTCATAGTGTTTCGGTGGTCATAGCGTGAGGGAAACGCCCGGTTACATTCCGAACCCGGAAGCTAAGCCTTACAGCGCCGATGGTACTGCAGGGGGGACCCTGTGGGAGAGTAGGACACCGCCGAACAAATATTGAAAGAGCTGGTCCCCGAACTTCGGTTTGGGGACCAGCTCTTTTTTGTTGTGCGTCACTTGGTGTTCACGTTGCGAGATAAGCATCCCGAGCATGGGGACTGTAGGAATGCTCAGGGCTGCAGGCGTCGGACTTGGTGACGAGGTCATCGTGCCGGCGTTCGGGAACGTCGAGGTCGCCGAGGCCGTGAGCCTGACCGGTGCGATGCCGGTGTTCGCCGACATCGACCCGGCCACGTACTGCCTTGATGCCGCCGCCGTCGATGCTGTCGTCGGACCGCGGACGGTGGCCGTCGTCGCCGTACACCGCTTCGGTCGGGCTGCTGACCTCGCGGGACTGCGGTGGTCTGGGCAGCGGCACGGTCTCCTGGTGCTGGAACAGAGCGAGTCGAAGGCGCCGTACGACGAGGTGGGGCAGCGCAGGGCTCATGCCGCGTATCTGGACAGGCGGTTGAGTGGGGTGCGGACGCCGGAGGGCGGTGTGGGGCACACGTACCAGCAGTACGTCGTGCGGGTGCCGGGCAATGGGCGGCCGGACCGGGATGCCTTCGCACGGGCCGTGCGGGCCAGGGGAGTTGAGTGCTGGGTGCCTGTGAAGACTCCTGTGCACCGCATGCCGGGGTTCCGGCGGGACGTGTATCTGCCGGAGACCGAGCGCGCCGCCGACGAGACGCTGGCGCTGCCCGTGGACGCTGCTTTGTCGAAGCGTGAGATGCAACGGATCGTCTCGGCGTGCAATGCGCTCGGTGGGTTGTTGCAGCCTGCCTTCTAGTCGAGCACGGGGTCGAACACGGTTGGGAGTACTCTGCTGTTCGGGTTATGATCTATGCCGTCGCCGCAGCGAAAGCTCACAGTGCGACAGGCCCCTATAGCTCAGTCGGTAGAGCGTCTCCATGGTAAGGAGAAGGTCAACGGTTCGATTCCGTTTGGGGGCTCTGACAGCAACGGCCTCCGCCCGATTGGGGCGGAGGCCGTTTCGTATGTCCTATGCCCTATGCCAGGACTTGTTCAGTCCTTGTGGAGGCCCGGAACGCGCATGGCCAGGATGGCCATGTCATCTGACGGGGCGTCGGAGGCGAAGCGTTCTACCGCGCGCATGATGCGGGCGGCGACCGCGCCGGCGGTGAGGCCCGTGCAGGTGGTGAGGACGTCCGTGAGGCCGTCGTCGCCCAACATGCGGGTGCCTTCGCGGCGTTCGGTGACGCCGTCCGTCACGCACAGCAGGACGTCGCCCGGATCGAGCGTCACCGTCTGCTCGTACAGTTCGAGATCGTCCATGACGCCGAGGAGGGGCTGTGGTTCGGCGGCCGGTTCGACCGTGCCGTCCTGACGCAGGCGCAGGGGGAGCGGATGACCGGCGCAGACGATCTTCAGTACGGCGCTGCCGTCGTCCTGGGGCCACAGCTCGCCGTACAGGAGCGTCAGGAAGCGGCTGCGGGCGCCCTCGTCGAGGATCGCGGAGTTGAGGCGCTCCAGGACGGCCGGGCCGCCGAAACCCTCGCGGGCGAGGAGACGGAGGGCATGGCGGGCCAGGCCTGTGACCGCGGCCGCCTCCGGGCCCGTACCGCAGACATCGCCGATGGCGAAGCCGTACGCGCCGTCGCGGATCGGGAAGACGTCGTAGAAGTCGCCGCCGACTTCGTTGCCCTCGCCCGCCGCGCGGTAGATGACCTCGACTTCCACGCCCTCGATGACCGGGAGTTCGGGCGGCAGGAGGCTGCGCTGGAGGGACTGGCTGATGGCCATGCGCTCGGAGTACAGGCGGGAGTTGTCCAGGGCCAGTGCGGCCCTTCGGGAGAGGTCCTCGGCGAGTTCCAGGATCTCCTGGCGGAAGTGTTCGTCCGTCGGCTTGCCGAGCGTCAGCATGCCGATGACGCGGTTGCGGGCCACCAGGGGGAGTACGACCGTCTCGCCGCCGACTGCTGAGGCCGTGGCCAGGGTCGTGCCGATGCCGGAGCTGACCGTCGCCGGTTCCCCGCGGCCCAGGCTGCGCATGGAGGTGCGCAGGGCCGCCTCGTGGGCTGCCTCTGCAGGGGCCGACCAGACGCGGGCGCCCGGGGTCGGGACCGGGTCCGGCGGGGAGATCTTGGAGAGGAGTGCCTTGAGGCCGTCGATGCGCTCCTCGTCCTCATGCAGGACGTACGAGAGATATGGGTCCGAGGCCTGGTCGGCAATCGTGTAGACGGCACACCAGGTGGCCAGGGTCGGGACCGTCATCTGTGCCATGAGGGCCAGCGTCTGATCGCGGTCCAGAGTGCCCGCGAGGAGGTCGGAGGCCTCTACGAGGAAGGACAGGGAGCCGCGGCGCAGGCGCTCCAGCTCACCCAGGCGGGCCGATTCGACGGCGAGCGCGATGCGGTCGGCGGCGAACTGCAGGCGCAGGGCCTCTTCGTTCGAATACCGGGCGGGGGACTCGGCCGCGACGCCGAGCGAGCCCGTGAGGCGGCCCTCGACCTTCAGCGGGACCGTGACGACCGACCGCATGCCTGTGCCGCTCAGCAGCGGAACGGCGCCAGGAACGGCCGTGAGGTCGTCGTGGACGGCCGGCATCCTGGCTGAGCCGTACCGGCCGGGGCCCGCCTCCACGGGGACGCGAGCGAAGCGCTGGCGGGCGGAGGGGAGCCCGGTGGAGGCGCGTACCTCCAGCTCGGTCTCGTCGTCGGTGGCCAGCAGCAGGAAGGCGGAGTCGCCGTCGAGCATGTCGCGGGCGCGCTCCACGGTGCGCTGGAGGAGGCCGTCGAGGTCGTCCGGGGCCGGGGAGCCGATGAACACCTCGAAGGGGTCGGTTGCCTGACCGCCTTCGGAGAGTGTCGCCGAGTCCCCGGAAGGTACGCGCAGGGGAGTCTGAAGGACGGCGCGCTCGTGATCCCGTACGAGGAGACAGACCGTGGAGGGCTCGCCGCCGGTGTCGCGGACGCGCAGATGCGAGGCGTACACGGGTGTCACGCGGCCGTTGGCGTCGCGGATGCCGTAGCTGCCCTCCCAGCGCGAGAGCTGGAGGGCCTCGGCGATGCCGGTGCTGGTGCCGGGAGTGTGCGGCCAGGCCGCGAGGTCGGTCAGGGGTTTGCCGATGACCTGCTCGGCGGCGTACCCGAAGAGCTCCTCCGCGTCCTCGCTCCAGGCGGAGATGGCGCCGGTGCGGTCGATCTGGACGACGGCGACGCGTACGCGGCCGTCGGCGAGGGGCAGGAGGTCGGCGGGCAGCGAAGGGCCGGCCGTGCGGGTGCCCACGGGGCGGTCCGGGAGGTCGAGTTGGAACCAGACCTGCTTGTGGGTGGGCGTGTATTCGACTCCCCAGCCGGCGGCCAGGGCGGCGCACAATTGGAGGCCGCGGCCGCCCTCGCGGTCGGGGCTGCCCATGTTGACGGCCGTCGCCTGGAGTGGAATCTCACGTTCCGGGTAGCGGTCCGCTACTTCGATGCGTACGCCGTCCTCGGTGCGCAGACACAGGACATCGGCGGACGTGCCCGCATGTACCACGGCGTTGGTGACGAGTTCGCTGGTGAGGACCACGGCGTCGTCGACGATGTCTCCGAAACCCCAGCCCTGGAGGGTGTCACGGACAAAGGACCGAGCGGTTGCGACGGACCGTCCGACGGGGTCGAAGCTGGCGGCCGCGCGAGCGGTGATCACAGCACTCCTTGTCCGGGTCTCTTCGGGCAGGGCTTCGTGGCCGACGCGCCCCTGCCGTGGCAGATGGCCGTCGCCTGTCTGTCCGGGATCCTGTGGCTGTCCCCCAGGATGCACTCCGGTGGTCATGGTGAGGCCGCCCCTCCGATGCCTGCCCGCTCGTGCTCGTGCCACCGCCCAGGCCGGACGGACCGGCGTGGCTGGACAGCCGCATGCAAGGTTACTTACCTTCGCCGTCCATGCGGATGCCGGTCACCACAGTGTTTCCGTCCGGGAGGGTGTGTGCGGACCATGTGCGAAGCTGCCGAACTGTTATGGCCTGGTTCAGGCACGGTGAAACACTGGGCAAGCTTCAAGAGATGGTGCAAATACGCAGTGCAGTACCCGAACACCCCGGGCAGTAGTGGTCGACCCTTGCGGGAGGGACACAGTGGAGTCTGGCGCAGCGACGCGGGGCAACAAGGCGCGCGCGAAAGGCGGACAGTCCCTGAGTAGCCAGCGCAAACCGCGCAACGGAACCACCGAGGTGGACACCGCGGCGCTGAACAGAATGCTCGTGGCTCTGGAGTCGATGCGGGACGGGAACTTCCGCAAGCGTCTGACCGTGTCCGGCGACGGTGTTATGTCCGAAATCGCAGCGGTTTTCAATGAGGTGGCCGACCGCAATCTGCACCTGACGGGCGAGCTGTCGCGCGTACGGCGCATGGTCGGCCGCGAGGGAAAGCTCACGGAGCGCCTGGAGACGGGCGTCTGTGAGGGTTCCTGGGCCTCGGCGATCGACGCGTCCAACGCGCTGGTCGACGACCTCGTACGCCCCGTCTCCGAGGTCGGCCGGGTGCTGTCCGCGGTGGCCGACGGTGACCTGTCGCCGCGTATGGAACTGCGGACGCAGGCCCCGGACGGCAGCGGACATCCGCTGCGCGGAGAGTTCCTGAAGGTCGGGCGTACGGTCAACAACCTGGTCGACCAGCTGTCCATCTTCACCGACGAGGTCACGCGTGTGGCCAGTGAGGTCGGCACTGAGGGCAAGCTGGGCGGGCAGGCCCGGGTGCGCGGGATGTCCGGTTCGTGGAAGGACCTCACGGATTCGGTCAACACGATGGCGTACCGGTTGACGGCTCAGGTGCGCGACATCGCGCTGGTGACGACGGCGGTCGCCAAGGGGGACTTGTCCCGGAAGGTCACGGTTCATGTGGCCGGCGAGATGCTGGAGCTCAAGAACACCGTCAACACGATGGTCGACCAGCTGTCCTCGTTCTCGTCCGAGGTGACGCGAGTCGCACGCGAGGTCGGCACGGAGGGCGAGCTCGGCGGGCAGGCCCAGGTGCCGGGTGTGGCCGGTGTGTGGAAGGACCTCACCGATTCGGTGAATCTTATGGCCGGCAATCTGACGGCCCAGGTCCGCGGGATCGCGCAGGTGACGACGGCGGTCGCCAACGGTGACCTGTCGCAGAAGGTGACGGTTTCGGCGCGCGGTGAGATGGCGCAGCTCGCCGAGACGATCAACCAGATGACCGAGACGCTGCGTACGTTCGCGGACGAGGTGACCCGGGTCGCCAACGAGGTCGGCGGCGAGGGGAGGCTCGGCGGCCAGGCGAATGTGCCGGGTGCGGCGGGAACGTGGAAGGACCTCACCGACTCGGTGAACACGGTCTTCCGGAATCTCACGACCCAGGTGCGGGACATCGCCGCGGTGACGACGGCGGTGGCCAACGGTGACCTGTCGCAGAAGGTCAGCGTCGAGGTCGCCGGCGAGATGCTGGAGCTGAAGAACACCGTCAACACGATGGTCGACCAGCTGTCGTCCTTCGGTGCCGAAGTGACGCGAGTGGCGCGGGAGATCGGCGTCGAGGGTGAGCTGGGCGGTCAGGCGGCGGTGCCGGGCGCGGCCGGTACGTGGAAGGACCTGACGGACTCCGTCAACACGGCGTTCCGGAATCTCACCGGACAGGTGAGGAACATCGCGCAGGTGACGACGGCGGTCGCCAACGGCGACCTGTCGCAGAAGGTCACGGTGGACGTCTCCGGCGAGATGCTTCAGCTGAAGAACACCGTGAACACGATGGTGGACCAGCTCTCCGCGTTCGGCGCCGAGGTCACGCGTGTGGCCCGGGACGTCGGCACCGAGGGCCGGCTGGGCGGCCAGGCCCGCGTGGACGGCGTTTCCGGCACGTGGAAGGAACTCACCGACTCCGTCAACTTCATGGCGGGAAACCTCACTTCGCAGGTGCGGCAGATCGCACAGGTGACGACGGCGGTGGCGCGGGGTGACCTGTCGCAGAAGATCGACGTGGACGCGCGCGGGGAGATCCTGGAGCTGAAGAACACCCTCAACACGATGGTGGACCAGCTCTCCGCGTTCGCCGACCAGGTGACCCGGGTGGCCCGCGAGGTGGGTACGGAGGGCCGGCTGGGCGGTCAGGCTCAGGTGCCCGGTGTCGCCGGTGTGTGGCGGGACCTGACCGACTCCGTGAACGGTATGGCCGGCAACCTCACCGCCCAGGTCCGCAATATCGCCCAGGTCGCGACCGCGGTGGCGCGGGGTGACCTGTCGCAGAAGATCGACGTGGACGCGCGCGGGGAGATCCTGGAGCTCAAGAACACCCTCAACACGATGGTGGACCAGCTCTCGAACTTCGCCGAGCAGGTGACCCGGGTGGCCCGCGAGGTCGGCACGGAGGGCATCCTCGGCGGTCAGGCCGAGGTGCAGGGTGTCTCCGGGACCTGGAAGGACCTCACGCAGTCCGTCAACTTCATGGCGAACAACCTCACCATTCAGGTGCGGAACATCGCCGAGGTCACCACGGCGGTCGCCAACGGCGACCTCTCCAAGAAGATCACCGTCGACGCGAAGGGCGAGATCCTGGCCCTGGTCACCACCGTCAACACGATGGTGGACCAGCTGTCCAACTTCGCCGAACAGGTGACCCGGGTGGCCCGCGAGGTGGGCACGGACGGCAATCTCGGCGGACAGGCGCGGGTACCCGGCGTCACGGGCATCTGGAAGGACCTGAGCGACAACGTCAACGTGATGGCGGCCAACCTCACCAACCAGGTGCGGAACATCTCGCAGGTCGCGACGGCGGTCGCCAACGGCGACCTCACCAAGAAGGTCACCGTCGAGGCGAGCGGCGAGGTCGCTCAGCTCGCGGACACCGTGAACACGATGGTGCGGACGCTGAGTTCGTTCGCGGACCAGGTGACCCGGGTGGCCCGTGAGGTGGGCACGGACGGCATCCTCGGCGGTCAGGCGCACGTCCCGGGGGTCGCCGGTACGTGGAAGGACCTCACCGAGTCCGTGAACGGCATGGCGTCCAACCTGACCGGGCAGGTGCGCAACATCGCGATGGTCACCACGGCCATCGCCAAGGGTGACCTGACGAAGAAGATCGACATCGACGCGCGCGGCGAGATCCTGGAGCTCAAGACCACCATCAACACGATGGTCGACCAGCTCTCGTCCTTCGCCGAGGAGGTCACACGCGTCGCCCGCGAGGTGGGCACCGAGGGGCAGTTGGGCGGCCAGGCACGCGTACGCGACGTCGACGGCACCTGGCGCGACCTGACCGAGTCGGTGAACGAGATGGCCGGGAACCTGACCCGGCAGGTACGAGCCATCGCGCGCGTGGCGACCGCGGTGACCCGTGGCGACCTCAACCTGAAGATCGATGTGGACGCCTCCGGCGAGATCCAGGAACTTCAGGACTACATCAACAAGATGATCGCCAACCTGCGCGACACCACCATCGCCAACGAGGAACAGGACTGGCTGAAGGGCAACCTGGCCCGTATCTCCGGTCTGATGCAGGGCCGCCGTGACCTCGCCGACGTGGCCTCGCTCATCATGAGCGAGCTGACTCCGGTGGTCTCGGCGCAGCACGGCGCGTTCTTCCTGGCGATGCCCCTGGACGACGGCAAGGATGTGGGCGCCGCGGGCGACGACTCGTACGAACTGCGCATGCTCGGGCACTACGGCTACTCCATGGGGTCCATGCCGACGTCGTTCCGGCCCGGGGAGACGCTGATCGGGACCGCCGCCAAGGAGAAGCGGACGATTCTCGTCGACAATGTGCCGCCGGGGTACCTGAAGATCGCCTCCGGGCTCGGTGAGGCGCCTCCGGCGCATGTCATCGTGCTGCCGGTGCTCTTCGAGGGGACCGTTCTGGGAGTGATCGAGTTGGCGTCGTTCCAGCCGTTCACACAGATCCAGAAGGACTTCCTCAACCAGATCGCCGAGATGATCGCGACGAGCGTCAACACGATCGCCGTCAACACCAAGACCGAGGTCCTGCTCAGGCAGTCACAGGAGCTGACCGAGCAACTGAGGGAGCGATCGGCCGAGTTGGAGAACCGGCAGAAGGCCCTCCAGGCGTCCAACGCCGAACTGGAGGAGAAGGCCGAGCTGCTGGCCCGGCAGAACCGCGACATCGAGGTCAAGAACACCGAGATCGAGGAGGCACGGCAGGTCCTGGAGGAGCGCGCCGAGCAACTCGCGGTCTCCATGCGCTACAAGAGCGAGTTCCTCGCCAACATGTCGCATGAGCTGCGTACGCCGCTCAACTCGCTGCTCATCCTCGCCAAGCTGCTCGCGGACAACGCGGACTCCAACCTCACCCCGAAGCAGGTCGAGTTCGCCGAGACGATCCACGGAGCCGGCTCCGACCTGCTCCAGCTGATCAACGACATCCTCGACCTGTCGAAGGTCGAGGCGGGCAAGATGGACGTATCGCCGACGCGCATCGCGCTGGTCCAACTCGTTGACTACGTAGAGGCCACTTTCCGTCCGCTGACGGCAGAGAAGGGCCTCGATTTCTCCGTACGAGTCTCCCCGGAACTGCCCGCCACACTGCACACGGACGAGCAGCGGCTCCTCCAGGTGCTGCGCAACCTGCTGTCCAACGCGGTGAAGTTCACCGACTCCGGAGCGGTCGAACTCGTCATCCGGCCCGCCGGCGCGGACGTGCCCGTAGCCATCCGGGAGCAGCTCCTGGAGGCGGGCTCGCTGCGGGACGCGGACGCCGATCTGATCGCGTTCTCCGTGACCGATACCGGCATCGGTATCGCGGCCAGCAAGATGAGGGTGATCTTCGAGGCCTTCAAGCAGGCGGACGGCACGACGAGCAGGAAGTACGGCGGTACGGGACTGGGGCTGTCCATCTCGCGGGAGATCGCGCGGCTGCTGGGCGGTGAGATCCATGCCCAGAGCGAGCCGGGACGGGGCTCCACGTTCACGCTGTATTTGCCGCTGCACGCGAGCGAACTGCCGCCACAGGGCTACCCGCAGCTCGCGGCACCGGCAATGGACAACGGAGCGCTCGCGCTGCCCGCGGAGGTCGAGGACGGGGCACCCGCGGAGACGCCCGCCGAGGTCAGGTCGTACCAGGAGACCCAGAACGGGGCCGCCGCGCTCTTCAGGCGCCGCCGCAGGTCGTTGCCCTCGGCCGGGCAGCGACACACGCTGTCGGGGCAGCAGGGCCAGGTCCAGGAGCCCTGGGCCGCGCGCGGTGAGGAGGCGTCCGGCCGGACGAGGGACCTCTTCCACTTCGAGGGCGAGAAGGTGCTGATCGTCGACGACGACATCCGCAATGTGTTCGCGCTCACCAGCGTCCTGGAGCAGCACGGCCTGTCGGTGCTGTACGCCGAGAACGGCCGCGAGGGCATCGAGGTCCTGGAGCAGCACGACGACCTCACCGTCGTCCTGATGGACATCATGATGCCCGAGATGGACGGGTACGCGACTACGACGGCGATCCGTCGGATGCCTCAGTTCGCCGGCCTGCCGATCATCGCTCTCACGGCGAAGGCGATGAAGGGCGACCGAGAGAAGGCGATCGAGTCGGGGGCTTCCGACTATGTGACGAAGCCGGTCGATCCTGATCATCTGCTCGAGGTGATGGACCGGTGGATGCGCCAGCGATGACCGGATGGGGTCCCCCTGTTCAAGTGCACAGCGAACGTGGGGGACCAGGGCACGCGGACCTGCTGACTGACTGTGCCCGGCCCTGTGTAGAAACCCGGGATTCGGGGAACCTTCTGGTCTCCTGCCGCGTTTCTGCTACGTGCACAGTGACATCGCGGTGACAGGGTGTGGCGACAGGCGGGGTGCGGCTACCATGACCGGCACAAGGACGGGCGGCGTAAGGGAGTCGTCCCCTGGGGCGGCGCCCGGTGCACTGCCGGGGCGAGGAGGACGGGCCATGGTGCAGAAGGCCAAGATCCTCCTGGTCGATGACCGGCCGGAGAATCTGCTGGCGCTGGAGGCCATCCTCTCTGCGCTCGATCAGACACTGGTTCGGGCATCGTCCGGGGAGGAAGCGCTCAAAGCACTGCTCACGGACGATTTCGCGGTCATTCTTCTGGATGTCCAGATGCCGGGCATGGACGGTTTTGAGACCGCCGCGCACATCAAGCGGCGGGAGAGGACCCGGGACATCCCGATCATCTTCCTCACCGCCATCAACCACGGTCCGCACCACACCTTCCGGGGATACGCGGCGGGCGCGGTGGACTACATCTCCAAGCCGTTCGACCCGTGGGTACTGCGGGCGAAGGTCTCCGTGTTCGTCGAGCTGTACATGAAGAACTGCCAACTCCGGGAGCAGGCAGCCCTGTTGCGGCTCCAGCTGGAGGGCGGTGGCGGCAAGACCGCGGAGGCCAAGGAACCGGCCGGGCTGCTCGCCGAGCTCTCCGCGCGGCTCGCGGCCGTGGAGGAGCAGGCCGAGGCACTCTCCAAGCAGCTCGACGACGAGTCGGCGGATGCGGCGGCGGTGGCGACCGCGGCGCATCTCGAGCGCAAGCTCACGGGACTGCGCAGGGCGCTGGACGCGCTGGAACCGGGCTCGGGGAACGGCGCGGCTTCGCTCCCTTCGCAGAACTGAGTTTGCACATCACCGGCTGCCCAGTACGACGGTTGAGGCCCCGTCAACATGACGCCTTTGTGGGGTGCGACACGAATGGGTGAAGCGCAAGGCACACGTGTCCACAGTGGTCTCCCCCGGTAACCTCACCCTCATGGCCCCACGTCAGCCCGCAGCCAAGAAGTCGACCGCGAAGAAAGCGGCCGCTCCGAAGAAGGCTGCGGCGAAGAAGGCCCCAGCGAAGAAAGCACCGGCCAAGAAGGCTCCCGCGAAGAAGGCCGCGGCCAAAAAGGCGCCGCCCAAGCCGGCGCCCAACCCCACCGGGGGCGTGTTCAGGCTCGTGCGCGCCCTCTGGCTCGGTGTCGCACACGCCGTCGGCGCCGTGTTCCGAGGCGTAGGGCGGGGCGCGAAGGGGCTCGACCCGGCGCATCGAAAGGACGGACTCGCCCTGCTGCTGCTCGGCCTCGCCCTGATCGTGGCCGCGGGCACCTGGTCCAACCTCCGCGGCCCCGTCGGCGACCTCGTCGAACTGCTGGTGACCGGCGCCTTCGGCCGCCTCGACCTGCTCGCACCGCTCCTGCTCGCGGTGATCGCCGTACGCCTCATCCGGCACCCCGAGAAGCCCGAGGCCAACGGACGCATCGTCATCGGCCTGTCCGCGCTCGTCATCGGCGTGCTCGGCCAGGTCCATATCGCCTGCGGGGCGCCCGCGCGCAGCGACGGCATGCAGGCGATACGGGACGCAGGCGGGCTCCTCGGCTGGGGTGCGGCGACACCGTTGACGTACGCGATGGGCCAGGTCCTGGCCGTGCCGCTCCTCGTGCTGCTCACCGTCTTCGGGCTTCTGGTCGTCACGGCGACGCCCGTGAACGCCATTCCTCAGCGGCTGCGGCTGCTCGGCACCAAGCTCGGCCTGGTACAGCCGCGGACGGCGGAGGACGACTTCAGCGAGGACGACGAGCGCTACGACGAGCAGTGGCGCAAGGCGCTGCCCGCGCCCTCCCGGAAGCGCCGCTCCGCGCCCCGGGCGTCCGAGGAGTACGACCCGGACAGCGCCGAGCAGGAGGCGCTCTCCAAGCGCCGGAGCCGCTCCAGGCGGCCCGCTGTCCAGCAACCCGCCGCTGACCGGCAGATGGACGCCGTGGACGTGGCCGCAGCGGCCGCAGCGGCGCTCGACGGTGCCGTGATGCACGGGATGCCGCCCTCGGCGCTCGTGGCCGATCTGACGCAGGGCGTCGGGGCGGACCGCGGGGACCGCGAGGACACGGGTGGTGGGCACCAGGAGACAACGCCGGTACCGGCAGCGCGCAGCAAGGTCGGCAAGGGTGGCAAGCCCAAGCAGGAGATGCTGAAGGCCGAGGTCGCCGACCTGACCAAGGCGCCCCCCGAGGAGCCGCGCGAACTCCCGCCGCGCGCCGAACAGTTGCAGCTCTCCGGCGACATCACGTACTCCCTGCCGTCGCTCGACCTCCTGGAGCGCGGCGGCCCGGGCAAGGCGCGCAGCGCCGCCAATGACGCCATCGTCGAGTCGCTCACCACGGTCTTCACCGAGTTCAAGGTCGACGCCTCCGTCACGGGCTTCACGCGCGGACCGACGGTCACGCGGTACGAGGTCGAGCTCGGCCCCGCCGTGAAGGTCGAGCGCATCACGGCGCTCACCAAGAACATCGCGTACGCCGTCGCCAGCCCGGATGTGCGGATCATCAGCCCGATCCCCGGCAAGTCGGCGGTCGGCATCGAGATCCCCAACACCGACCGCGAGATGGTCAACCTGGGCGACGTACTGCGGCTGGCCGACGCGGCCGAGGACGACCATCCGATGCTGGTCGCGCTCGGCAAGGACGTCGAGGGCGGCTATGTGATGGCCAACCTCGCGAAGATGCCGCACGTACTGGTGGCCGGAGCGACCGGTTCAGGTAAGTCGTCGTGCATCAACTGTCTGATCACGTCGATCATGGTCAGGGCGACCCCCGAGGACGTCCGCATGGTGCTCGTCGACCCCAAGCGCGTCGAACTCACCGCGTACGAAGGCATTCCGCACCTGATCACGCCGATCATCACCAACCCGAAGCGGGCCGCCGAGGCGCTGCAGTGGGTCGTACGGGAGATGGATCTGCGCTACGACGACCTCGCGGCGTTCGGTTTCCGGCACATCGACGACTTCAACGCGGCCATCAGGAACGGCAAGGTCAAGCTGCCCGAGGGCAGTGAGCGCGAGCTCAGCCCGTACCCGTATCTGCTGGTGATCGTCGATGAGCTCGCCGACCTGATGATGGTCGCCCCCAGGGACGTCGAAGACGCCATCGTGCGCATTACACAGCTCGCGCGCGCGGCCGGCATCCATCTCGTCCTCGCCACCCAGCGGCCCTCCGTGGACGTAGTCACCGGTCTGATCAAGGCGAACGTGCCGTCCCGGCTCGCCTTCGCCACCTCCTCGCTCGCCGACAGCCGCGTCATCCTCGACCAGCCCGGCGCCGAGAAGCTGATCGGCAAGGGCGACGGGCTCTTCCTGCCGATGGGCGCGAACAAGCCGACCCGTATGCAGGGCGCGTTCGTGACCGAGGACGAGGTCGAGGCGGTCGTGCAGCACTGCAAGGACCAGATGACGCCGGTCTTCAGGGACGACGTCGTGGTCGGCACCAAGCAGAAGAAGGAGATCGACGAGGACATCGGCGACGACCTCGACCTGCTGTGCCAGGCGGCGGAACTGGTCGTCTCCACACAGTTCGGATCCACCTCGATGCTCCAGCGCAAGCTCCGCGTCGGGTTCGCCAAGGCAGGGCGGCTGATGGACCTCATGGAGTCCCGCAACATCGTCGGGCCGAGCGAGGGTTCCAAGGCTCGTGATGTTCTTGTGAAACCTGACGAGCTGGACGGAGTGCTCGCGGTGATCCGTGGGGAGGCTCAACCGTAAGGAATCACCGTCAGGAATCGGTGCGGGCCGGGTCCCTGCGCGAGTGGGTCGACGATGCGCGAACGTGACTCATCCGTAAAGATGCGGCGAGCAACCGTTTCCCTTCGGCGCACGTCAAGTTGAGGGGAGGGACAGGTACGTGTCCCACCCTCAGGATGTCCGGCCATTCTGATGGCGTACAAAGTCATACCGCCCGGTTGCCCCACCCTTTCGCACCCCCCATAAACTGAACCTCCAGCACAGGTGGCTACACGCTCGAAAGGCGCCCCCGTGTCCATCGGCAACTCCCCTGAGGACAACTTCCCTGAGGACCAGCGTCCCTTCGAAGAAGACGATCGTCCCTCGATCGGCAGTGCGCTGCGACAGGCACGTATCGACGCTGGGCTGACCGTCGACGATGTCAGTAACGCTACCCGGGTCCGCATCGCCATCGTGCAGGCGATCGAGCAGGACAACTTCGCTGCCTGCGGCGGAGATGTCTACGCGCGCGGTCACGTCCGGACCCTGGCACGCGCCGTGCACATCGATCCGGATCCGCTGCTCGCGCAGTTCGCGGCCGAGCACGGCGGGCGTCCGGCGCCGACGCCGGCGGCACCGCTGTTCGAGGCGGAACGGATCCGCCCGGAGCGTCAGCGGCCCAACTGGACCGCGGCCATGGTCGCCGCGATCGTCGCCGTGATCGGTTTCGTCGGGTTCACGCTGTTCAGCGGCGGTGACGACGGTGCCGATGCGAAGACGCAGACCGCCGAGGGGTCCAAGCCCGCCGCCACCAAGTCCGACGACCGCAAGCCGGACAAGCCCGCCGACCCCACGCCCGACGCCTCGGACAGCGCCATCGCGGCCGCGCCGCGGGACAAGGTGACCGTCAAGGTGACCGCCGTCGACGACCGCAGCTGGATCTCGGCCCACGACCACAACGGCCGACGACTGTTCGACGGCTTCCTGGAGCAGGGCGACTCCAAGACCTTCCAGGACAAGGAGAAGATCGACCTCGTCCTCGGTCGCGCTGGTGTGCTCGAGCTGTACGTGAACGGCAAGAAGATCGAGGACGAGTTCCACCCGGCAGCCGTCGAGCGCCTGACGTACACGAAGGGCGACCCCGAGGTCGGCTGAGCCGCACGGCATTCAGGGGCAGCTGGGCACCGGGTTTTTCGGGCAGGCGGGTACGGGGTTGGCCAAGGACGGCCAACCCCGTCGACGTGGGCTGTCAGTGGGACGAAGTAGTCTTGAGCCCATGCCTGAACGCCGTACCGTCGCACTCGTCACTCTTGGCTGCGCCCGTAACGAGGTGGACTCGGAGGAGCTCGCAGGCCGCTTGGAGGCGGACGGCTGGCATCTCGTGAAGGACGCCGAGGAAGCGGACGTCGCTGTCGTGAACACGTGCGGCTTCGTCGAAGCCGCCAAGAAGGACTCCGTCGACGCCCTTCTTGAGGCCAACGACCTCAAGGGGCACGGCAGAACCCAGGCCGTCGTCGCCGTCGGCTGTATGGCCGAGCGGTACGGCAAGGAGCTCGCTGAGGCCCTTCCCGAGGCCGACGGCGTGCTGGGCTTCGACGACTACGCGGACATCTCCGACCGGCTCCAGACCATCCTGAACGGCGGGATCCACGCCGCGCACACCCCGCGGGACCGCCGCAAACTGCTGCCGATCAGCCCTGCCGAACGGCAGGAGTCCGCCGCCGAGATCGCGCTTCCCGGGCACGGCCCGGCCGACCTCCCGGAGGGGGTCGCTCCGTCTTCAGGCCCCCGTGCGCCCCTGCGGCGCCGTCTGGACGGCTCTCCGGTCGCTTCGGTGAAGCTGGCCTCGGGCTGCGACCGGCGGTGCTCCTTCTGTGCCATCCCGTCCTTCCGAGGCTCATTCATCTCGCGGCGGCCGTCCGACGTCCTGGGGGAGACGCGCTGGCTGGCCGAGCAGGGCGTCAAGGAGATCATGCTGGTCTCCGAGAACAACACCTCGTACGGCAAGGACCTGGGTGACATCAGGCTCCTGGAGACGCTGCTGCCCGAGCTCGCAGAGGTCGACGGGATCGAGCGGGTGCGGGTCAGCTATCTGCAGCCCGCCGAGATGCGCCCCGGGCTCATCGACGTACTGACCTCGACGCCGAAGATCGCGCCCTACTTCGACCTGTCCTTCCAGCATTCCGCTCCCGGCGTGCTGCGCGCGATGCGGCGCTTCGGGGACACCGACAGGTTCCTCGAACTGCTCGACACGATCCGGGCCAGGGCCCCGCAGGCGGGCGTGCGGTCCAACTTCATCGTGGGTTTCCCCGGTGAGAGCGCGGATGATCTGGCGGAGCTGGAGCGCTTCCTGAATGGCGCGCGGCTCGACGCGATCGGCGTCTTCGGGTACTCCGACGAGGAGGGCACGGAAGCGGCGACGTACGAGAACAAGCTGGACGAGGACGTCGTCGCCGAGCGGCTGGCCCGGGTCTCGCGACTCGCGGAGGAGCTGGTCTCGCAGCGGGCCGAGGAGCGTGTCGGTGAGACCGTGGAGGTGCTGGTCGAGTCGCTCGACGCCGCCGAGGGCGCCATCGGCCGCGCGGCGCACCAGGCGCCGGAGACCGACGGCCAAGTGCTGTTCACGAGCGGCGAAGGCCTGACGGTCGGCCGTATGGTCGAGGCGAAGGTGGTCGGTACGGAAGGTGTCGACCTGGTGGCCGAGCCCCTCCCGGGCTCGCTCGCAGGTCCTGAGGAGGCTGCCAGATGACGGGAGTCCCGGCATCCGCGGCGGGCGGCCCCGGTGCCCCGGGCACGCGCGGTGCTGCCGCCGGCGCCCCCGGTACGGGCGCTTCCGGTGCTCATGGCTCGAAGTCGTCGCGCGGCGGGAAGCTGGGCGCCGTGGCCGTCAAC
This sequence comes from Streptomyces ureilyticus, assembly GCF_011045025.1. Taxonomy (GTDB): domain Bacteria; phylum Actinomycetota; class Actinomycetes; order Streptomycetales; family Streptomycetaceae; genus Streptomyces; species Streptomyces ureilyticus. The sequence continues at coordinate 16,565 of NZ_JAAKZX010000186.1, forward strand.
CAGGCCAGCCTCTGGAACGTCGCGAACCTCCTGACCATGCTCCGCCTCGTGCTCGTGCCGGGCTTCGTCGCGCTGATGCTCGCCGATGGCGGATACGACCCCGTCTGGCGGGCCTGGGCCTGGGCGGCCTTCGCGGTTGCCATGATCACCGACATCTTCGACGGTCACCTGGCGCGGACGTACAACCTCGTCACCGACTTCGGGAAGATCGCCGACCCGATCGCCGACAAGGCGATCATGGGGGCAGCGCTGATCTGTCTGTCCTCGCTCGGCGACCTGCCGTGGTGGGTGACGGGCGTCATCCTCGGCCGGGAACTCGGAATTACGCTGCTGCGTTTCCTGGTTATCCGCTACGGCGTCATTCCGGCGAGCCGCGGCGGCAAGATGAAGACGCTCGCCCAGGGCACAGCGGTCGGGATGTACGTCCTGGCGCTGACGGGGCCATTGGCAACTCTGAGGTTCTGGGTGATGGCTGTGGCGGTCGCCCTGACCGTGGTGACCGGGCTCGACTATGTGAGACAAGCCATTGTGCTGCGACGCCAGGGTCTCGCCGACCGGAAAGCAGCGGCAAAGGAGGCGGAATGATTGCTTCCCAGGCTGCTGAAGTGCTGAGACTACTGACAGTAAGAGGCGAGACGCTGGCCGTCGCGGAGTCGCTGACGGGTGGGCTGGTGGCAGCGGAGATCACCGCGGCCCCGGGGGCGTCCAAGGCCTTCCGCGGTTCCGTGACCTCGTACGCCACCGATGTGAAGCGGGACGTACTCGGCGTCGACGCCAGCTTGCTGGAACAGCGCGGGGCGGTGGATGCGCAGGTCGCGGCCCAGATGGCGGCCGGCGTGCGCAAGGTGCTCGGCGCGGACTGGGGCCTCGCGACGACCGGTGTTGCGGGACCCGAACCCCAGGACGGGCAGCCGGTCGGCACGGTTTTCATTGCCGTCGACGGGCCTTCCGCGGAGGTCGGCGGCGGTTTTGGTGGCCGGAAAGTGGCGGCGCTGCGGTTGAACGGCGGCCGGACGGAAATCCGTAGAGAGAGTGTACGGAGCGTGCTCGGGCTTCTCCTGGCGGAGCTCGAGCACGAACACCTGGGAAATGAGCGGGCACAGGATACGGAACAGAACGGGGGGAATTGATGTTTGCAGCCCTGAGTGAACACGACATCGCTCCCCGCACGGCCGCGGCGCAAGGCGGTACGGTGGGGCGAGAAGGATGCGGCTACACGGCCCGAGGAGGGAGCCACCGATGATTCTGCTCCGTCGCCTGCTTGGTGACGTGCTGCGTCGGCAGCGCCAGCGCCAGGGCCGTACTCTGCGCGAAGTCTCCTCGTCCGCCCGAGTTTCACTCGGCTATCTCTCCGAGGTGGAGCGGGGGCAGAAGGAGGCTTCCTCCGAACTGCTCTCCGCGATCTGCGACGCGCTGGACGTACGGATGTCCGAGCTCATGAGAGAAGTGAGCGACGAACTCGCGCTTGCCGAGCTGGCCCGGTCGGCAGCGGTTACCGAGCCTGTGCCCACGCCAGTACGCCCGATGCTCAATTCCGTGTCAGTGACCGGTGTGCCACCGGAACGAGTGACGATCAAGGCGCCGGCCGAGGCGGTCGACGTAGTCGCCGCCTGACGGCTGCGGGCCTGTGGTCGGCCGGGCGTGAGGGTCGTGACTAGGCTCACATGAGCTGAGAACCGGCTGAGAACTGTGTGAGGGCCCCGATCGGGGCCTCTCCGGGGAGACCTGGAGGGGTGCGGTCGGGGTTTTTACGTTGCTGGACGGCGGCGGGGGATCTGTACGTCCCGGGCGGCTGCTGTCGGCTGTCGCAGGCATTCGTGTGTCGATTTCTTCACTTTTGCCCCGTTTGCTGGGGTGTCCCGGGACGGCGATGGTTGAGGGGGTCGGGGCGCTCGAAGCGGAGTGACGGCGCCTTGCTGTGTGGGTGCGCTGGGTGCGCCTCGTGGGGATTGACGCGCCCTGCCGGTGGTTGCCGGTCGCGGTCCAGCGTCGGTTGGCGGGTTGGAGGTGGCGCCATGATGCCGACGAGGTCGGCGGCGCGGCGGTTGGAGCCGATGACGTACAGGTACCGGC
>NZ_JAAKZX010000187.1 GCF_011045025.1 Streptomyces ureilyticus
CCCCTGGGGGCGGAGCCCCCAGGGGGCTCCGGCACCACCGCAGGGTGCCCAAACCCGCGAACACGCCGGAGGCGATTGGCACTCCGCTTGACCGAGTGCTAATCGCGGTCATAGTCTCAGGTCTGGCACTCCCCACTGGAGAGTGCCAACAACGCGACGGGCAGGTCCGGCACCCGCGACGACGGATCGACCTGGTCGCCACCTCAGACAGTTAACCCCGTGAGATCTCCGAAGGGGGAGGTCGGATCGTGACGACCGCCAGCTCCAAGGTTGCCATCAAGCCGCTTGAGGACCGCATTGTGGTCCAGGCCGTCGAGGCCGAGCAGACCACGGCCTCTGGCCTGGTCATCCCGGACACCGCGAAGGAGAAGCCCCAGGAGGGCGTCGTCCTCGCCGTGGGCCCGGGCCGTTTCGAGAACGGCGAGCGCCTGCCGCTCGACGTGAACACCGGTGACATCGTGCTGTACAGCAAGTACGGCGGCACCGAGGTGAAGTACAACGGCGAGGAGTACCTCGTCCTCTCGGCTCGCGACGTGCTCGCGATCATCGAGAAGTAATTCACCCAGGTTTGCTTTGAACTGCGCCCCTGGCCCCCGCGACCACTAAGAAGCCGGGCGCCGGGGGCGCAGTTCGTATTTCCGAAAGGACTGACTCAGCTCCATGGCGAAGATCCTGAAGTTCGACGAGGACGCCCGTCGCGCCCTCGAGCGCGGCGTCAACAAGCTGGCCGACACGGTCAAGGTGACCATCGGCCCCAAGGGCCGCAACGTCGTCATCGACAAGAAGTTCGGCGCGCCCACCATCACCAACGACGGCGTCACCATCGCCCGCGAGGTCGAGGTCGAGGACCCGTACGAGAACCTCGGCGTCCAGCTGGTGAAGGAGGTGGCGACCAAGACCAACGACGTGGCGGGTGACGGTACGACCACCGCCACCGTGCTGGCCCAGGCTCTGGTGCGCGAGGGCCTGCGGAACGTCGCCGCCGGCGCGTCCCCCGCCGCCCTGAAGAAGGGCATCGACGCGGCCGTCGCCGCGATCTCCGAGGACCTGCTGGCCACAGCGCGCCCGATCGACGAGAAGGCCGACATCGCCGCCGTCGCCGGGCTTTCCGCCCAGGACCCGCAGGTCGGCGAGCTGATCGCCGAGGCGATGGACAAGGTCGGCAAGGACGGTGTCATCACCGTCGAGGAGTCCAACACCTTCGGTCTCGAGCTGGACTTCACCGAGGGCATGGCCTTCGACAAGGGTTACCTGTCGCCGTACTTCGTGACGGACCAGGAGCGTATGGAGGCCGTCCTCGACGACCCGTACATCCTGATCCACCAGGGCAAGATCTCCTCCATCCAGGACATGCTGCCGCTGCTGGAGAAGGTCATCCAGACCAACTCCTCCAAGCCGCTGCTGATCATCGCCGAGGACGTCGAGGGCGAGGCCCTGTCGACCCTGGTCGTGAACAAGATCCGCGGCACGTTCAACGCGGTGGCCGTGAAGGCCCCCGGCTTCGGCGACCGCCGCAAGGCGATGCTCGGCGACATGGCCACCCTCACCGGTGCCACCGTCATCGCCGAGGAGGTCGGCCTCAAGCTGGACCAGTCCGGTCTCGACGTGCTGGGCACCGCCCGCCGCGTGACCGTCACCAAGGACGACACGACGATCGTCGACGGCGGCGGCAAGTCCGACGACGTCGCGGGCCGTGTCAACCAGATCAAGGCCGAGATCGAGACCACGGACTCGGACTGGGACCGCGAGAAGCTCCAGGAGCGCCTCGCGAAGCTGGCCGGCGGCGTCTGCGTGATCCGTGTGGGTGCGGCCACCGAGGTCGAGCTCAAGGAGAAGAAGCACCGTCTGGAGGACGCCATCTCCGCGACCCGCGCCGCGGTCGAGGAGGGCATCGTCTCCGGTGGTGGCTCCGCGCTAGTCCACGCCGCGAAGGTCCTGGAGGGCTCCCTCGGCAAGACCGGCGACGAGGCGACCGGTGTCGCCGTCGTCCGCAGGGCCGTCGTCGAGCCGCTGCGCTGGATCGCGGAGAACGCGGGCCTCGAGGGCTACGTGATCACCTCCAAGGTGGCCGAGCTCGACAAGAACCAGGGCTTCAACGCCGCGACCGGCGAGTACGGCGACTTGGTCAAGCAGGGCGTCATCGACCCGGTCAAGGTCACCCGCTCCGCCCTGGAGAACGCCGCCTCCATCGCCTCCCTGCTCCTGACGACCGAGACTCTGGTCGTCGAGAAGCCGGCCGAGGAGGAGCCGGAGGCCGGGGGCCACAGCCACGGTCACTCCCACTGAGCGCTGACGAACGGTAGGGCGGTACGTCCCTGACGACGCCCGGTGAGAGGCCCGGTACCCCACGCGCGGGGTGCCGGGCCTTTCGCAATACGCCCTAGAGCAGCCCTAGAGCTTGAGTCGCAGCAAGCCCTAGATCTCAAGCTGGTCGAGCACCCCGAGCTGGGCCATCAGCCCCAGCCGGTCGTACTGCCACCAGCCCTCGACGATCTTGCCGTCCTCCCGGCAGCGGAAGATGGTCGTCCCGGTCATGCTGACCGTCCTGCCCGTCGACGGAATCCCCAGGAAGTCACCCTTGTGGGTGCCGTTCCAGGTCCAGCGCGTACAGACCCGGTCGCCCTGGGCGATCTGGTCCTCGAGGGTGAACGTGAAGTCGAAGGCTCCGCGCCACATCCCCATCTCGCGCCGTATCGCGTCGAGTCCGATGTTGTCCTGGTCGTTGGCGGGATCGTGATCGTGGTAGTTCTCCGCGATCAGGTCGTTGAGCGGGGGCAGTTCACCCTTCGTGGCGATCGCTTCGAAGAGCCTGCCGGCATTGGCCGCGTACAGCTGCTCGTCCCGTACGACGTCCAGGTCCGTGAAGGTCGGCATCTCCTCGCAGAGCGCCACCATCTCGCGGAAGACCTCGTCCGTCTCGGGCAGATTCGAGTTCCGCATCGCCTCCTCGTACGACGGGAACTCGACGATCTCGATGATGTGCGACGAGTCGGACCGGTCCTTGCCGATCAGACTGTGCGTCGCCGTCCGCTTCCCCTTGGTCCGCTCGACCCAGGTGTCCATCAGCCGGTTCACCTCGTCGAACCGGCTCGTCTTGCAGTCGATGAGTTGCACAAAGGTCATGACGCCGCCTCCAGCCCCCCTGACTCCGGCTGAATCCCCCATTTTAGTGAAAGTCGCCCAGGAGTGTCTTAATTGAATAAGCGACTTGAAATTTGAAATGGGGGCAATGCGGTGGTGGCCGGACGCTACTGAGGCCCGTATTTCCGTCCCGCTCTCGAACTGACCCCGCCGAGCAGACCGCGCGGGGCAACCTTCACCACGCCCATGATGGCCTTGTAGCGCGGGTCGGGGATGGACAGCGACTTGCCGCGGGCCAGGTCCGCGAGGGCCGTCGTGACCAGCTTGTCGGCGTCGAGCCACATCCAGTTGGGGATGTTGTCGGTGCCCATCCCGGCCCGCTCATGGAACTCCGTTCGCACAAAACCTGGGCACAGCGCCATCAGTCGGACCCCGGACCCGGCCAGGTCCTTCGCCACGCCCTGGGTGAACTGCACGACCCAGGCCTTGGACGCCCCGTAGGTGCCACGCGGCAGGAACGCGGCCACCGACGCGACGTTGACGACACCCCCACGCCCCCGGTCCCGCATGGACTCCGTCGCCGCCGAGGTCAGCCGGAGCACCGCCTCGCAGTGCACCTTGAGCATCGTCAGCTCGTCCACCATCGGTACGTCCAGATAGCGGCCCTTGTTGCCGAAGCCGGCGTTGTTGACCAGCAGGTCGACCGGGTGCTTACGGTCCGACAGGCGGGCGGACACCCCCTCGATGCCCTCGTCCGTCGCCAGGTCCGCCGACAGCACCTCCGCCTCGATGCCGTGCCGGTCGTGCAACTCGGTCGCCTGCTCACCGAGCCGCTTCTTGTCACGCGCCACCAGCACGAGGTTGTGGCCGTCGGAGGCCAAGCGCCGCGCGAAGGCGGCACCGATGCCTGCGGTCGATCCCGTAATCAGAGCCGTTGTCATGGCACAAGGCTATTGAGTGCGCGCCGGCTCACGCGCACCGGATTCTCGGATTCCGCCCCATCGGGGTGACGGTCTGTCAATTCTGCCGCGCCATATAGACCCGCGCCCTTTCGATCGCCTCCGGATGCAGCGCGTCGCCCGCCGCGAGCAGCCGCGGCAGCAACTCCCGCTCGTTCGTGACCGCTCGGAACTGGAAGGTGACGGTCACCTCGTGGTCCGGCCGGTGCACGATCTCGATCGGGTCCCCGGCCCGTATCTCCCCCGGTTCGATCACCCGCAGATACGCGCCGGGCGCCTCCTTCCGCGTGAACCGCCTGACCCATCCCTTCTCCCCGAGATGGCCCTGGAAGGTACTGCACGGAATCCGCCCGCTGGTGACCTCGAGGACCACCTCGGAACCGATCCGCCAGCGCTCCCCGATCTTCGCGCCGGACACATCGAGCCCCTCCGTGGTGAGGTTCTCGCCGAAGGCGCCGCCGGCCAGGGTGCGCCCCAACTCCCGCTCCCAGTCGTCGAGATCCTCGCGCGCGAAGGCATATACGGCCTGGTGATCCCCGCCGTGATGCGGCGTGTGACATACGGCGTCCCCGGCCACCCCGCTGGCGCCGACCCCCTTGGGTCCGGGCGCCGCCACCCGCACCGGGCCATCCACCGGCCGCTTGTTGATCCCGGTCACTCGCTCAGGCTGATCCGTGTGCTCGGTGACCTCGGGCCGGCCCAGATTCACAGACAGAAGCTTCATATCGGCACGCTATGGGATGGGTGGCCAAAGGTGCGACGCAATATTCGGCAACGTATCCAAGATGCGCTTATGCTCAGGACGTGATCGAGGCCCGTCATCTCCGTGTGCTGCGCGCCGTGGCCGCCACCGGTTCCTTTTCGGCGGCGGGGCGCGAGCTGGGCTGCACCCAGCCCGCCGTCAGCCAGCAGATGAAGGCCCTGGAAGCCTCCGTCGGTACGCCGCTGCTGATCCGCACGGGCCGCGAAATGCGCCTCACGCAGGCGGGGGAGGCGCTGGTGCGCCATGCCGTGGGCATCATCGCCGGACTCACCGCCGCCGAGGAGGAGGTCGCCGCGATCGCGGGTCTGCGTGCGGGCCGGGTCCGCCTGGTCTCCTTCCCCAGCGGCAGCTCCACGCTCGTACCGACCGCACTCGCCGCCCTGCGCGCCGCACACCCCGGCACCCGGGTCTCCCTGGAGGAGGCCGAGCCGCCGCACTCGGTCGGGATGCTCCGCGAAGGCGACTGCGATGTGGCACTGGCATTCCGGTACGAAGGCGCGGGGAGCGCCGAGGAGTGGGACGACCTGGTGGTACGGCCCCTGCTCAGCGATCGCCTCGTCGGGCTCGTACCGGAGGGGCACCGGCTGGCCGGTGCGGAGTCGGTCGCCATCGGTGAACTCGCCGGGGACCCGTGGATCGCGGGCTGCCCCCGCTGCCGCGGCCAGCTCGTCGAGGCCTGCGAGAGCGCCGGCTTCACCCCTCGTATCGACTTCGCGACCGACGACTATCCGGCGGTGGTCGGTCTGGTCGGCGCGGGTCTCGGCGTCGCCGTCCTGCCGGAGCTCGCCATCGAGTCCGTACGCCCCAAGAGGGCACGCACGGTGACGGTGGAACCCGCGCTCCGGCGGGAGATCGTCGCGCTCACGCTGCCCGACCTGGCTCAAGTGCCCGCGGTGGCGGCCACGCTGAACGAGCTGGCCCGCGCCGCGGCACGCTGAGGACAGCGCGTCCCCCAGCAGAGCATCCCCTGTTGTGCACACCCTGTGCAAAAACGTTTCTTCGATTGTTCAGTTGTTCGATGAGAGGCCTCCGCTCGGCGCCGAGGCCGAGACGAGCCGGTTGCGGGCGCGTCCCATGAGCTCTTCGCGTTCGTCCTCGGTGAGTCCGCCCCATACCCCGTACGGCTCGCGCACCGCCAGCGCGTGCGCCGCGCACTCCGCGCGTACCGGGCACCTCATGCAGACCTCTTTGGCCGAGTTCTCGCGAGCGCTCCGGGCTGCCCCGCGCTCGCCCTCCGGGTGGAAGAACAGGGAGCTGTCGACTCCACGGCAGGCCGCGAGGAGCTGCCAGTCCCACAGATCCGCGTTGGGTCCGGGAAGGCGGGAGAAATCTGCCATTGCGTTGTCCCCTTGTGGCCGTTCAGGCGGATGCATGCCCATGATCGCGTGTAGACGATCTAAGGAGATGAAAATATGACTCATTGCGAATCTAGCTACAGACACCAGCGAATGGGAAGAAAAACGTCTGAATGGGGCATGCCTTGTGATGAAACCTTGTGGGTCCTTTGCCGGCGTCTGCGCCGTGTCCGCCCCCTCACGTAGAGTGCCGAAGGTGGCTCACCGCCCCGTAACTCTTTCGAGTGACCGTCGTTGAGAGTGCTGAGGCGGTTGAAGGAACAAACGCTCGGTCGGACGGCAGAATCCGTCGGCGAGTGTCGACCGCACAGGTGACGATTCGTACCAGCCTGGAGGCTCAAGGTGACGCGCAGCAGCTGTGAGAGCCGCGGAGGACAGCCATGACATCGGTCCTCGTCTGCGACGACTCCCCGCTTGCCCGAGAGGCGTTGCGCCGCGCGGTCGCGACCGTGCCCGGCGTCGAGCGTGTGACGACGGCGGCCAACGGCGAGGAAGTCCTCCGCCGCTGGGGCGCCGACCGCTCGGACCTGATTCTGATGGACGTACGCATGCCCGGTCTGGGCGGCGTGGAGACGGTCCGGCGGCTGTTGTCCGCCGATCCCGGTGCGCGCATCATCATGCTCACCGTTGCCGAGGACCTGGACGGGGTGGCGCTCGCCGTGGCCGCCGGTGCTCGTGGCTATTTGCACAAGGACGCCTCGCGCGCGGAGCTGCGGGCGACTGTGACGCAGGCACTCGCCGACCCGACCTGGCGGCTCGCCCCGCGCAGGCTGCGCTCGGCCGAGATGGGTGCCGCGCCGACGCTCACCGCGCGTGAGATCCAGGTGCTCGAGGGCATGAGCCACGGCCGGTCGAACGCGGAGATCGGCCGTGAGTTGTTCCTCTCGGAGGACACCGTCAAGACCCACGCCCGGCGCTTGTTCAAGAAGCTCGGCGCCTCGGACCGCGCCCACGCGGTGGCGCTCGGATTCCGGTGGGGTCTGGTCCGTTAGGTGAAGTGCAGCGGGGGTAGGAAAACCCCCGCCTGCCGCGTGGTGGGCGGGGGTGGGGAGAGGGCCCGACAGGTGCCCGCTGCTCGTTTCGGCGAGGATGCCGCATCCTTGAGGTGTGGAGTTCCTCGGGGACGAGTCGATCGAGCGGGAGGGGAGGGCGCAGGAGATGAGTTCCGGCGCACCTGCTCATAACGCTTCGGTGCACAACAACGGACGCGGTGCCACGGAACGGACGACGCCAGGGCACCATGGACCGATGCGCGACGACGAGGCGGCCACTGCCCAAGGGGCGATTGGTTCGCTCGTCCATCGTGCTGTCGACGGCGACGAGCAGGCCACGCACGATCTGCTCGCCCATGTCCATCCCCTCGCGTTGCGCTACTGCCGCACCCGGCTGTCCCGGCTGCCCGGTGACGCACGGCACTTCGTCGAGGACCTGGCGCAGGAGGTCTGCGTGGCGGTGCTCCTCGCACTGCCGCGCTACAAGGACACGGGACGCCCCTTCGAGGCCTTCGTCTTCGCCATCGCCGCGCACAAGGTCGCCGATCTGCAGCGCGCCGCGATGCGCCATCCCGGCTCGACGGCCGTGCCCTCGGACGAGATGCCCGAGCGGCCCGACGACTCCCTCGGCCCAGAGGAGCGCGCTCTCCTCAGCAGCGACGCCGAGTGGGCCAAGAAGCTCCTGGCGAACCTTCCGGAGAACCAGCGCGAGCTGCTGCTCCTGAGGATCGCGGTGGGCCTCACGGCCGAGGAGACGGGACAGATGCTCGGGATGTCGCCGGGAGCGGTCCGGGTTGCCCAGCACCGGGCGCTGAGCCGCTTGCGGGCGCTGGCCGAGCAGTAGGACCGGCTTCCGGGATCCCTGGATTCGCGGCAGTCGGCGCAGGTGGTGAACGACGAAGCCACCAGGCCCGTACGCACCGACGAAGCGGCGGAGCAGCCATGGTGTGGAATCAGACCCCCCAGTTCGCCGTTAGCATGGACATCCGCACCGATCAAGGCCATTTGGGGAAGGTGTCATGACTGCCAACGTCGACGGAGTGCCCGAGAAATTCGCGACACTCGGGCTGACCTACGACGACGTGCTGCTGCTGCCGGGCGCGTCGGAAGTGCTTCCGAGCGCGGTCGACACCTCGTCCCGCATCTCCCGCAACGTGCGCGTGAACATCCCGCTGCTCTCCGCGGCGATGGACAAGGTGACCGAGTCCCGAATGGCGATCGCCATGGCGCGACAGGGCGGCGTCGGCGTACTCCACCGCAATCTGTCCATCGAGGACCAGGTCAACCAGGTCGACCTGGTGAAGCGCTCCGAGTCCGGGATGGTCACCGACCCGATCACGGTGCACCCGGACGCGACGCTCGCGGAGGCGGACGCGCTGTGCGGCAAGTTCCGTATCAGCGGTGTCCCGGTGACCGACGGCGGCGGCAAGCTGCTGGGCATCGTCACCAACCGCGACATGGCCTTCGAGACCGACCGCTCCCGTCAGGTGCGCGAGGTCATGACCCCGATGCCGCTGGTCACCGGCAAGGTCGGCATCTCCGGTCCGGACGCCATGCAGCTGCTGCGCCGCCACAAGATCGAGAAGCTTCCCCTGGTCGACGACGCGGGCGTCCTCAAGGGCCTCATCACGGTCAAGGACTTCGTCAAGGCCGAGCAGTACCCCAACGCCGCGAAGGACGCCGAGGGCCGCCTGATCGTCGGTGCCGCCGTGGGCGCCAGCCCCGAGGCGCTCGAGCGGGCCCAGGCGCTGGCCGAGGCCGGGGTGGACTTCCTGGTCGTCGACACCTCGCACGGCCACAACAGCAACGCCCTGAGCTGGATGTCGAAGATCAAGTCGAGTGTCCGCGTCGATGTGATCGGCGGCAACGTCGCCACCCGTGACGGCGCCCAGGCGCTGATCGACGCCGGCGTCGACGGCATCAAGGTGGGCGTGGGCCCCGGCTCGATCTGCACCACCCGGGTCGTCGCCGGCATCGGCGTCCCCCAGGTCACCGCGATCTACGAGGCGTCCCTCGCGGCCCTTCCGGCGGGCGTCCCGCTGATCGGTGACGGCGGCCTGCAGTACTCCGGCGACATCGGCAAGGCGCTCGCCGCCGGCGCCGACACGGTGATGCTGGGCAGCCTCCTCGCCGGCTGTGAGGAGTCGCCCGGCGAGCTGCAGTTCATCAACGGCAAGCAGTTCAAGTCCTACCGCGGGATGGGCTCGCTGGGCGCGATGCAGTCCCGGGGCCAGGGCCGGTCGTACTCGAAGGACCGCTACTTCCAGGCCGAGGTGGCATCCGACGACAAGCTCGTGCCCGAGGGCATCGAGGGCCAGGTGCCCTACCGCGGCCCGCTGGCCAACGTGCTGCACCAGCTCGTCGGCGGTCTGCGCCAGACGATGGGCTACGTGGGCGCGGTCTCCATCGACGAGATGGAGACCAAGGGCCGCTTCGTACGGATCACCTCCGCGGGCCTCAAGGAGAGCCACCCGCACGACATCCAGATGACGGTCGAGGCGCCGAACTACAGCCGCAACAAGTAGGCGTACGAGGTCGAAATCGGCCTCCCACGCGCGCGTGCGGCACGACACAAGGGCGGCCCCGGAGTCTTTCGGGGCCGCCCTTGTCATAGGCGTCGGTGATACTGGAAGACGCTGAAACGAAGAGGGAAAGGCCACAGAACGTGACTGAGATCGAGATCGGGCGCGGCAAGCGCGGCCGCCGGGCATACGCCTTCGACGACATCGCCGTCGTCCCCAGCCGCCGTACGCGAGACCCGAAGGAGGTCTCGATCGCCTGGCAGATCGACGCCTACCGCTTCGAGCTGCCCTTCCTGGCCGCCCCCATGGACTCGGTCGTCTCTCCGGCCACGGCCATCCGCATAGGAGAGCTGGGCGGCCTCGGCGTACTGAACCTCGAAGGCCTCTGGACGCGGCACGAGGACCCGCAGCCGCTCCTCGACGAGATTGTGGAGCTGGACGCCGACAACGCGACGCGTCGCCTTCAGGAGATCTACGCGGCTCCCATCAAGGAGGAGCTGATCGGGCAGCGCATCAAGGAGGTGCGCGACTCGGGCGTGGTCACCGCCGCCGCGCTCTCGCCGCAGCGCACGGCCCAGTTCTCCAAGGCCGTCGTGGACGCGGGCGTCGACATCTTCGTGATCCGCGGTACGACGGTGTCGGCCGAGCATGTGTCGGGGGCCTCCGAGCCGCTGAACCTGAAGCAGTTCATCTACGAGCTGGACGTCCCCGTCATCGTCGGCGGCTGCGCCACGTACACGGCTGCGCTGCACCTGATGCGTACGGGCGCGGCCGGTGTCCTGGTCGGCTTCGGCGGCGGCGCCGCGCACACCACGCGCAACGTCCTGGGCATCCAGGTGCCGATGGCCACGGCGGTCGCGGACGTGGCGGCGGCCCGCCGGGACTACATGGACGAGTCCGGCGGACGGTACGTCCACGTCATCGCGGACGGTGGCGTCGGCTGGTCCGGAGACCTCCCGAAGGCCATCGCCTGTGGCGCCGACTCCGTGATGATGGGCTCTCCCCTCGCGCGTGCCACGGACGGCCCCGGCAAGGGCCACCACTGGGGCATGGAGGCCGTCAACGAAGAGCTGCCGCGCGGCAAGAAGGTCGACCTCGGCACGGTCGGCACGATCGAGGAGATCCTCGCGGGGCCGTCCCATACGCCGGACGGTTCGATGAACTTCTTCGGGGCGCTGCGGCGGGCGATGGCGACCACAGGGTACAGCGAGCTGAAGGAGTTCCAGCGGGTCGAGGTCACGGTGGCGGACTCGCAGCACAAGCGGTGACGTGACGCTGCGCTCGGCTTGAATGGAGGGAGGGGCTCGGTTGCCTGTGTGGGCGACCGGGCCCCTTTGCCGTGCCCAAGTGGGCTGTTGGGAGCGCGGGTTGTGAGAGGGGGGCGCGTGGTTGCGTTTGGGGCGAATGTGGGCTGAACGGGCGTAGTGGGGCGATAGTGTCCGTGATCGGCGACCCGGTTCTCTGGGGCGCCCCCTTCCAAGGAGAACGTTTCCGGACCCCGGCGCTCGGGGCCCGGCCCGAGCTCCAATGGACCGTCCCCCGGGCCAATGGGCGGCGTCATGGAAGGGGGCGCACCCATGGGGCGTCACCGCAAGCCCACCCGCTGGGACCGAATCCGTCTTCGGATGGTGAAGTTCCGGAGGAGGTGCATCTTGTGGATTTACGGCCGGTGAGCGGCCGCCCCTACAACAACTAAGGGCGGACACCCGTAACCGTCGGGAGCCCGCCACCGGGCTAACGAGGCGGGTTCCCGCTCCCGTACGCTACCGACGCGAGAGTGCCCGCGCCACCAGCCTCAGAAGCACAACCCTCGCACGCGCCCCCCTTCACAACCGATGCGCCGCCCCCGTAGGCGTAGCCCCCCGCGTATCCAGCAGCAACTGCGCCTTCACCGAAAGCCCCTGGAGGTCGTACGTGCGGTGGTGCTGGAGGAGGATCGTCAGGTCGGCGTCGGCGGTGGCCTCGTAGAGGGAGTCCGCGCGGGGGATCGGGTGGTCCAGGACGCTCCAGGACGGTACGTACGGGTCGTCGTAGGTGATGGCGGCGCCCAGTTCCATCAGCCGGAGTGCGATCTCGCGGGCGGGGGAGCCCTGTTGGTCGGCGTGGTCGGGCTTGTACGTCACGCCGAGGAGGAGTACGCGTGCGCCGCGGGCCGACTTGCCGTGTTCGTTGAGGAGCGTGGCCGCGCGCTGGATGACGTACTGGGGCATGTGGTTGTTGACCTGCTGGGCCAGTTCGACCATGCGCAGGGCGCGGGTTCTGGGGCCCGCGAGGTCCCGGGGGACGGCGTGGCCGCCGACTCCGGGGCCGGGGCGGAAGGCCTGGAAGCCGAAGGGTTTGGTCTCGGCGCAGCGGATGACGTCCCACAGGTCGACGCCCAACTCGTGGCAGAGGACGGCCATTTCGTTGACCAGGGCGATGTTGACGTGCCGGTAGTTGGTCTCAAGGAGCTGCACGGTTTCCGCTTCGCGGGGGCCACGCGCGCGTACCACCTTGTCGGTGAGGCGGCTGTAGAAGGCGGCGGCCGACTCGGTGCAGGCTGGGGTGAGGCCGCCGATGACCTTCGGGGTGTTGGCGGGGGTGTGGTCGCGGTTGCCCGGGTCGACACGGCTGGGTGAGTAGGCGAGGTGGAAGTCGCGGCCCGCGCGCAGTCCGGAACCCTCTTCCAGAAGAGGCCGCAGGAATTCCTCCGTGGTCCCCGGGTACACGGGGGATTCCAGGATCACCGTGGTGTGCGGGCGAAGCTGCGTGGCCAGGGTGCGCGCGGCGTTAGTCACCTGGGACAGGTCGAGGCCGCCGTCCGTGCCGCGGGGGGTGGGTGCGCAGATGACGGCGGTGCGTACGCGGCCGAGTTCGGCGGGGTTGGTGGCCGGCCGGAAGCCTGCCGCGAGCATCCGGCGCAGGTCGGCGGCGGACAGCGGCGCGGGGTCGCCGCTCTGGTAGCCGAGCGTGGGGATGCCGGCGGTGGCGGCGGCCTGGGCCAGGGGCAGGCCGAGCTGGCCGAGGCCGATGACGGCGAGATCTGCGGGCATGGCGGTGGGCCGTCCTTCCCAATAGCCGAGACGGGACAACGGCGCAAGCCCTGTGGACAGAACGGGCGAGCGCAATGTCAGACTAGGAGTAAATATGACCGATTTGCGGGATTGGTCGGTGGTGATTCCGTGCGAGTCGCCGAGGGTTGTCCACAGGCTGGCGGTGGGTGGTGGCCGAAGTCGCGCAACGCCGTCAGACTTTGAGCGTGGGAGATGTGGACCGAGCCTCGCCGAACAGATGAGGCCAGCTCGACGAACAGCGGGAGGCAGCGGTGAGGGCAGCGACACTGGGACCGGCGGAGCGCGCCGAGTCACTCGCATCCATGGCCGAGCACGAGCTGGATCTGCTGGTCGTGGGCGGTGGTGTGGTCGGCGCGGGCACCGCACTGGACGCCGCGACCCGCGGACTGTCCACCGGCCTGGTCGAGGCGCGTGACTGGGCCTCGGGCACGTCGAGCCGGTCGAGCAAGCTCATACACGGCGGACTGCGCTATCTGGAGATGCTCGACTTCGCGCTCGTACGGGAGGCGTTGAAGGAGCGCGGACTGCTGCTGGAGCGGCTGGCGCCTCATCTCGTCAAGCCTGTGCCATTCCTCTATCCGCTGCAGAACA
The DNA here is from genome assembly GCF_011045025.1 of Streptomyces ureilyticus. GTDB lineage: Bacteria > Actinomycetota > Actinomycetes > Streptomycetales > Streptomycetaceae > Streptomyces > Streptomyces ureilyticus. The sequence goes on from NZ_JAAKZX010000187.1 coordinate 13,317, forward strand.
AGGGCTGGGAGCGGCTGTACGCCGGATCGGGTGTCGCGCTCTACGACGGCATGTCGATGGCGCGCGGCCATGGACGCGGGCTGCCGATGCATCGTCACCTGACCCGCCGTAGTGCCCTGCGCGTGGCGCCCTGCTTGAAGAAGGACGCGCTGGTCGGGGCACTGCAGTACTACGACGCACAGATGGACGACGCCCGCTATGTGGCAACTCTGGTGCGCACGGCGGCGGCGTACGGCGCGGAGGTCGCCAACCGCGCGCGGGTGACCGGCTTCCTGCGCGAGGGCGAACGGGTTGTCGGTGCCAGGGTGCAGGATGTGGAAGCGGGCGGGGAGTACGAGATCCACGCCAAGCAGGTCGTCAACGCCACCGGGGTGTGGACGGACGACACCCAGGCGCTGGTGGGGGAGAGGGGGCAGTTCCATGTACGGGCGTCCAAGGGCATCCACCTCGTCGTGCCCAAGGATCGGATCCACTCGACTACGGGGCTGATCCTGCGGACCGAGAAGTCCGTGCTGTTCGTGATCCCGTGGGGGCGGCACTGGATCGTGGGCACGACGGACACCGGCTGGGACCTGGACAAGGCGCATCCCGCTGCGTCCAGCGCGGACATCGACTATCTCCTGGAGCACGTCAACTCCGTGCTGGCGGTGCCGCTTTCACGCGACGACGTGCAGGGGGTGTACGCGGGGCTGCGGCCGCTGCTGGCCGGAGAGTCGGACGCCACCAGCAAGCTGTCGCGCGAGCACACCGTGGCGCATCCGGTACCGGGGCTCGTGGTCGTGGCGGGCGGCAAGTACACGACGTACCGCGTGATGGCCAAGGACGCGGTGGACGAGGCGGTGCACGGCCTCGCCCAGCGCGTCGCCGAGTGCGTCACCGAGGACATTCCGCTCATCGGCGCCGAGGGGTACCGGGCGCTGTGGAACGCGCGGGCGCGCATAGCCGCGCGGACCGGGCTCCATGTGGTGCGCGTGGAGCACCTGTTGAACCGGTACGGGGCGCTCGCCGAGGAGGTGCTCGACCTCATCGCCAAGGACACGTCACTGGGCGAGCCGTTGCCGGCCGCGGAGGACTATCTGCGCGCCGAGATCGTGTACGCCGCCTCGCACGAGGGGGCGCGGCACCTGGACGACGTACTGACCCGGCGTACGCGCATCTCGATAGAGACGTTCGACCGCGGGACGCGCAGCGCGCGGGAGGCCGCGGGGCTGATGGCACCCGTGCTCGGCTGGGACAAGGACCAGATCGAGCGTGAGGTGCAGCACTACGAGAAGCGGGTGGAGGCCGAGCGGGAGTCGCAGCGGCAGCCGGACGACCTGACGGCCGACGCGGCACGACTGGGGGCGCCGGACATCGTGCCGCTGTAACGCAGCGTGCCCCTCGCCGGGGTTGCGGATGACGCATTCCGCTTGTGGGCACCCTGGGCACTGACTGGTCGTCGGATGAGGGACAATGGAGGCTCTGTCGGGGCGGGTTGCATGAGGGGACGCATGTCGGAGCCGGAGCGGGACGAGACATCTCGTCAGGACAAGAGTGAACGTCTCCTCGCCGGTCGGTACCGGCTGGGGGAAGTCCTCGGCCGCGGCGGCATGGGCACCGTGTGGCGGGCCAAGGACGAGACGCTGGGCCGGACGGTCGCCGTCAAAGAGCTGCGGTTCCCGTCCAGCATCGACGAGGACGAGAAGCGGCGGCTGATCACGCGCACCCTGCGTGAGGCCAAGGCGATCGCGCGGATCCGGAACAACGGCGCGGTGACGGTCTTCGACGTGGTCGACGAGGACAACCGGCCGTGGATCGTGATGGAGCTCATCGAGGGCAAGTCGCTCGCCGAGGCCATCCGCGAGGACGGGTTGCTCACCCCCAAGCGCGCCGCGGAAGTCGGTCTCGCCGTCCTCGACGTACTGCGTGCCGCGCACCGCGAGGGCATCCTGCACCGTGACGTGAAGCCGTCGAACGTGCTCATCTCCGAGGACGGCCGGGTCGTGCTCACCGACTTCGGTATCGCGCAGGTCGAGGGCGACCCGTCCATCACCTCGACCGGCATGCTCGTCGGCGCGCCCTCCTACATCTCGCCCGAGCGGGCGCGCGGCCACAAGCCGGGCCCCGCCGCCGACCTCTGGTCGCTCGGCGGTCTGCTGTATGCCTCGGTGGAGGGTGTGCCCCCGTACGACAAGGGCTCCGCCATCGCGACGCTCACCGCGGTGATGACCGAGCCGCTCGAACAGCCCAAGAACGCCGGGCCGTTGGAGAAGGTCATCTACGGGCTGCTTGTAAAGGACCCCGAGCAGCGGCTCGACGAGGCGGGTGCGCGGGCGATGCTCACCGAGGTGATCCATGCGCCCGAGCCCAAGGAGACCGAGCCCGAGCCGGAGCCGATGGAGGCGACCAAGGTCGTGCCTTTGCCGGACGTGCCGGAGGCCCCCTCGAAGAACTCGAAGAAGGGGAGTTCGGGCGGTGGTGCCGGGAGCAGGCCGGGCAAGGCGAGCAAGAAGGGTGAGGAGGCGGCCGAGCGGCTGCTCGGGGCGTTTCGTTCCGTACGGAAGAGTGCTGCCGCTTCGGCGGGAGCGGCCTCGGCGGCGGTGGCCGGGGTGCGCGGGAAGTCTGACGGTTCGGCCAAGGACTCCGCAGGCTCCAACGGCTCCGCAGGCTCCACCGAGTCTGCCGGCTCGGACCGGGCCGTCGAGTCCGCAAGCTCCGCTGAGGCCGCGAGCTCCGCCAAGCCTGCCGAGTCCGCTGGATCCAAGGGTTCCTCGGATTCCTCCGGGAAGGGCGCGGCTGCTACGAGCGAGAAGGCGCCCGTCGGAGAGAAGGCCGTCGGCGAGAAACCAGCAGGAGAGAAGGCCGAGGGCAAGGCCGACGACAAGGCCGAGGCCCCCGCGAAGGACCGTGAGACAGCTGCCGTCGGGCTGAGTTCCGCCGGAGCGAACTCCCCTGCGGCGAGCGGCACATCGGGGGCCGGTGGCGGGACGCCACCGCCCACCACCCCCAGGGCGCCGCTCAGCGATGTGGTGTCGCGGCGGACGTTGATGATCGTCGCGGTGGTCGTGGCGCTCGCCGTGCTGGGCACGATTCTCGCTGTCGTGCTGGACGGCGATGACGATGCCGGAGCCCAGGGCCACAAGGGCGGAGGCGACAAATCCGCGTCCAGCGGGGCGAACGCCGGAAGCGACACCAAGCAGGACGAGAACAGCGGTCCAGGCACGGACGGCGGCGAGAAGCCGGAGTCCGCTGCCGGAGCCTCCGGAAGCCCGAGCACGGGAAGTACGCCGAGCCCGAGCCCGACGCCGAGCGGGTCCGGTGGGGCGAACGAAGGCGGCGAGGGCTCGAAGGACATCGCTGCGTCGACGTACAAGGCAGACCAGGGGTACTCGATCGGGCTGCCGAAGGGGTGGAAGTACCAGTCCACGAGCGCGAGCGGGGACAGGTTCGCCGGCCCCGACGGGCAGGAGCTGCTGGTCGCCTGGACGTCCACGCCCAAGGACGACCCCGTGGCGGACTGGAAGAACCAAGAGCAGTTCATGGGGCGGTCGCAGTACCAGCGGATCCGAATTGAGAAGGTGGGCTACCGCGGCTGGAACGCGGCCGACTGGGAGTTCACGTTCACGGAGGGCGGGACGAAGTACCGCTCGATCGACCGCGGGTTCGTCGTCAACGACCGGCTCGGTCACGCGTTGATGTACACGGCGAAGGCCTCGGCGTGGGAGAGCAAGCTTCGCCGGGACACCTGGCAGACACTCACGCGGACGTTCGAACCGAAGCCCTGAGGGATACAAGAGGGATACGGGAGTCTTGAGATCTCGCATCCCCTCACTGCGAGTTGCCTCCGGCACGTATCGTGAGTGGTTGCGGACCGTACGCAGCCGGATATGCGGCCACAACGGGACGCATGACGAACGGATTTGACCGACCGGGTGGCCGGGGGAGGCGTCGTGGACGACTATGCGGGACGGGTACTCGCCGACCGCTACCGCCTTCCGCTGCCTCCCTCGGACGAGTACGAACTCGCCGAGAGCCGGGCCTTCGACACCTACAGCGGGCAGGAAGTGCTGGTCAGGCAGGTGCCGTTGCCCGAGGTCGTCGAGGCGGAGGTGATCGACGCCGACGGTCTGCCCGACGGGTTCGTGGCGCGGGACGGCGGGGTGCGGCGGTCGGCCGCGCGGCCCACGCGGCGGCCCACCGAGCCCGCCGTGCGCCGGGCGATCGAGGCCGCGCAGGCGGCGGCGCAGATACCCGACCATCCCCGGCTCGACCAGGTCTTCGACGTGTTCGCCGAGGGCGGGTCGCTGTGGATAGTGAGCGAGTTGGTGCCCGCCCGGCCGCTGGCGGCGCTGCTCGCGGAGCGCCCGCTGAGTCCGTACCGGGCCGCCGAGGTCGCCGCCGACGTGCTGACCGCGTTGCGTGTGCTGCATGCGCACGGCTGGGTGCACCGGAACATCACGGTGCGTACGGTGCTGGTCTGCGACGACGGCAGGGTGATGCTCACAGGGCTCGCGGCCGGGGCCGCGGAGGAGGCGCTGTGCGGCTACGACCCGGTGCCGGTTGCGGAGGGTGAGCGCGACGGGGGCCCTGAGAGGGTCGATTCCGGTTCCGCTTCCGGAACGGGCGCAGGTTCGACGGGGACGGGTTCGCCGGGCCCGCACGGGCCATCCGGACAACATGGACCCGGTCAGCCCGGTCAGTCGGGCAGCCCCGGTCACTACGGCTCGCCCGCCGTTCCCCACACCCGCGTCCCCGGTGGCGACCGGTCCGCCGTAGAGGCGGCGCCCGGCGGCCATGGAGCCGTCGCTCCCGTCGCGCAGCCGCCGGTCGCCGGGCGGCGGGCGTTGGAGCCGGGCAATGACGTGCGGGCAGCTCGGGCCGGAGCCATCGCGGCCTACCGTGCCGGTGCGCGGGCCGCGGCGCGCGTGCACGAGGAGCAGCGGGACGGACAGCACGGAGAGAACGCGGCGTTGCCCGGCCCGCGGCCCCGGTCCGCCGAGGGTGACACCGAGGCCGGGCAGACCTCCGCGTACGGCGTGGAGCACTCCGCGCCGCCCGGTCAGATCGCCGACCCGTACGGGCCGAACCCCTGGCATGGGGCCGTCCCTCGCACCGGCGCCCCCGCGCTGCCCGGCAACGGCCAGGGCCAGGGCCGGCCCGCGCTCCCGGGCCAGTCGAACGGCGCCGGAACGGGCATACCGGGTAACGGAATGGGCGCCTCAGCCGCGGGAACCGACATACCGGGGAGCGAAGCCGCCCCCGAGGCAAGCGGCATACCCACCCAGCCCACCGACCACCGCACCGACCCCCACGCTCCCGACCACC
>NZ_JAAKZX010000188.1 GCF_011045025.1 Streptomyces ureilyticus
TGCGGGGCAGCAGGTGCAGGTCGGCCATGAGGAGCATGTTCTCCTCGCCGGTGATCAGGCCGTCTACGGCGGAGAACTGCCCGGTGACACCGATCGCGGCCCGCACCGCCTGCGGGTCGAGGGCCAGATCGTGGCCGCCGACCCGCAGATCACCGGCGTCAGCGGTGACGAGCGTGGAAAGGATCTTGACGGCGGTGGTCTTGCCGGCGCCGTTCGGACCGAGCAGCGAGAAGATCGTTCCTTCCGGGACGGCCAGGTCGATACCGTCGAGGACCGTCTTGTCCCCGTACGCCTTGCGCAGCCCGTTCGCCGAGATGGCCGGATTGGTCATGATCACAAGCTCCTTTGGAGGCCGCAGGCGGAATCAGAGGCTGCGGGCGGTGATGTCGCCGTGGGTGGTGGTGGCGCGGATGTCGAGTTCGGTGGTGCCGTCGCCCTTGAGGGCGTTACTGATGCGGCCGTAGCCGGTGCCGGCGTCCAGGGCGGCGGAGACTCCGGCCGCGGCGCTGACCGATACGTCGCCCATCTGGGTGCGCAGCACGAGGGTGCCGGAGGTGGCCTCGGCGATCGTGATGTTGCCCTTCTGAGTGCTGATCTCCGCGGAGCCGCCCAGACGGCCGACCGAGATGTCACCGTCGAGGGCCGTGAGGCGGGCGCTCGCGGCTTCGTCGATCTTGACCGAGCGGTAGCCGTCGGCGAAGACGACGTCACCGAGCCGTCCGACGCCGCGGAACTCGGCTGCGGCCGACTTCGCCTCGACGCGGGAGCCGGCGGGCAGTTGGACGGTCACCTCGACCGAGCCGGACGGGCCCACGATCCGGTTCTTCGCCGGCGCCGTGGCCGTGATCCGCAGGGTGCCGTCGGCGTATTCGACCGAGGCCTGCTCGGCCAGCTTCACGTCCCGGCTCTTGGAGGGGTCTGCGGGCCGGACCTCGACCGTGGTGTCAGCCCGGTCGGCGGCGATGATCTGCACCCTCCCGGCCTGGATGTCGAGGACGGCGGCGATCGGGGCGGTGGTGTCGAACTTCTGCATGATGCTCTCCTGTGACTCGTCGTTTCCGATGACAGAAACGCTACGTTGCATTCATAGATCGAGCAACAGACTCGTTGCGAAATATTGCCATCATTGCAGGTAGAAGCCAGGAAATCGTTGCAACGGTTTTCAAGATTAACGCAACGGCGAGCACAGGTTCGTTGCACTGAACTGAAACTGAACGCTATGCTGGGGCCACCACGGAACATGAAGGAGACCGCGATGCCGGGAGGCAGACTCACCCAGCAGGAACGCCAGCAGATCGCGCTGGGGCTGGCCGACGGCCTCGCCTACGCGGAGATCGCCAGACGCCTTGAGCGCCCGACCTCGACGGTCACGCGCGAGGTGATGCGCAACGGCGGCCCCACCGGCTACCGCGCCGACCTCGCCCAGCGCACCGCCGAACGCCGCGCCCACCGGCGCAAGCGGGCCGCACCCCGGGGGGCCGGGGCACCCGAGCAGGCCTACGGGCGCGACACCGAGGCGGTGCGCGAGTACGAGGAGATGTTCACCACCGTCATGATGGCCTCGGGCATGACCGCGATGACGGCCCGCGTGATGGTCTGCCTCACCCTCACCGACTCCGGCAGCCTCACCGCGTCCGAACTGGTCCAACGCCTCCAGGTCAGCCCGGCGTCCATCTCAAAAGCGATCTCGTTCCTCGAGAGCCAGAGCTTCGTCCGCAGGGAACAGGGCGAAGGCCGCCGCGAGCGCTACGTCGTGGACGACGACATCTGGTACGAGACGACGGTGGCCAGCGCCCGATCCCTCGCCCAGGTCGTCGAGACCGCACGGCAGGGCGCCGGCATCCTCGGCCCCGACACCCCGGCCGGCGCCCGCCTCGAGAATGTCGCCCGCTTCCTCGACTTCGTCAGCGAAAGCACCGCCCGCGCCGCGGAACAGGCCCGCGAAATCCTCCACACGAAACCCGAATCGACCTCTTAGAAGGCCGCGTAGCGAATTCGCCGTCCCACTGCGGCGTCTGCGGCCGCGATCATATGCTGACACCAAGGGGTAAGGACGATATGGGGGGCATGCCTGATGAGGGCGGTAAGCAAGGGAACGTCAGTATTGAAGTCGGGGGTCAAGCGGCTCCTGGGACGTGCTGGATTCGACATCGTGCGCAGCACCAACAACCTGGGTGGCGTCGACGACTTCATCCCGTTCGAGGCAACGATGCGGGCCGCACGGGCGGCCGGTCTGTCGGTCGGTGACTACATCGACGAGGTCATGAACGGGACGCCTGGCGCCACCCAGTCCACCATCGATGAACTACGCGATCTCGGCCTCTTCGCCGCCAACCCGAACACGGTGCTGGAGATCGGTCCCGGGTCCGGACGGTACCTGGAGAAGACGCTGAAGGAGTGTTCACCAGACCGCTACGAGATCTACGAGACGGCAGCGCCCTGGGCCAACTACCTGGTGGACACATTCGGCGTGGTCGCCCAACCGACCGCAGGAAGCAGTCTCGCCCCGACACCCGACGGCAGCATCGACCTCGTTCAAGCCCACAAGGTCTTCAACACCGTGCCCTTCCTCGCCGCCTCCCGCTACTTCTTCGAGATGGCACGCGTCACGCGACCCGGTGGCCGGATCGTCTTCGACGTCATGACAGAGACCTGCCTGGACCCGGCCACGGTACGCACCTGGGCCACGCAGGGCGGCGCGGGGCACGACTCCTACCCGGCCGCCATGCCTCGCCAGACCTGCGTGGACCTCTTCGCGACCCTCGGCTGCAGCCTGAAGGCCGGCTTCCTGGCGCCCATGGGCGTCGCCACCACGGAAGTGCTTGTCTTCGGAAAGGCGGCTTGACCCGCAGAAGGCTTTGGAAGACGTCCTAGAACAGCGCGCTGTACGCGTTCAGCGCGGGCTGTCCGCCAAGGTGCGCGTACAGCACCGTGGCATCCCGCCCGATCTCTCCCCGCGACACGAGATCGACGAGCCCGGCCATCGACTTCCCCTCGTACACCGGGTCCGTCACCATCCCCTCGGTGCGCGCGGCGAGTCGCATGGCCTCCAGAGTGGCCTCGTCGGGGATGCCGTACGTGCCCGCGTGGTACCGCTCGTCCAGCTCGACGTCCGACGCGTCCAACTCCTTCTGTACGCCGATGAGTCGGCCGGTGCCTTGCGCGATCCGCGCGATCTGCTCACGGGTGCGGGCGGGCGCGGCCGACCCGTCGATTCCGATGACGCGACGCGCTCGCCCGCCCGCCTCCTCCAGGGCCGCGAACCCGGCGACCATGCCCGCCTGAGTCGACCCGGTCACGGAGCACACGACCACGGTGTCGAAGAAGACGCCCAACTCCCGCTCCTGCTCGGCGACTTCGTACGCCCAGCCGGCGAAACCGAGGCCACCGAGCGGATGGTCGGAGGCCCCGGCAGGAATGGCGTACGGCTTCCCGCCGCCCTCCTCGACCTCCCTGAGCGCCTGCTCCCAGCTCTCCTTGAACCCGATCCCGAACCCGGCCCGTATGAGTCGTACGTCAGCGCCCGCCAGCCGGCTGATCAGGATGTTGCCGACCTTGTCGTACACGGCGTCGGGCCACTCCACCCAACTCTCCTGCACCAGCACGCACTTGAGCCCCGCGCGGGCCGCGACAGCCGCGACCTGCCGGGTGTGATTGGACTGCACGCCGCCGATCGACACGAGCGTGTCGCACCCCTGCGCGAGCGCGTCCGCGACGAGGTACTCCAGCTTGCGCGTCTTGTTCCCGCCGTACGCGATACCGGAGTTGCAGTCCTCGCGCTTGGCCCAGAGGGCGGCGCCGCCGAGGTGCGCGGTGAGCCGTTCCAAGGGGTGCACGGGCGAAGGCCCGAACAGGAGCGGGTAACGCTCGTACGAGGAAAGGGACATGAATCCTCCCAGGATCAGTCGCCGTCGGCGAGGCCTTCGAGTCCTCGCCAGATCTCCGCGGTGACACGGACCGCCTCGTCCACGTCACCGGCCGCGCAGGCCTCGATGAGCTGCTCGTGCAGCCCGGCCGAACGGCAGTTGCCGCCCTCACCGAAGCGCCGTCGCTCCAGCCGGCGGATGAGCGGGGTGTAGCGGGCGATGGTGGCGGCGGCCGCGTGGTTGCCACTGACGCGTACGAGCACGTCGTGCAGTTCGTCGTCGGCGCGCAGGGCGCTGTCCACGTCGCCGGTGCGTACGGCGGCCGAGAACCGCTCGTTGGCCGAGCGCATCGTCTCGACATCCGCGGCGAACAGCCGGGGCACGGCAATCCGCGCGGCCAGCTCGTGCATGGCCCCGACGACGGCCGCCGCGTCCCGTACGTCGGAGGCCACGACCGGGGTCACCCGCGTGTAGCTCTGCGGCTTGCTCTCCAGCAGCCCCTCGTCGACGAGCCGCGAGAAGGCCGCACGCACGGGCGCCCTGGACAGCCCGAGCCGCTCGGCGAGATCGGCGTCACGCACCGCCGCGCCCGGTTCGATGTCCCCGGCCACGATGGCGTCCCTGATCGCTTCGTACGCCCGGTCCCTGAGCAGGGGGCGGGGTACGGGCCCTATGGCGTCCACGACTGAAATGTTAGATGTCAATCTCCGTCGCACACAAGGCTGTTCCTGGAGCGTTGCTCCAGGAGGCGGCCTGAGCCAGGAATCCCCTCCCTGAATGGAGAGGGGAGGATTCAAACGCAAGGAACGGCACGACCGCCGCAGCGTCGGCCGGGCCGGCACCCTCCTCCGCGACCAGGCCACAGCCTGGAAGCTCCCGGAAGAGCTGACGGAAACGGCCGCTCCTGCTCAGCGAGCTGATGACAAACGCGTACCGCCACGCAAAGGTCTCCCCCGGCCGCCAAATCCGAACCCGCTGCGTCCTGAACGCCGGCCACCTCTGCGTATCCGTAACAGACGCGAACGACACGCTCCCGACACTCCCAGAGGCGGCCCCGGACGACGAGTCAGGCCGCGGCCTGCCCCTGGTGGCAACACTGGCAGCCGAGCGCAGAACCCCGCCCCGGCGGCATCGGCAAAACGGTCTGGTTCACACTCCACAGCGGTGTACGGCTCTGAACTCTCGGCGTCCCGTGGGCTGTTGGGCTCGTCCTAGGCTCGGCACATGAAGACCACCGTACGGTCGGCATTCGAGTCCGGCCTCCCAGCACTGCTGACCCTCTACAGCGAGCTGAACCCGGACGATGCTCCCCTGCCCCGGGCGTCAGCGGATGCCATCTGGACAGCGATATCGAAGCAGCAGGGACGGACCATCCTGGTCGCCGAAGTCGATGGCAGCGTGGCCGGAACGGCGGATTGCATCGTCATGCCGAACCTCACCCGCGGCGGCCGGGCCATCCTGTTCGTGGAGAACGTCGTGGTAGCCGACTCCTTCCAACGGCGTGGCGTCGGACGCCGACTGATGGAGGCGGCCGTGCAGCTGGGTGAGTCGGCCGACTGCTACAAGGTGCAGCTACTGGCAGCGGATGACGAATACGTCCACACCTTCTACGCAGCGTGCGGCTTCAAAGCCACGGCACGAGGCTTCCGCCGCTACATCGCATAGGGCCACCGCCAAGCTCCATGCCGACAAAATTGCGTCGAAGCTCACGCTCTTCCTCCCGTTGCTGTCACATAGGGATCGAGGGCCGCGTTCATCGCACTCCGGTCCAGGGGCTCCGATTGGTATTTCCGCCAGGTGGGGCGACCGTCGGGACAGCCCCACGCGGACGCGCACACCACAGGACGTACACGAATCGCGGGCCCATGACCCCTCGCGCAAAAACCGTGAACACACTGAGGGAGGATGCCCTTCAGGCGCTCAAATGAGCGATGAGTGAACACGACGGGGAAAAATACTCACGCGTGGAACCACCATACAGAGCCGACCACAGGGCCTGTCGGCCAACTGCACGTGCCGTCAGGAATGAGGACCCCCGCGCCGACCCGGTCTGCCAGCTCGGTGATGACCTTCCAAACGTCTCCGGCCTGCGGGCGTTCGACACAGATGACGCTTTCGAAGACGGCCACTTCAACCTCACTACCGTCAGCCGCACGGACTTATAGAAGCCAATACTGTAGCCCATTTCGGCAACCCCCACTTGAACACCAACCTGATTCACCTGGTTCGCACATCGAGCTCGCCGGCGAGAAGCGTCAGAAAATCCTGTTCGACCGATCAAACCTGTCGACTGGTAACTACCTCGTCGCGGCACGAACGGCCATCGGACGCATATCGTCGTCCGCAGTATCGGCCTGAAACCCTGCCGATTCGAGAATTCCAATTATTACATCCCGCATGCAGGAAGCACCTTTTACGTGGATCGCCATCGGACGTATGTCATCGTCCTCTTGGAAATTGGTTACGTCGAACCCTGCCGACTGGATGATCTCGATGGTCACCTTCTGCATGTGAGAGCAAACGCCTCCATCGTGGTGGGACACCCGTGCTTGAGGGGCCCCACCGGAAACTAATCCGGCGGGGCCCCTCAATTACATACGTCAGTCCCGTTCCTCATGCGAGTCGCTCAACGTCGAGGAAAGGAGCCGGAGCCGTTCCCGCATCTCCGGTTCCACGATCTCCGAATCAAGCATCTCCCCAAGAATCTTCCCCATGGCCTCGGCGTCGAAATCCGAGCACTGAACCATCTCGATCACCCATGGAACAGCGAGTCGCATCCAATAGGGGCGACCAGATTTCCAGGCTGATCCCACGGTCAGCTCAATGAGCTTCTTAGGGGTTGGCGTTCCACTTTTCGTGAGAAATTCCCCTAGGCGGGAAAACTCGCTGAGACATTCGGAGAAATTCTGCTCCAGGAAGGGCCACATCGGGATGAAGCGTGAACCTTCGAGGGTTGCACGCCCCTCCACTTCGGTGCCTACACCGATCTCGCCGCCAGGCATGACACCAATCCATGCCCCGTCGCCGCGGTAGATTACAGGAACCCATTCTCCCATCTCATCCCCACGGCCTGTAGTCGAAGTCAACGCCATAGTCCTTCAGGAAATCCTCGAACTTCTCACGTGTGGCGTCTGTCCACCTGTGCCCGTAGTGTCCGCTGTTCTCGGTGAATACTAGGCGGCCGTTGTCGCGGAAGATAGTGCCGCCCAGCACCGTCTTCTCGTCGGCGTCAATGGATCGTGCCAGCTGCTCGTGCGGGCTGCCTTCCAGGCCCAGATGTGCCGGGTCTCCCGTGATGAATCTTCCGGTACCCGGTTCAAAGACGAACTCGATTTCAGGCGCAGAAGGATTGAACGCCTTGAGTGCGTCGGCCGACTTGACACCCGGTCCGAGCTCGATCAGGACACAGCTCGGGCCGGCGTTCTGCGCCGTCGCCCTGAGAGGACCGGCCGTCGTGAGCGCTCTGGCGGTGCCTGGCCTGGTTTTGCAGGCAGTGACCCCATCCTCGTAGATATTGACCTGCCGCTCGATCTTGGCAAGCGTCGCCGGGTCCAGGTCCAGGACCTTCAGTGCGTTGAACGCATCGCGTACCCCCACCCCTGTGTGCAGCGCAGCGTCCAGGGCGCGGATCGCCTCGGCGACCTTGCTGAACGCCTTGCTGGGGATGAAGTTGCTCGCTGCCCAGGCACAGCCGCTGGCGTTGCCGTGCCAGCAGTCGACGAAGTCCTGGACCAGGACCGCCTTCAGGATCTTGTAGGTGAGGGTCTGCTGGATGAGATCCAGCTTGCTGAAGTACTCGGTGACTTCCTTCGTCAGGCCCTTGAAGGGCTTGGCATCGAGAAACACCGTGTCCCGCGGCGGGCAGCCGGAAGCCGTGGCCGGCACTTCGGGGTTGGTGCACAGGTAGAAGTCGACCATCACATCGAATGTCACTGTGAACGTGACAGTGCAGCCTTCAAAGCCAACCTCGATGACGCAAGGGTTCTCCTGCTTGGCGTCGGTGATCTTGAGGCTGTCCTCGTCGACGACGTACCACGTGTCCCCGATCCCTGTGCCCGCGCCGCTGGCCACTTGCTTGTTGGCCTCCTTGCGTGCGGCGGACTCCGCAGCTCGCTGCGCTTCCTCGGCGTACTTGTGGGCGTCCTTGGCGGCCTGTTCGGCCTCGGTCGCCGCGGTGTCGGCGCGGTCGGCCGCCGCGCGGGCGTCCTTGGCCGCTTGTTCGGCCTCCGAGGCAGCCGTGCGGGCGGCGGAGGCATCGAGCGCTGCCTGATCGGCGGAGTCGCGGGCGTCCATGGCGTAGCCCTCGGCGCGACCCGCGGCCTTGTTCGCGGCGGCTGCGTCTTCCGTGGCCTGGCGGTCGTATTCGACAGTGCGGGCCAGTGACGCGGTGGCCTTGGAGGCGGCTGTGGCTGCGTCGGCCGCGAAGCCGAGAGCCTCCTTCGCGTAGGTGCGTGCGTTCGACGCATGCGCGGCGGCATTGGCGGCGTGCTGGTAGGCGGCCTTCGCTTCGCCCTGCGTCGCCTGGGCGAGGGCAATTGCGGTGGCGGCTTCTTCCTGCGCGTTCTTGGCGTGGGCGTCGGCGACGGCCTTCTGCTGTTCAGCGATCGTTTTCGACGCCTGTCCCGTCAGCACCACCAGACCTGCGGCCGAGTCCGTGGTGACGTACGGGGAGCCGAGCTGGATCGCGTCGTTCGCCGGTTTGGCGACCTGGGCGGCGGCGTTGCCGGCGTCCACGGCGGCCTGGGCGGTGACATGGGCGAAGCCCGCGGCCTTCGCCGATGCCGCAAGAGCCTTGGCGACCTCCTTCTTCGCCTGGTCCGCATGCCCCTTGGCGGTCTTGGCCTTCTGTTCCGCCTCATCGGCCAGTTCGACGGCCGTCTTCGCCTCGGCTGCGGCATGCTTCGCGGCTGCGATGGCGTCCGCTGCGGCGCTGGTCGCGGACTTCACCGCGGCGTCAGCCTTCAGTTTCGCGGCCTGGGCGCTGTCGGCGTGGGCGCGGGCCCGCTTCGCCGCCGCTTCGGCGCGAGTGGCTGCGGCGTCCGCGTCCGCTGCTGCCTTCGTCGCGGCGTCGGCCTCGGAACGGGCCTTCGTGGCAGCCGCCTCGGCGTCGTCCGCGTGCCCGTCCGCTGCGTTGGCGGCCGCCCTGGACTCCTTGGCATTGGCGTCCGAGATGTGGGCCTGTGCATAGGCCCCCTTCGCGTCCGCCTTGGCGCGGGCGGCGTCGGCTTTCTGCTCCGCGTCCCAGGCGTCGTCCCTCTTGGCCTTGGCGTTGTCGCGGGCCTTGATCGCGTCGTTCTTCTTCGCGACAGCGGTGCTCTCGGCGGTTTCGGCCTTTCCTTTGGCCTCCTTCGCCTTCGTCGCTTCGGTCTCGGCGTTCTGTTTGTGCTTGGCTGCCTCGGCCTGCTTGGCTGCGGCGGTCTCCTTCTCCGCCTTCGCCGTCTTCTCCTCGGCTTCCGCCGCGAGCCGCTTGGCATGGGCGTCGGCGGCAGCCGCCTTCGCTTCACCCTCGGCCTTCAGGGTCTCGGCAAGCTTGGCCTCGGCGGTCTCCTTGTCCTTCTTCGCGTTGTCGCGGTGCACCTTCGCGGCGTCGGCGGCCGCCTTCGCCTGCAACTCGGCCGCGTGCGCGGCTTTCTTACGGAACTCCGCCTTGACCTGCGCGGCCTGAGCCAGCGCACGCTGCGCGATGGTCTGGCTGTCGCCGCCGGAGGCGCGGGTGGCGGCCTCGGCGGTCTCACCGGCCTTCACCATCGCCTCAAGGGCGGCAGCAGCACCTTGAGTGACCTGCGCCTTCTGCTGACCCACCAGCAGACCGCGGCCCCGAGGAGCGCCGTTGCCGTCCGCGACGGCGTAGGCGGCCTGCTCGGCGGTGCCCGTGTCAGTGGCGGCCTTCTTCGCGGCGGCAGCCTGCGCCTTGACGACGGCGAGCTGCTTCTTCGCCGCTGCCTGCGCGCCTGCGATGCCCTTCTTGGCCTTGTCGAACTGCGCCTTCGGCGGAACGGTGCCCTTGTTGCCGGACGGCTTGATGTCGAACTGCTGCGGGCCAGTGCCGTTGCACTCCCACAGCCACGAGTTGTGGCCGTTGGTGTACTCGTGCAGGTCCAGGCACTTGCCCGTGCCGACGTTCTTCAGGCTCGTCGTCGCGCGCAGGTTGTACTCCCACGTCTGCGCCGGAGAGCTGTTGCACGTCCAGATCTGGATCTTCGTGCCGTTCGTCGGGTCGTTGTTGGACACGTCGAGGCACTTCTGGGAATTGACGTTCTGCAGGTGCAGGCCCTTGTCGTCGCCGTACACCTGCCACCTCTGCGCTGCCGTGCCGTTGCAGGTGAACAGCTGGACCGGTGTGCCGCCGGCTGTTCCGCTGCTCTGGACGTCGAGGCACTTCCCCTTCGCCGCGTGCACCTCGATCACCGCGGGCGCGTCGCCGACCCACCCGACGCCGCCCGAGGACCAGTAGTCCTGCCAGCGGGCGAGGTGGTCGGCGGTCCACGAGTGACCGAGCAGGTCCCCGAGCGCCTTGGCGCCGGTCGCCAAGGCCTTGGTGGCGTCCTTGTTCGCGTTCAGGATCTGATTTCGCTGCGCGGCCTGAGAGCTGATCTCCCGCTGCCACTCGGTGGCGGCGGCGGTGGCGATGTCGCCCAGCACCTTGCTCGGGTCGATCGGGTCACGCCATGCGCAGGCGGCGAACCGGGTCTTCAGGTCCTCGACCGCGATGCGGTACTCCGCCGTGTCCGGCTGCGGGGCGGTGCGGGGGAATCCCCCGGAAGCCAGGAAGATACGGGCGTTGTCCGCGCCCGCGTTCTCCCCCGGGGCCCCGTGCAGCCGCTGGAACGCTGACCGCTCGGCTAAGGCACGGTTCCACTCGTCCGAAGGAAGACCCGTGTCCGGGGCTGTCCCGTAGAGAGGTGTGCCCAGGTCATCGACGGCCTTCAGGGTCCTCTCGTCCGCCCTGGGGGTGGGGTCTTCGTAGAAGTCGCTCTCGTTCTTCCAGAACCGGTCGGCGGTCCACTGCGTCAGACCCGTCTGGCCGTAGAAGTCGTCCTTGCCGTCACCCTGCGAGCCCGGAGGCCATTGAAAGGAGGCGTCGGTGAAGCCGGCCGGGGTCGTCAGACCGTCGAGGGGCTTCTGCCATCCGTTGCGGAGAGCGTGAAGGGCGCTGAGTTCCTTGCCTGCCGCGTCCCGGTCCTTCTGGTACGCCTGAGCCAGCGGGGTGTTCTCCCAGTGCTCCCGGTCGGCCAGAGCATGGAGCTTGTCCGGGGTCTGGTTGAGACCGTCCTGCGCGGTCGCCGCCATGGACGGTCCACCCAGGCGCAGGACGTCGGCCATCAGGCACTGGTCCTGCCGCAACTGCTCGGCGGCCGTGTCCTCATGCCAGTCGTAGGAGTCGCCAGCCGGAGTGGCCCCCTCTCCGGCGAGGCGGTCGAGCAGATCCGGACGGACGGCCAGGCCGAAGAGTACGGCCAGGGCCAGGACAGCCGTGATGACGGATGTGAGGAATCCGAATCTTCGTGTTCTGGGTATGACAAACCCCGTTCCAGGGCGCAACAGAGCATCCATTCATCGCAGAGGGAGGCGGGCGGGGGTGCCCGTCCGAGTAGGCGAAGGCGATGCGTGAAGCTCGGCCCTCCGCCCCGGTACGGAGACCGGAGCAGAGGAGCCGTGTCCCTCCCCGTGACGACGCTGTTCCCCGGCCGCCAGTTGGTGTGCGTGCGCCGTGGCGGAGCGGTCAAGGTCCACCAGGGGGCGCGCGGCGATCACCATAGCCACAGGTCAACGGGTCGAAACAAGAGGTGACTTCGGAGTCAGGAGTGGCGTGGCGCGAAAGCGCCCACAAGGCAGCACCCGATCCGGAAGACACAAATCCAGTGATCAGATTGGGGATTGATTGTGTGAGCCCTGTGAAGGCGACGAATGTCAAAGGGCCAACCTGGGTCAGAAGTTGACCGGAAATACCCCACCGGCACCAAGGCCTGTACGGCGGCACACGCAGTCCCGCACCAGCGGGTGGCCCGCACCGAAGCGCGGACCACACCCCAGTGATGGGGGCTGCGTATGGGTGAACGCGGCGATCGATACGATGCCGCAGCTCACCGCAGTTCAATGCCGTACGCACCACGGGGGATCGTCGTGTTCGGAATCGTCAGGCCCTGCCGTCACCGGCTCGGAGAGAGTCTCAAAGCCCAGTGGATGGCGCATTTGTGCGGGCTGTGCCTGGCGCTGCGCAAGGACCACGGACAGTTCGCGAGGGTCGTCACGAACTATGACGGCTTGCTGATATCGGTTCTGACGGAGGCTCAGGCCGAGAAGGAGGGCGGCGGGCGGCGCACGGCGGGACCGTGTCCGCTGCGCGGAATGCGTAGCGCGTCCGTCGCGCACGGTGAGGGGGCGCGGCTCGCGGCCGCCGTCTCGCTGGTGCTCGCCTCCGCCAAGGTGCGCGACCATGTCGCCGACAAGGACGGGCTGCTGGCCAGCAAGCCGGTGGCGCTCGCCGCGCGCCGGGTCGCCGCGAGCTGGGGCCGGGCCGGGCCGGGGAGCGGACCGGCTCGGACGTCGGCTTCGACACCGCCCTGCTCGTCGACGCCGTGGACCGGCAGGTCGGCATCGAGGCACTCGCCGGGCTCGGAACGCCCCTTCTCACGGTCACCGAACCGACCGAGACCGCGACCGCCGCCGCCTTCGCCCACACCGCGGTCCTCGCCGGACGGCCGGGCAACGCGGAACCGCTCGCCGAGGCCGGGCGGCTCTTCGGGCGGCTCGCGCATCTCCTGGACGCCGTGGAGGACAAGGAGGCTGACGCCGCGTCGGGCGCCTGGAACCCGCTCACCGCGACCGGGACGCCGCTCACGGAGGCCCGGCGGCTCGCCGACGACGCCGTGCACGGGATACGGCTCGCGCTGCGGGAGGCCGACTTCACGGACCCGAAGCTCGCACACCGGCTGCTCGTGCACGAGCTGCGCACCTCCGTGGACCGGGCCTTCGGCACCGCCGGCTGCGCGCACGGAGCCGCGCCGACGGGAGTGATGCCGGGCGGCCCGTACACCCCGCCCGGCGGACCGTGGGCGCCGCTGCCCCCGGAGCCGCCCCGCCGCGACCGGCGCGGGCTGCTCGCCGGGTGCGCGGTGTGGATGGGGCTCGCCTGTACCTGCCAGATGTGCTGCGGAGAGTTCGAAGACCCGTGGAGCCGGGAACGCCGGGAAGGACTGTGCCCCAACGCCGACTGCAGCGGCTGCGGTGACTGCTGCAGCTGCTGTGAGTGCTGCGGGAACTGTTGCGGCGACGACGGCTGCGGCTGCGACGGGTGCGACTGCAGCTGCTGAGCCGCTCCCGGTCAGCCCTTGAGCTCCGGCGGCGAGATCTGCGAGGTCGCGATCACCGAACCTGACCCCCGCCTCCTCACCGTCTTCGGCGCGGCCTGCGGCCTTGTCCGCGGCGGCTGCGCGACCGCTTCGGCGCCGCATGGGCTGTTGGGCTCGTCCTAGGCTCGGCGCATGATGATCACCGTACGGTCGGCATCCGAGTCGGCGAGACGTGGCCAGTAGCGCCCGTCTCCGCTCCACCGATGAGTTCTTGCGGGCCGTCGGGTCAGTACGGGCATGACTTCTATGAACAACCCGCCGGTCGTCTCCCGCACGGAGTGGCTGGCCGCGATCGACACCCTGCGCGCCCGGGAGAAGGCGCACACTCGGGAGGGCGACGCGATCGCGGCCGCACGGCGACGGCTGCCCATGACCGAGGTCGACCCGTCGACTCCGCTCGTCGGAGGCAACGGAGCCGTCCCTCTGATCGACGTCTTCGAGGGGCGCACCCAGCTGTTCGCGTCGTATCACATGTGGCACGACGGCCGCCCCGCCGCCGAGCAGTGCGAGGGCTGCACCTTCTTCACCGGCCAGGTCCGCGAACTGTCCTATCTGCACCAGCGTGATGTCACCTTCGCCGCTTTCTGCCAGGGCCCCTACGAGGAGTCCGACCGCTACCGCCGCTTCATGGGCTGGGACATGCCCTGGTACTCCGTACCCGCCGAGTCCCACCAACGACTCCTCGCCGGCCGCCACTTCGGCATGAAGGCGTGCTATCTCCGCGACGGGGACCGCGTATACGAGACGTACTGGACCACCGGCCGCGGCGTCGAACCTATGGCGCCCTCCTACGGCGTCCTCGACATGACCGTCTACGGGCGGCAGGAGACCTGGGAGGACTCCCCGTCCGACTGGCCGCAGCCGTACGAGACGCTCGGCCAGCAGTTCCGCAAGGACGGGCGCCCGACCGCGCAATGGGCGCGGATCGCCGCCGGTCACGACGACGACCTCCACAGCGGACAGCCCAGCACCGGCACGGGCGGCTCAGGCTGCTGCTCGTGAACCCGAGCCCAACGGCCGTCGCGGCGGCGTGGTCGGGGCCGCCCCCCAGTGATGGTGTGCGCCTGCTCCTGGGGCGATGACACAGTCGACGCCGCGGATTCGATCGCGGACGGCGGCACACGCAGACCGCACAAGCGTGTGGCCCGCACCAAAGTGCGGGCCACACCCCTTACCGCTCGGACGCAGTTCATCGCCCTCTCGAACATTGATCGCGTCACCCAGGCGCTACTCCGCCCGGTCGACAGCGACCTTCGCAAAGGCCTCCAGGACGGTCGACCACCCGCCTCCGCCCGTGATCCCGTCCCGCAGGGCCTGGCCCTCGACGAGGCGGTCGAGGTGGCGGTGTTCCAGTTCGACGGCGGTCTGGTCCGGGCCGTCGGCTGTGAAGCGGAGTTCGATTTCGCTGGCGTGGTCGGGGTCGGGGTCGTACTGCCAGTGGCCGTTGATCTGCCAGGTCACGACGAGCCGATGCGGCGGGTCCCAGGCCAGGACACGGCCCCAGTCGCATTCGGTGCCGTCGACGCCGCGCTCGTACCAGCGGCCGCCCTCGCGTGGCTCCAAGATGGCCTCGGCCATCTCCACTTGGCCGATGTGGTAGTCGCTCGGCCACCAGTCGCCGAACGACTCGGTGAAGACGCGAAACGCCCGCTCTACGGGCACGTTGACGGTGATCTTTCCTTGCAGGGGTGCAACGGTCATCACGGAACTTCCTCTTCGGGGTCGTCCGGGGCGGCCTCCGCGGCCTTCTGAAAAGCGGTGAGGGCGTCGTTCCACACGCCGTCCAGCCAGGCCCGCAGCCCGGCCACGCCCTCGGGGTTGAGCCGGTACACGCGGCGCGTTCCTTCGGCGTGAGAGACCACCAGGCCGCCGTCTTTGAGAACCCGCAGATGCTGGGACACCGCCGGCCGGCTGACCGGCAACCGCTCAGCCAGCTCACCCACCGAAGAGGGGCGGCGAGCCAGGATCTCGAAGATCGCACGCCGGGTCGGATCCCCGAGAAGCCCCAGCCCGCCATCTCCGTAAGTCTCCACGAACGGTAAGCATAGACTTACGGATGTCTTGCGGCAACCAGTCGGACAGCATGGCCAAGGCCAGGCACCATCCGGAACGTCACGTCCGGCAGCAGGACTACTCGGCACCTGGGTCGTGCTGGACATCAAGCCCCGCGGCGGCCAGGCCGCACACGTGTCGGGCCGCACCAGCAGCTGTCAGACATCGTCAACGGCTTCCCGCCCGTACTCCCGGCTCGGGGTTAGCACCACCTCTTCCCCCCAGGGACTTCCCCCCAAGCAATCACCCATGCTGGGCGCGCACACGGAAGGGGTTTGACAACGGCCGTCGTCAAACCCCTTCCGTGTGCGCGCGGGCGGTCGGCAATTCCGGTCGCGCGGTGGCGTCGATGGGATACCCTGTCCGGGATTTCGTGCGGCAGGTTCTCTGCCGCCCCGCTCGGCGCGCTCGGCGTCGACACGCACCGCGTGCCCTGCCCGGAAGGAGGCGAGAGACATGGACCGTGCCGAATGCGTTGCGGCCATAGTTGCCTCCGGCCGTGTGCCCTCCCTCCTCTGCGGCGCGCGGTAACTCTTCCCCCCTTCTTGTTCTTGTCTTCGGCATCTTCCTGAGACGCCGCGTCACGAGATGTCCTGGCCTGCGCGGTTCGTCGCCGCGCGGGCCGCGGGGGCGCGTGCCCGAAGACGGGCCCTTCTTTTGCTGGTCACCGTGATCTCGGCACTCTCCGCCTCACGACCAGCAAGAGCGCCGGCGTGAGTGACACGCAGCTGGTGAGGCAGGCCCCGGGTGCTGTCCGCGGTTCCCGCTGCCCCACCGCCATGCCGTGTCCCCGTGCTGCGTACACCGGCCCGTCGTCACCACTGCGACCGTCCCTGGCCGGCTGTCTCGACAGCACTTCGACACGAAACGTGCGTGATCGCCATGAGCAAGAAACGTCCCGGAGGGGAATCCCTCCCGTCCGCCCCTTCCACGGCCACCGATCCTTCCCCGGACCGCGAGGTTCCCGCCACGACTCCGGCACCGGCACCGGCACCGGATCCGAAGCGCTGGTGGGCGCTGGCCGTCATCGCTCTCGCCCAGCTGATGGTGATCCTTGACGGCACCATCGTGAACATCGCGCTGCCCTCCGCCCAGCGCGCTCTCGGCATGTCGGACGCCGACCGGCAGTGGGTGATCACCGCCTACACGCTGGCCTTCGGCGGGCTGCTGCTGCTCGGCGGCCGGATCGCCGATCTGGTGGGCCGCAAGCGCACCTTCGTCATCGGCCTGGCCGGGTTCGCCGCGGCCTCCGCGCTGGGCGGCGCGGCGGCCGGTCCCGGGATGCTGTTCGCGGCGCGGGCCCTGCAAGGTGCGTTCGCGGCGGTCCTGGCGCCCTCGGCCCTGTCGCTGCTGACGACGACGTTCACCGACCCCAAGGAGCGGGCCAGGGCGTTCGGGGTCTACGGTGCGCTGGCCGGCGGCGGCAGCGCGGTCGGGCTGATCGTGGGCGGTCTGCTGACCGAGTACCTGAACTGGCGCTGGTCCCTGTACGTCAACGTGCCCATCGCGCTGGCCGCCCTGCTCGGCGCAGCGGCCTTCCTGCGCGACCGCTCCGGCCGCCGTGGCGGGCACCTGGACGTGCCGGGCGCGCTGCTGGGCTGCGGCGGGCTCGTCGCCCTCGTGTACGGCTTCAGCGAGGCCGAACCTCGCGGCTGGACCAGCCCGTCGGTGCTCACGCCGCTCATGGCCGGCGTGATCTTGCTCGCCGCCTTCGTGTGGTGGCAGAGCCGCGCGGCGAGCCCGCTGCTGCCGCTGCGCATCGTCAAGGACCGTGTCCGGGCCGGATCGCTCGCGACGATGGGCTTGGCCACCATCGGCATGTTCGGCGTCTTCCTGTTCCTGACGTACTACCTGCAGGTCGTCCTCGGCTACCCGCCGGTGCGAACGGGCCTGGCCTTCGTGCCGATTTCGGCCGGTATCGTCATCGGCGCGACCCAGATCGCGGCCCGCCTGCTGCCGCGCACGGCGCCGCGGACCTTGATGTCGTCCGGCATGGTGCTGGCCGCCGTGGGCATGGTGCTGCTCAGCAGCCTGACCGTGCATGCGCAATACGTCCCGCACGTGCTGCCCGCCCTGCTGCTGCTCGGTCTGGGCATGGGCCTGACCTTCATGCCGGTCTACGCGACGGCCACCGTCGGCGTGCCCGCGCAGGACGCCGGTGTGGCCTCGGCTGTCCTCAACACCGTTCAGCAGATGGGCGCTTCGCTGGGCACCGTACTGCTCAACACCATCGCCACCGGCGCCACCAGCCGTTACGTCCACTCGCACTTGCACGATCCGGCCCACGGCGGCGCGACCCTCAACGAAGGCATGGTGCACGGCTTCTCCGTCGCCTACTGGTGCTCGGCGGGCGTCCTGCTGCTCGCCGCCCTGGTAGCGGGCCTCACCGTACGGCACAAGACGCCCAAGCACGCCGGAAACGACGCACCGGCCTAGCGAGCCGGGCTCGTGTCCCGCCACCGTCCTCACCCCTCGAAGGATCCTCCATGAAACCCCTGACCGAGCACGACATCCGTACCTCGTTCGTCAACTGCTCGAAGGGCGAGGCCAAACGCCTCCCCCTGCCCAAGAACCTGGCGGATCTCGACCACTGGGACGACCTGGACTTCCTGGGCTGGTTCGATCTGTCCGCGCCCGATCGCAAGTATCTCGTCGTCGAACGCGCCGATGAACTCGTCGGTCTGTCCCTGCGCTCCGCTTCCGGCAACCGCGGCTTCCTGCGCCGCAGCATGTGCTCGCTGTGCCTGACCACGCATCCCGGCAGCGGCGTCTCCCTCATGACCGCTCCCAAGGCAGGCCCGGCCGGCCGCGAAGGCAACTCGGTGGGCCTCTACATCTGCGCCGACCTGGACTGCTCGTTGTACGTACGGGGCAAGAAGAAGGCGGCACCGGGCGGGCGCATGGAGGAGCACCTCACCGTCGAGCAGCAGATCGAGCGCCTGCGCGGCAACCTCGACGCGTTCGTGGAGCGGGTCTTCCACTGAGGCAATGAGTTCCCAGAGCCTTAGGGCCCGTAAAGAATCAACACGTTGCTTCCCGGTCTTGCTGTCGTTGGTGTGGTATGCCCATATCGAACGAGGTTCGTGACCAACTTGCCCTGAAACTCGGGGTGTTGTTGCCTCATCTGAATGAG